>NZ_JBZEGG010000049.1:0-13606 GCF_058313095.1 Pseudogemmobacter sp. TB195
AGCGTGATGGGTTCGATCCCGGCCTCGTGTGCCCGGGCGACCAGGCTGTCCCGCGCACTGTCGCCGGCGGGATCATTGTCGCGGATGATGTAGAGCCTGCGCAGAGTTGCCGGGAACAGGATGGCTGCGAGATGTCCCGCCGAGAGAGCCGCGACCATCGGCATCTTTGGTAAGATCTGGCGCAGCGAGAGCACGGTCTCGATGCCCTCCCCTGCCGCCATGACATCCTGCGCCTGACCGAACCTGACCGCGTTGCCGAGCAGGTCCCCCATCGCCTTGCGCGGAGGATCGAGAGGCGCTTTCCCGCTGCCATCGCGGGTGAGCCAAGTGCGGTGGACGCCGGTGAGCTTGCCTTCGAGGTCGGTGATCCTGGCGATCAGCGCGGGCCAGGTCTCGGTTGGACCCTCGCCCCCCGGACGGTAATAGCAGTCAGGGTGGAAGCGGAGGCTGTCCGTGTCGCGCAGATCCGTCAGGCCGCGTTTGCGCAGATAGGTGCCGGCCAGCGTGCCCCGGATGGACCTCGACATGCGCCAGAGCCGTTCTGCAGCGTCAGGTGAACCGGAGGGTGCCGGTGCCGATCTGAGCCTCTTCGGCTCCGGTGCCGGTTCCAGCTGCGGCAGGCTGAGGAACCGCCGGGCCTCCTCGGCCACATCGGCGAAGTCGCTGAGGCCAAGGGTTTCGCGGATCACATCGAGCAGATCGCCATGCTCCCCGCTCTGACCGTCAGTCCACTTGCCCGCTGCCCCCTTGCCCGAGGCTGGCCCGGTGAGGCGGACGAACATCGACCGCCCCGGTTCATTGCGCACATCGCCGACCTGCCAATAGTTGCCTTGTTTGCGGCCATTTGAAAGGTAGTGCCGGCACACCGCCTCGGCCTGCTGGCCGAGACGCTGCGACAGATCGGCGGCAACGATGCGAGCCATTACGCCGCCTCCTGCCAAGAATAATCATACACACCTTTATTGCACCGCGAGGCAAGTTGCCCTATCTTGAGCGCATGGATCTGAACTGGGACGAAGACAAACGCGCGCGTACCCTGCAGGAGCGGGGCCTCGACTTTGCCGATGTTGCCGCAGCGCGTTGGGATGATGCCCTGACCGCCGAGGATCTGCGCGAGGAATATGGCGAGCGCCGTTTCGTCAGCCTCGTCCCGATCCAGGACCGGCTTTGCGTGGTCGCCTGGTGTATCCGCGGCAACGCGCTGCGGGTGATCAGCCTGCGCAAAGCCAACGCAAGGGAAAGGAAGCGCTATGAACAAGGATAGACCCCTGATCGACAGCGATGGCGAGGTCGGCGATCTCGGTGACAGCTTCTTCGCCACAGCCCGGCGTGGTCGCCCGGCATTGCTGCCGGGCGACAAGAAGGTTCGCATGAACCTGATGATCGACGCCGATATCGCCGCGAAGTTGAACGATGTCGGCAATAAGAGCGCCTTCGTCACTGAGGCGCTGCGGAAAGCGCTGGCGGGATAGGTCATCGTGCCGCCTCGCGCTCGGTGATACGGCTTATCGGATAGACCGCGAGCAGCTTGCCAAGGATGTCGGTGCCATTCGCACCCACCGGCACGAAGAAGCGCAGCTTCCAGGAGATGATCTCGCTGAAGAGCCCCCAGGCCCGCAGGCGATCCCGCATGGCTTCCGAGAAACCGGTCAGTTCGATCCGGTTCGCGCCCATCACCCGCGAGCGGCGCAGTTGCAGACCCTCGGCAAGATCTAGGACCGTCCGACCTTCCAGCAAAGCTATATAGGCCTGTTCCGGCGCCAAGCTGGACGCGCCACTCATGGTGGCATTCGCGGCCCAGGCGGGCGAGACCCGGCGGCCAATGATGCGCTCGCCATCATCGGTCTGCAGACGGTAAACGCGGGTCTCATCCTGCGGCAGCCGTTTCCAGACCGGAAGAAGCAGTCCGGAAACCACATGCAGCGTGGCATCCGAGAATTCCGGCACGTCAGCAACCTCCGCGCGCCATGCGGCCGAGAAGGTCTTTCTGTCAGTCTCAACCCAAAGCGTGTCACTCATCATCCTGATCGACATGCTGAAGGCTTCCATCGGCCGGATCAAGCGCACACGGCGTTCGATCTCACCATCGTCAAGCATGATAGAAGTGGTGGGCACCTGCACAGCCGCCCGGCCGGACCGGCTGTTGACCAGTAGCACGGCGCGCGGATCATCCAATTCATCAAGGGCGGCATCTAGCAGCAGCGGCGTGTTGCGCCGCCGTTCGGTGATGGTCAGAAGCCGGGTCTCGGCCCCGGTGCCGGGATGGGAGTAGATCACCTGCCGGTCGGTGACAGTGAAGCTTTCGGCCTTCAGCGTTTCGAGGCCCAGATCATAGATCCCCGCCGCCATCGCGCCCTCGACCTTCGCCTCCAGCAGTTGCTCGAAAGCTGTGAAGAGAATGCCTTGCAATTCGATGGTCAGCGCCAGCAGCCGGTTCAGGAAGGTGGTGATCGGCGGCAGCTCATCCTTGATGCCGTTTGAATCCATCAGCTTCAGGCCGGTGGCGGATTCAAACCGCTCGAGCGAACACCCATCCACCTTGCCCCGCACCAGCAGGAGGTAAAGCTGACGCAATGCTGCGCGGGCATAGGGGCTTTCCAGATTGTCCTCGGGCCGGAACAGCCCCTGCCCGCCGGTCTGGCGCTGTCCGCGGGTGATCGCTCCGAGCGTATCGAGGCGGCGCGCGATTGTGCTGAGGAAACGCTTCTCGGCCTTCACATCCGTGGCAATCGGCCGGAAGAGAGGCGGCTGCGCCTGGTTCGTGCGATTGGTGCGCCCAAGGCCCTGGATGGCGGTGTCGGCCTTCCAGCCCGGTTCGAGCAGATAATGCACCCGCAACCGCTGGTTCCGCGCCGAGAGTTCGGCGTGATAGCTGCGCCCGGTGCCGCCTGCGTCCGAGAAAACGAGGATGCGCTTGCCGTCATCCATGAAGGCCTGGGTCTCGGCGAGATTGGCCGAGGGCGCGCGGCTCTCGACCGCCAGCCGCGCCGCCGGGCCTTCGCCCTTGCGGATAATCCGGCGCGAGCGTCCCGTTACCTCAGCCACCATGTCGGTGCCAAAATGCTGGATGATCTGATCGAGCGCCCCCGGCACCGGCGGCAGGCCCGCCAGATGCTCGATCATGGCGTCCCGCCGGGAGACCGCCTCGCGGCTCTCGACGGGCTCACCATCGCGGAACACCGGCCGCGAGCTGACATTGCCCTCGCCATCGCTGAACGGCTCATAGAGCTGCACCGGGAAGGAATGCTGCAGGTAGCTCATGACATATTCGCGCGGAGACAGGTCCGTGTTCAGATCATTCCACTCCTCGGTCGGGATCTCTGCCAGCCGCCGCTCCATCAGCGCCTCGCCAGTCGAGACGATCTGGATGACGGCCGCATGACCCGCTTCCAGATCCTCGGTGATCGAGCGCAGCAGGGTCGGCGTCTTCATCGAGGTGAGCAGATGGCCGAAGAAGCGCTGCTTGGTGCTCTCGAAGGCCGAGCGCGCTGCCGATTTGGCCTGACGGTTCAATGTGCCGTCCGAGCCGGTGATGTTGGCGGCTTCCATCGCTGCGTCGAGATTGTTGTGGATGACCGCAAAGGCCCCTGCATAGGAATCGTAGATCCGGCGCTGCTCCCCCGTCAGCTGATGTTCGATCAGCTCGTACTCGACCCCATCGTAGGAGAGCGACCGCGCGGTATAGAGGCCGAGCGAGCGCAGATCGCGCGCCAGGACTTCCATCGCTGCCACGCCGCCGGCCTCGATCGCCTCGACGAACTCGGCCCGGGTGGCAAATGGGAAATCTTCTCCGCCCCAAAGGCCAAGGCGCTGCGCGTAAGCGAGGTTGTGCACCGTCGTCGCCCCGGTGGCTGAGACATAGACCACGCGTGCGTCAGGCAATGCGTGCTGCAGGCGCAGGCCCGCCCTCCCCTGCTGCGATGCCGCGACATCGCCGCGTTCACCTTTGCCGCCGGCGGCGTTCTGCATCGCGTGGCTCTCATCGAAGATGATCACTCCGTCGAAATCCGACCCCAGCCAGTCCACGATCTGTCGGACACGCGAGACCTTCTCGCCCCGATCATCCGAGCGCAGCGTGGCATAGGTGGTGAAGAGGATGCCTTCCGACAGAGTGATCGCCTTGCCTTGCGCGAAGCGGGAAAGCGGCGTGATCAGCAGCTTCTCCTGCCCGAGCGCCGACCAGTCGCGCTGCGCATCCTCGATCAGCTTGTCGGACTTGGAGATCCAGAGCGCCTTGCGGCGCCCGCGCAGCCAGTTGTCGAGAATGATCCCCGCCGATTGCCGGCCCTTGCCGGCACCCGTACCATCCCCAAGCATGAAACCACGCCGGAAGCGGACAGCGCCAGCCGCATCCGGTGCGGCGGCGCTGACTGTGTCCAGGGTCTCGTCCAGCGTCCAGCTACCCGCGAGGTGGTCGCTATGCGCCTCGCCGGCATAGATCACCGTCTCGAGTTGCGCGTCTGAGAGACGGGCGCAAATGTCGGCGGGCAGAAGTGGCCGATAGGAGGGACGGGGCGGCGCGACCGACGCCATGGCAGTGGATTGCACGAGTTTGGTCGGATGCGGGGCCGCACCGGGAACCCGGATCGCCTGCAGCGCATATTCTTCATAGATCGCGTCCGAGAGCCGCGCGGCCTCGGGCGGTGTCCAGTCCAGCGCCTCATAGGCAAGTTCGACGGCGTTGGGGCTGCTCAACGTAAGCCGAGCGGGCTGGGCTGCACCGACCCGAGCAAGATAGGAGCGCACCGTGCGGCCGGCGGCCGGTGCTGTCGGTGCCGGTGGCCGGGGCAGATCGACCACGCAGCGCGGCGGCACCTGGGCTGTGATCCAACCGAGCAGGGTCGCGACGTCATGGGCGATGCCAGAAGAAGCCGGGAAGGAGGAAGGATCCTCGGCCGGAATCTTGTCGATCACCGTCAGCCGCGTGTCGAAAGTGGTGCCGTGCTTTGCATAGACGGCGCCATCCACGGCCGCCGTGAACACCACGCGGCCATGCTCTTGCAGCCGGATGAAGGTCTCGCGCCAGGCCGGTGCGTCAGGTCCGAAGCCCGCGCCGGTGATCGCCACCAACCGCCCACCAGGGGCGAGCCGCGCCAGAGCGGAAGCGATATGGCGGGAAGCAGAATCGGCCACGCGAGTGGTGACATTGGCCAGCGCCGAGAACGGCGGGTTCATCAGGACCACCGAGGGCACCACCCCGGCATCGAGATGGTCATGTATCTGCGCGGCATCGAACCGGGTGACAGGCAGGGCCGGAAAGAGGGTAGAGAGGAGATCCGCGCGGGTTTCGGCCAGTTCGTTCAACGCGAGGCTGCCGCCAGCGATGTCGGCAAGTATTGCCATCAGGCCGGTGCCGGCCGAGGGCTCCAGCACGACATCCGCGGGCGTGATCGCCGCAGCGGTGACTGCCGCAATCCCGAGCGGAAGGGGCGTGCTGAACTGCTGCATTGCCTGGCTTTCTTCGGAGCGTCTTGTATGGCTCGGCAGCAGGCCCGCGATCTTCGACAGCGCAGCGAGGCGCGCCTCGGGCGCTGCCGCTTTGCGGAACAGCGCGCGGCCGAATTTGCGCAGGAACAGAATCGTGGCGACTTCGCAGGCCTCGTAGGCGTCTTTCCAATCCCAAAGGCCGGAAGCGTCTGAGGCGCCGAACGCGGTTTCCATGACGCCACGCAAAATGGTGCTGTCGATGCGCTGGCCGCGTTCGAGATGCGGAAGAAGCGCCTCGGCCGCAGCGAGAATGCTGGGGGCGGACAGAACAGGAGAGGGTGCGACCGGCGCTTGCGCCGTGGTCGCGGGGGACAGATCGTTCATCGGGGAGATCCTCGGGAGAGCAGAGCACGGGACGGCCCCGGACAGCGCTCTCTCTCAACCACCCGGAACCTGCCCGTTCCGGCCCCCTCTCGACCTCTCACGTTGAGCAAGACAGGCCCGTAGCCTCGGCGCGATCGCCTCGGCACTTCATTCGGCTCGCCCCATCTCAGGCGGGCCCTGCGTCAGGGATCTATGCCCGAAAGGGGGAAGACGGCGACGCTGGCTTCCGTCCGTCAGGATCTGAGCCCGGTCCCGGCAATGCCGGGAGACGCCATAATCCGCTCAATGCTTCAGTTGGACCATCTTATAGCACCGGGCGCTTCACCGCCGCTGAATTACCCTGCAACATGGCATTTCTTAACGAACGCGCGACGTAAGAGGCGGCCGATAGCTGCCCGCCGAAATTTTCCGGCGCCGCGGCGCGGCATTCCCGAAAGCTGCCGCTCATGTTTGACGCGCCACGTATGTAGCGTGAAGATTGACAATGCAGCTCTCGCTGAGCGGCTGCGGGCAACGTGTAAATCGAACCGAACATTTCGGTGATCGTCTCGGAACAGCTCTGTTTCGACAGCGAAGTCTAAACACATATAAATGTGCCTATAATGCAAACATATTGTATTTGATGCGCTTTATGTTGACGCACAGGGGTTAACGTAATCTGATGCTCGACAACCTCACCGGTACTGCAGTTCTCATCGGGCGCAGCACCCAAGCATCACCAGAGAGCATAGGAAAAGCAGTGCAAGACGAGTTCGGACCGTCCAAGGGGATACAGCGAGCCAGAAGGCTGCCCGATCAGAAGCTGGCGGCTTTGTGGGACTCCATCTTGATCGACGCATCCGTCAAGGATCGCCTCGTGTCTCAAGCGATGCTAAATTTTACGCTCCGTCCAGTCATCGATCGCTCGGTCATTCCGCTGCATGGAGTCATCCTCCTCGTAGGCCCCCCGGGCACTGGCAAGACATCACTCGCTCGTGGCCTCGCGAACCGAACCGCTCAGTCCTTCAAAGGCGATGGGTTTCGGCTTCTGGAAATAGACCCGCATTCATTGACCAGTTCGGCCATGGGAAAAACACAGAAGGCCGTTTCCGAGCTATTTTCTCAGACGATCGCAGAGGCGGCAATGAATGGCCCGACCATAGTCCTGCTCGACGAGGTCGAGACATTGGCGGCCGATCGTTCACGCATGAGCCTCGAAGCCAATCCAATTGATATCCACCGTGCCACCGATGCGGTTCTGGTCCAGCTTGATGCCATGGCCGAGGCGCATCCCAATCTCCTCTTCATCGCCACCAGCAATTTCCCTGAGGCGGTGGATGCGGCGTTCACATCTCGCTGCGATCTGATCATGACAATACCCTTGCCGGACAAAAACGCCTGCAGCCTCATCCTTCGCGACTGCCTTGCGGGTCTCGGTAAGACGTTCGGTCCAATCGCGCGATTGGCCGCTTCAGACGGACTCGACCACGTTGCCTCTGAATGTATCGGTCTCGATGGTCGCGCCATCCGGAAGATGGTTGCCAACGCGTTGGCCAGTAGCTTGACGACCGCGATGAATCCGGAACAGTTGACATTCACCGATCTGATCAGCGCCGCCAAGGCTGCAAAGCAGAACCGCTTAACGGCTGGAGGGCGCGCATGAATACAGTAGCAAGCCGCACCTTCCGCAGCACGCCGCATCGAGACTCTATGGATACATGGCTCGCAATTGTCGACCTCCTCACTCGAGGCGAGCGAACGGAGGCCAAGGACCTCCTACTTGCAGTCAAAGGCATCGCCGCCAGTATCATCGCCGACCAAGCACCCAAGGGTGTACCTATCGTGGCAGCCTGCGATGGCCCGCGCACGCGGGTCTACTGCACTTACGACGACGATGCCATTGATGGCACTGACGAGAATGAGACCTCGCTCGGATACGATCCTCTCAAGGGCGACTGGTCGGTGTCTCTGCCATGCCAGGACTCGGATCTGCCTTGGGTCCAAGCCGCTCTCAAAACGCATGGCGATCGTATTACGGCCCGCAGCATCAGCGAGAAGGTGGTAGAAACCTCTAAGAACAGCAATGCAGCCCTAGTCTTCGATCCGAAAGGATTTCTGGGATCATGAGCATCGTCAGCGTCAACACCTATACACACTCGGCAACCTATCTGGCTGACAACATGCTAAAGAGCGTCAAGGACATTATAGTGTTGAGCGGTCTCGACCCCACAACCTTCGTTGGCGATTGGGAGTTTTACAAGACTGGAATGCGGACCTGGTTACAGTCCGGTCATCTCGAGAAGGTAGTCCTGGAGGTGTTCGATCCGGTCACCGACGCACTGATCGTACGTTGGGACATTGAGGTGGCCTACGGCTGGAGCGCGAACGGAGACGGCAGCTTTTGGACCGATACTGACCAACTACGCTACGCGATCAAAAAGTCGGGCATCCACAAGAGTCGTTTGCGCTATCGCTTCATCGTCACCCGCGCGGCAGGTTTTGGCGAGGTGGCAGGTTGGGCACCAGCCACCCTGCGCAGCACTGACGGTATGGTTCGCCAAAGCCTCGGCACAACGGTCGAGCACAATGGCCTCGGCGCATCCACGTCCTACTATCGGAGATCATAATGCTGAGCATTGAAGAGGCCTTCCGCAAGTTTAAGAGCCGTCTAGAGCTTAACGAGAAGGAGACGACTAACGCGTCGAACCGCCAGCAAGAAGTTAGGAACTATCTCGACACCAAGTTCAAGATCGACCGCAGTTTCCTTACCGGTTCCTATGCACGTTGGACCAAGACAAAGCCCCTCAAGGACGTCGATATCTTCTTCGTTATGAAAGCGTCAGAGGATGATTACCTATCGAAGGCTCCTTCAGCCATCCTGACTGACTTCCACGATGCCCTTGTTGAGAAATACGGCAATAAGGCGCGCAAGCAAAACCGGTCCATAAACGTAGATTTCGGGGTTAAGGCGGATGCCGACGACAATACCGACTATCGTGTGATCAGCGTCGATGTCGTCCCTGCGTTCGAGAAGGGATCCGATTTTCAGATCCCCGACAATGGTCTTGGCAAATGGATCGGCACCAATCCGAAGATCCACGCTGACAAGGCAGTTCAGGCGCATCAGGCCTATTCAAACGAGTGGAAGGGTTTGGTCCGTATGGTCAAGTATTGGAACAACAATCCCAAGCATGGCGAGAAGCCAGTGAAGCCGTCCTTCCTGATTGAGGTGATGGCTATGGAATGCCTGCACGGTCCTTGGGGCGGTCAGTTCGACCGGGAGATGCAAGGTTTCTTCTCTACACTTGCCGATCGCATATTCGACAAATGGCCTGACCCAGCAGGCCTTGGCCCAGCGATCAGCGATAGTATGGACCTGGCCCGCAAGCAACGCGCACAGACTCTGCTACGTGCCGCAGCGCGCGAAGCCACCCTTGCCATTAATCACTCCCGCCAGGGCCGGAATGGCGAAGCGCTGCGCGCTTGGCGTGAATTGTTCGGCCCCAAATTCCCCCTTTCATAAGGAAATTCCATGGCCGACTGGTCTTTGCCTCAGCTGCTTTCCAGCCTTCACAACGACATTCAGACCCGCCTCAAAATCGTCCGCGAGACCATTCAACACCCCGGTTCCAAAGGCGATGCAAGTGAAGGCGTTTGGATCAGCCTGCTGCAGACCTATTTGCCCGAACGGTACCGAGCCAACAAAGCGTTCGTCGTCGACAGCCGCGGACAATTTAGCCAGCAGATGGATGTAGTTGTGTTCGACCGACAGTACTCTCCATTCATCTTCAAGTACGAGGGAGAGATGATCGTACCAGCCGAGAGCGTCTATGCGGTGTTCGAGGCTAAGCAGTCGGCAGACAAAGCCATGGTCCAGTATGCCCAAGAAAAGGTGGCCAGCGTACGCCGCCTGCATCACACCAGCCTGCCCATCCCGCACGCCGGTGGCACCTACCCTGCCAAGCCGCCGCTTGAGATTCTGGGAGGATTGCTGACCTTCGAGAGCGAGTGGACACCCGCATTCGGTGATTCCTTCCGGAATGCCTTGGCCGCTGATTCTTCCGATGGCCGCCTAGACATCGGATGCGTGGCGTCCCATGGTCATTTTTTCTACGATAAGCCATCATCCGATTACGTCTTCGAAAGTGAGACTAAGGCCGCCACAGCCTTCCTTTTTAAGCTCATCTCCACCCTGCAGTTCAGTGGGACGGTGCCGATGATCGACGTCGACGCCTATGGGCAATGGCTCGCCGACTAAACGCCTGTCCGTGGCGCGGACTCCTGGCAACGCTAGTGCAAAGCGTCGAAGAATCGAGGGCCACCTCATGGGTATTACTGATCATTGGCTCGCCGCGAAGCGCTGTGATAAAGCAAGCGACTGGCCAGGATACGGTTACCTCATTGCGCGCGGCACGAATGACCGCTTTCTCGGTTTCTTCTCGACTGCTTTGCCGCAGTGCTGCTAGGCTGCTCTCCGCCCTTTACGCGATCTAATCGAACTCGATGGAGGCGAGGTTACGAACATACGAAGCAGAAAATCCGCCCGCGAGGCTGGCGGCTTTATTGTTGGCGGCCTCCGGCAGCTCGTCATAGCGATAGACCGTGATCTCGATGATCGAAGGCATCACGCGGCCCTCCGCTGCAGAAGCGCGAGCTGTGCAGCATCGCGCCAGAACGGATCGACCAGGCGTCCTTCGGTCGCGGCAGCCTGCCTGCGCAAACCACTGGCTTCGGCATGTCTGCCCAAATCGGCGAGATGCTGCGCTTCAGCCCGCTGGCGGCAGGCCAGGGTGACCACCGCCCGCGCTTCAGTATCGCTGGCGACGGGCTGGCACCAGGCCACGTGCCGGTTTGAGACTTCGCCAGCGAGAACCAACCCATGTTCCGCATCAAGCACCGCGATCATCTGCGGCGTGAAGCCGAGCGCCGGATCATCGCCACAGGCAACGTCGCCGCTTCCAAGGCGCGTTGACACCAGCATCATCGCATCCACAAGGCTGTCACAGGTGCCGAGATCGACGCTGCGCTCGAAGGCCCACTGCTCGAGCTCGGGATCGAGATAGCGCGCCTCGCCGGAACAGCTGACGGTCAGAGGATAGCGCTGCGCCAATTGAAGCTGCGCAAGGGCCTGGCTGATCAGCACCCGCCCGGCGGATCGAAACCCTTCAGTTGAACCAGAATAGGTCATCGCGGTGTCTCCACGACGGGCAGCGGAAGCCTCTCTCCCACCTCATGACCCGTCGCTTTACCCCGTCCCAGCTCTCCCTCCCTGCCGCGCACCAAACGCGCGCGGCCGAGGTTGTCGGCATGGCTGGTCAACCATCGCAATCAGTCAGACCTTGATGCCGCGCGGGATCGACCACGAAGCCGAACAAACCGGGTTCATATTCGGCCGAAGGGATGAGGAAGCCGTAGCGCTCGATGCCCGGTCCGCGCTTCCCGCCCGGTGTCGCAGTCGTTTCCACGAAGCCGGGAAAGCGATCCGAACCGACCGCCGCGATCACGATCCAGTCCCCGGCGTGCTGACGCTCGAAGATCTGGCGATCCCGCGCTCGGGATTCGCCCGACTGAAGGGAGCGGCCATGTATGGCCTCCCAGGCGTCGGGCCAGTGATTGCGCAGCGTCTCATCGGCCAGACGGCGTTCATAACCCGTGAACAGTTCCGGCAGCGCCTGCGCAACCGCTGCCCATTCGGCGTCTTCCTCGTAGAAGCCGGAGGAGGATCGCAGCAGCAGATGCACGCGGTCGTTCTGCTCTGGCACAAGCTGGAACCCGCCATGTCCGGCGGTGGAATGGCAGAGGACGCCTTCGCCGTAGATCGTCGCGCCCTGTGATGGCCCCCATGGCGTATGGACCCGAGAGGCGATCTCCCGCCGCCCGAGTGCAACGCGTTCTCGCTGGTGTTCGGCATTTTCCGCAACCAGCACCCGGAACCCGGCTTCGTCCGCCACATCGCCGGAATGGCCGTAGAAGTCATCGCGCTTCCATGTGTCGAGCGGTCGAGAAAGCCGCCAGCCCGTCGCCAGGAAATGCCGCCCCTGCCGTGTCGGCACCATGGCGAAGGCGGTGTCGCCGACACGGGCGACCAGCAGGCCGTCGGCGCTGCGCCCAAATTCGATGACGGGCAGATGCCAGGAGGGAGAAGCGGGGGTGATCGGGACCGTGGTGTTCATCCTGCGACCGCCTCCACGGCGTCGATGTCCTCGCCTTTTAGAACGGCGTTCAACCATTCATGTGTGCTGATCCAGCCGATGCTCTTGCGGGAACCGAGATCGATGACATGCGCGCCACCGCCGAAAGCCTCGACCCTGGGGCGGGAGCAGGTATTGGCATAGTCGAACCCCCAGAGACCGGTGAGGTTCAGTTCTTCGGCAAGACGCAGCACGAAGTTGATGACACCTTCGACATCGCCCTGATCGTCATCATGGATCCAGAGTTGCGAGCCGCTCGGTACGTCCTGCTGGACGAGATCGAAGCCGTTGAACGCGGGCTCGTCGGAATCCGCCTCTTCGGCGCGCAGGCGGTGGAACAGCGCAAGCGCCTTGGCGGCATTCTCGGGCGATCCCGCATCAAGCAGGCAGGAAAAGTGGGTGAAGTAGTCGGCCATGACAGGCTCCTTGTCAGAAATGGAAAGCCCGGCGCGAGGCCGGGACTGGTCGGAATTGGGCTGAAGGAAAGGGTCAGGTGCCCGGGGATGAGGGGGAACCGTGCGGCGCTGCAGCCGCATGGGCGACCAGCATCTGGCGGTAGAACCGCCGCCGGGCGAGCCTGAGACCGGGATCCTTGCGGATGGTGGGATGGAAGGCGCGGGCAGCGGCGCGCAGAACTGTGAACGCTGCGGCATCGGGGACAAGGCCGAGAAGAGGGTAGAATGGATCAGGTGTCCGGGTCGGAGCAGTCTGCAACGGCTCAACCTCGGCCTCGATCTTCTGCGTGCGCCCCATCCAGGGTTCAGGGCGGATCGCGCGTGCCCAGTCGGCAAAGCTCGGAATGTGGCCGAGATCCTCGCGGACATGCTGCTCGCCCACCCAGCGGGTCGGGATCACCCGGCCGGAGGAGAGGGGCAGCGTCTTGCCGAACACGGTTTCCATGAGGAAGATGCCCTCGGCATGGTGGCGCAAAGCTCGGTGCCGGAAGTCCGCAAGGATCAGTTTCGAGGCATCGAACCAGGAATGCAGCTCGATGTAATCCTCGACTTCGCCGCCCCATTTCTTCACCGAGGACAGGGCATGATGATAGGGATGTGCCATATTCCCAGCCCTCAGAACGTATGGTTGAACTGTTCGGACGAGGTGAATCGCTCGTTGTAGTCGAGCAGGATCGTCCCGGCCTCGGCATCGAAATGGAACTCGCCGAACGCACCGTCGCAGTTCTCCCAGCCACCATGGCTGTCGGAGAGGAAGTCATAGGCCAGGGTCTCGACGGCCTCCGAGAGCGACATGGTGCTGGTCGAAATCTCGCTGATTCCCCAACTGACCTGTGCAAGCGTCACCGACACGTCCGGCATCGGCACTACGATTTCACCACGGCGGGCATCGATGTCTTCGACCTGCCCACTGTCGCCGGCGCCGTCGAAGGTGACGATGATCTCGGAGATCCCGGCGGCGCGCATGGCCGCGAACAGCGTCTCCTTGTTCTGCGCCATTGCGGTGATGCTGAGCGTCTGATGCGCCAGTTGCGAGGCATCAAACTGCGCCATGGCGACCGCCAGGTTGCCTTCCGGGGTGGCTGCTATCTCGTGGGTCATGGGACTTCTCCTGAGAGCGAAGGGACAGGTGAAGCCGACCGGCGCTCTCTCTGGGACCGGAAGGCTCGC
>NZ_JBZEGG010000050.1:0-12673 GCF_058313095.1 Pseudogemmobacter sp. TB195
GCCAGCCATAATCTGGTCCTCCTGAAAACGGGATAAGCATATCCCTGTGGGTGGACCACTTCAGTGGGGGCATCCCATGGCGACGCCCTGTCAAAATTCTCGATAGAAAATCACAACTACAAGGCTTCAGTTTTCGAACACGCATTGAGATACGCAAATCAGGCCATGGATCAGGGCCTCCAGCTTGCGCACTCCGAGGAAACGAACCGGACCTTTCTGGTAACAAAGAATGGCGACCACCTGCCTCTATCACTCACACTCTTTTGCGCCGCAGAGCAAGATGACGATGCGTTCCCTACCGAGGAACAGGTGAGAAAAACGTTGGCCAGATCAAAGTATCGAAACCAGGCAATGTATGCCAGCGAAGGCGGAGCGCCCTCGATGTCCCAAGAGGCGCTCGCTAAACAACTGGACATCCATGCACGAGTGGCCCTCGGCATATTGTGGGCAGCGGCGGATCTTGCAGAATCCGAAGAACCCATCCCGTTCATCACATATGCTCTTTCAGACATGGCACTTCTCGGGAGGAGAGCCAAACAGCTGGAGAGCCAGAGCACGTAGGACAAAACACAACCGATACTAGTATCTTTTTGGTATCCTGAGAGATGCCATGACGATCTTACGGCGAAACCAGCCCGGCGAGATATTCCCCGATCAGCTCGACGAGGTTGGTTTCGTCCTCGCCTGACAGCCCGAGGAACGGCCGGGCCGGGATATCCCCCCACGGAACATGAAAGAAATAGTCCTGGCTTTTCTCCCGCTTCTCGCTCGGCCGGGTCCGGCCCATACGAGCCCCAAAGGCACCCTGTTCTGCCCCGAACTGCATCACCGCTGCATAGATCAGCGCGGACCCGACCCTGACCTGACTGCGCCCGGCCCTATAGTGGATAGCAGAGGAGAGCTGCCCCGAAGGCCCGAAGAGCGGGCGATTATCGACCTTGTCGCCCCGGGCGAGATAGCGCGCGATGGTGGTCTGGCTCTTTGCTGCCCAGGCACTGCCGTCAGGGGCTTTGCCGGTCGGGAAGCGGTCCTTCGTGGACTTGACCAGATATTCGCCGATCTCCTGCATGGCCGGCGTCGTATCGTCCAGACCGCGCGCCAGGCGCTCCAGCGCGGCAGAAACGGCCTCGGTGTTGATTTCGACGGTATACATGGCTATTTTACCTCTGCGGGCGTGACGCGGTGATATTCTCCCGGCCGTAGCACGATCATCTGATCGGAGCGCCATGCAGGGTTGCCGGGAAACCGGACTGGGAGGCCCTGTCGCCCGTTTCTCTCAAATTGCAGGCCCTTTGCGTGATAGCCGGCGCAGCTCCTGATCGCGGTCGCGGGCATCTGCCGAAATCCGCCGGAAGCTCGACACGAACAGCCCCTCCCCGGACTTTGTGACCTTGACCACAAGCACATACCCGGAAGCACCGGCCTCCTCCTGCACATAGATTAATGTGTTCGGGCCATCCTGAATGCGCCGGGTCGCCATATCGACGGCGCGCTGCGCCATCAGGTAATCCAGCCCGAGAAGCTCGGGATGCTCCCTTTCCTGCTTTGCTGCAGTCTCGGCCGACATGGATGCGATCCGGGGCTTTGACCCAAGGGCGACGGCATCGGCATCCGGGATCCGGGCCAACGGCCAGCTGCCCTGCGGCGCTTTAATCCAGTCGCTGAAGGAATCCATCCGCAGCCAGGATTGCAGCAGGTTGATCGAGGGCCGCGCCGGCAGGACTTCCAGGCGGCGCGAGAGGGCCGAAATCGTCTCAGCCACAGCAGCACCTGGCGCATAGGCCCAGCCCTTGTCGATGCCTTTGGGGGCGCCGGTTTTCGGGTCAAGGTCGCGCCAGTTGGCAGGCAGCACCTTGTCAGGATCGCCTCCCATGCGCCGAACACCAGCAGCTGTCCGGGCGCCTACCATGTAGCAGCTGCATCCCCAGCCGTTCGGCGTCGAGTAATACACCCAGAATTCATGGTCGGGCGGCAGCGCCAGACCATCAAATCCGAGATGCACGATCCGGGGCTCACGGGATCCGCCATGCCGGTAGATCCAGAAGGTGAAGTTGCCCGCCTCGAGCTGGGCGCGGCGGCCGGCGGCATAGGTGGTCGACATATTGGTGCGGTAAATCACCCGCGTCCGCCATGCCTCGCCCTTGACCGATCCTTCGCCTGTCCAGCCATGCCAGCCCTGGCGCTGGACAATATCGCGGAAGTCGCGGCGAAACTCGTCCAGTGAACGGCCTTCGGAAATCGCCTTGTCGACCGCGCCGGCCAGATCCGCGAGCAGATCCGCCTTGGTCGCGCCGGCCACCATGAATCCGCGATCGTGGAATTCCGGGCTGACATCGGTCCAGGTCTGGGTCGGACGAAGCTCCTGCAGACGCAGCCGCCATGCGGCGAGCTGCTCTGCGAAAGGCTGACGAAAGATCCCCGAAACCGGATCAGTCACCGGCTTCCTCCTCGACCGCCACCCGGCCCGCGCCCCAGGCGGAAAGCATCGCCTGCGACATGACCGATGCGAGGCCGGCGGAATTCAGTGTCGGGAACCCGGCGAGAAGCATTTCCCGGAATTCTTCCAGCGATGACGCGGTCTCAAGCATCACCTCGACCTGGTCGATCATGCCCGCGATATGCGCCTCGGCCTCTTCCTCAAGACGGCCCGTCAAAGCAGCAACTGCGGCATCAACGGGATTGCCCCCAGAAATCGCCGCAGAGGCCCCTTCCGCGTTCAGGGCGACCGTCACACCCTGGAGGCCCTCACCCCGTTTAATTTCGCCGGGATTGCGTTTAATTTTTGAATTGGGATCGGGGGCACCGGTCGCGGTCGCGTTCGACACCGGCAAAGGTCCGGATCCGACGCGCGAGGGCGTCATCAGCTTCGCACCCGGCCTCGGTGCCGGCAGGCCGAATTTCTCGCGGACATCATCCTGCGACACCTCCAGCCCCCGGTCGATCATCGGCCCGGCCGCGTCCGAAAATGCCTTCAGATCCTCTTCCTCGGGCCTCTGGAGCTTGATGCGGGGATATCTGGCTCGGACGCGAGCATGAAGTTCAGCGTGGCGGCGAAACCTGGCTGGAATGGCAACCGGCAAAGCGCGGATCGGCGCCGGTATCGCTGCCGATGTTGTCGCCGCTCTATGCAGCCACACGGGCAGCAAAGGTTGTCGGCCCAACCTATCTCTTGACTGATCACGGAAAGCCGTTTTCCAGCCCGGAAAGCCTGCGCAACCGCGTCCAAAAATGGTGCGCTGCCGCCGGCGTGATCGGCAAATCATCGCACGGGATTCGGAAGGCAGTTGCGGAGTTGTTGGCAGAGGCCGGATGCAGCCAACACCAAATCATGGCGATCATGGCACACAGCCAGGCAAAGACATCCGAGGTCTACACCAAGGGGGCTCAGCGCAGGGCAATGTCGGGCGACGCCATGCAGGTTCTGGCGGCCTTGGACTGGTAAGGTGTCCCGCACTGATATTTTGCGGGACACATTTATCAGCAAAATATGGCTGAAATCAGTATATTGGTAGGCCCGGAGGGACTCGAACCCCCAACCAAGGCGTTATGAGCGCCCTGCTCTGACCATTGAGCTACAGGCCCGGCAGGAGCGTATGACGCGGGGGTGTCCCCTGTGCCACAAGCCTCCCGGAAAGTGCAACCTGCCTAAGCAGATGATCGCCGGGGGTCAAGGATTCGAAACCGCTACCTTTGTCTTGCCTCCCGGGGCGCGTTGCGCTTTGCAAGGCTATGGGCTAAGCGGGCCAGATATTGAACGGGCGACCAGCGGGCCGGGAGACGGGCGAATGACCACGAGCGAGAATGCCGGGAAACAAGGGCTGACCTATGCGGGCGCGGGCGTCGATATCGACGCCGGGAACCGGCTGGTCGACCGGATCAAACCCTCTGCGAAAGCCACGTCGCGCAAGGGCGTGATGGGGGGGCTCGGCGGTTTTGGCGCGCTTTTTGACCTCAAAGATGCCGGCTATAAGGATCCGATCCTGGTGGCGGCGACCGATGGGGTTGGCACCAAGCTGCGGATCGCGATCGATACCGGCAATGTCGATACGATCGGCGTCGATCTGGTGGCGATGTGCGTCAATGACCTCGTCTGCCAGGGCGCCGAACCCCTGTTCTTCCTTGATTATTTCGCCACCGGCAAGCTCGATGTCGATGAGGCGACCCGGATCATCGAGGGGATCGCGAAGGGCTGCGCGGAATCGGGCTGTGCGCTGATCGGCGGCGAGACCGCCGAGATGCCGGGCATGTATCACAAGGGTGATTTCGACCTCGCCGGTTTCGCGGTCGGCGCGATGGAGCGCGGCACCCACCTGCCCGCAGGCGTTGCCGAGGGCGATATCCTGATCGGCCTTACGTCCAGCGGTGTCCATTCCAACGGCTATAGTTTCGTGCGCAAGGTGGTCGAGATCTCCGGCCTTGGCTGGTCAGACCCCTGCCCCTGGGCACAATCGACGCTGGGCGAGGCGCTGCTTCAGCCGACCCGGCTTTATGTCAGACAGGCGCTGGCAGCGGCGAAACTGGGCGGGGTTCATGGCCTTGCGCATATCACCGGCGGCGGCATCACCGAGAATCCCCCCCGCGTGCTGCCCGAAGGGCTGGCCTGCGAGATCGACCTTGGCGCCTGGGATCTGCCGGCGGTCTTCCGCTGGCTGGCCGAGACCGCCGGCATGTCGGAGCCGGAGCTTCTGAAGACTTTCAACTGCGGCATCGGCATGATGCTGGTGGTTGACCCGGGCCAGGCGGATGCCATCGAGGCCAGCCTGAAAGCCGCCGGCGAAGCGCCGGTCCGGATGGGCCGGATCGTAGCGCAGGACGCCTCGGGCGAAGGCGTGATCTACAAAGGGCGCCTGCTGTGAAACGCGTCGCCATCCTGATTTCGGGGGGTGGCTCGAATATGATGGCGCTGGTCAGGTCGATGACCGGCGACCATCCGGCCCGCGCGGTGCTGGTGGCGTCGAATGACCCCGCGGCCTCGGGGCTGGAAAAAGCGCGCGCGGCCGGCATTGCCACGGCCGCCGTCGATCACCGCCCGTTCAAAACCGACCGCGCGGCTTTCGAGGCCGAACTGATCGCCCATATCGAGGCGGCACAGCCGGATATCCTTTGCCTTGCCGGGTTCATGCGCGTGCTGACTCCGGGCTTTGTCGCGCGGTTCCAGGGCCGGATGCTGAACATCCACCCGTCCCTCCTGCCGAAATATCCCGGGCTGCACACCCATCAGCGCGCGCTTGACGCGGGCGATCAGGAGGCGGGCTGCACGGTGCATGAGGTGACGGCGGTGCTGGATGACGGGCCATTGCTTGGTCAGGCACGGGTGCCGGTCCTGGCGGGAGACACTGCCGAAACCCTTGCCGCACGGGTGCTGCGCGAGGAACACCGTCTCTACCCGGCGGTGCTGCGCCGCTATGCGGCAGGCGATCACAGCCCGGTTTTCACAACAGGCTGAACCGCGTCTGAGCCCCGGGTCAGACCCCTGTTCAGAGCAGACTGCCCTTCGGGCCTGATCGCAGTTCAGTCCAGATGCAGAACCTGCGCCTCGCGCCGGTTCAGACAGAGACGCGTTGTCTGCGGCGTCACCCGCGCGCTCTCGCCGAAATAGTCCGGGAACAGTGCCAGCAATTCCTCCCGCGCGGCAGGTGAAAGCGAGGCAAGCGCCATCGGGCCCGGGAAGAGGCTCTCGGCCAGCATGCCTTCGGCACAGATGATCTCATGCTGCGCGAAGGCGATATGCCAGTATTCGACCTGCGGCCGGCTCTCGATCCGGACCCGCTCGCCATCCACCAGATGCAGCGCTGCGACGAGAACCTCCTCCACGCCGAAATTCAGCTGCGCCTGCCAGCCGCTGATCAGCACGCGATGCTGTTGCGACAAAAAGACCGGGCGGTCATTGCCAAGGACACTGGTGTCAAAACGCACCGGTGCGAGATGGGCGATACCGGCCGCAGGCGCCGATCCGATCCATCGGATCTTCTGCATCCCATGGCCGCGCGTCCAGACCCGGTCGCCGGGCCGCAGCCGTTCAACCGCAACCGGGCCACGCTTTGTCAGGATCCTGGTTCCCGCAAGGAAACAAGGGGTTGGCGGAAACAGATCCTGCGGGGACTTCGCAAATCCACTGAAGGGCAGCTGCGCATTCAGCGCCTCGTTCTGTTCGGCGCCATAGGTGGTCGTGCCGCTCGCGACGCCGCGCAGGTCGATCACCAGGTTCGAGCTGTAGCTGAAGATCTGGTAATTTTCCCCCGAAGCCCGGCCCTGGAACATATCGTCCTGCGGGTTCAGCTGGCTGTAAACGAGTGTGCCGGAGGGATTGCTTTCCGACCAGGTATAGATCGACACCCATTGGCCGTTATGCAAAGTGGTGTCGTTGCTGTTGGCCTGGCTGACAACGATCCGGTAAATATCGGTGGAACTTCCGATGGCATGGACATTGGTCAGGGTAACGACCATCCCCATCCCATTGCCCTGTCCACTCGCGGCGCCATAGGTGCCGATCTGATCGCCGGTCGCGTAAAATTCAAAGGTTGCCAAGCCAGTCATCCATTCCGAGCAACGCCCTTCGGGACGCATATTTCCGGGTCGCAACCCCCGTCGCGACAGTTCTGGCAACACATAAAATTTTAGCGCAGGAATTAAACTCCTGGCACGCAAAACTTACTGTGAAATACAGGATTCATAAGGTGCGGCAGTGCTGAAACGGGCCGGGGTCTGCCGCCGCTCAGTCTGACAGGGCTGGCCGCGACAGGGTGCCGCCGCCGATATTGGCCGCAACGCCGGTGGTTGTCCGGCATGAGGTCGGCAGCCCCTTCGCCACCCGCACTGCAAGGAAGGCGAAGGCCTGGGCTTCGAGCATATCCCCGTCCAGCCCCACCGCCTCGACCGGATCGACCGGGCAGCCGAGCCGCTTTGCGAGGCCCTTCATCATCACCGGATTGTGCCGCCCGCCGCCGGTCACAAGCAGCCGCGACACCGGGCGCGGGAAATGTTTCGCGCCTTCCACCACCGCCGAGACCGCCGCCGCAGTGAGTGTGGCAGCCGCCGCCGCCGTGTCGAGTTTTCTGACCGCAGCGACCAGCCCCGCGAAAGCATCGCGATCCAGCGATTTCGGCGGCATTTTCAGAAAATACGGATGGGCAAGGAACTGATCCAGCACGGGCTTTTTCACCCGTCCCTTTGCCGCCACCGCGCCATTCTCGTCATGGCTTTTGCCAAGCCGGGCCTGCATCAGGTCATTGACCGGCGCATTGGCAGGGCCAGTGTCAAAAGCCAGCAGCGCGCCATCGGATTGCGGATGTGGCAGCGTGGGGTCCACCCAGGTCAGATTGCCGACGCCGCCCAAGTTCAGGAAAGCCACTGGCCCAGTCGCGCCGATCCGGCGCGCCAGCGCGAAATGGTAGAACGGCGCCAGCGGCGCGCCCTGCCCGCCCATCTGTACATCGGCGCTGCGGAAGTCCCACAACACCGGCAGGCCAAGCGTATCGGCCAGCAGCTGGCCATTCCCCGCCTGATGCGTGCCGCGCCCGCCCGGATCATGCGCCAGGGTCTGGCCGTGGAAGCCCGCGATCTGCACGCCCTCAAAACGCGCCATCACTTCGGCATGGGCGGTTTCGACAATCTCACTGGCCTCGGCGACGCCAGGCTCGCCGGGCCAGCGCCCGAGGGCTGCACGCAGAACCGCCTGCTCGGCCGCCGTATAGGGGCGAAAAGCCGAAGGCCCGAAGTCCAGCACCTCATGGCCGTTGGTCAGCACCATCGCCGCATCGACACCGTCAAGCGAAGTTCCCGACATGGTGCCAAGCGCCCAGACCGCCGGGCCGCTCTCCCCGTTTTGGACGGCGCTTTTCCAGGGATCTTTTTCCGCCATGCTGCCCATCTTTTCCTTTACCCCCCGCCCGGCTATACCCGCCTGACTATATGCAAGCGAAAGCGCGGAGCGCGACCCATGACCTACCATCCGAAATCAGAATTCCTGCGTGTGATGTTCGAGCGCGGCTTTGTGGCCGATTGCACCGATTATCAGGCGCTGGACGAGGCCCTGATCAAGGGGGTGGTGCCCGCCTATATCGGCTATGATGCGACGGCGGCAAGCCTGCATGTCGGCCATCTGATGAACATCATGGTGCTGCGCTGGCTGCAAAAAACCGGCCATAAACCGATCACGCTGATGGGCGGCGGCACGACCAAGGTGGGCGACCCCTCGTTCCGGTCCGAAGAGCGTCCGCTGCTGACCCCGGAAAAGATCGACGAGAATATCGCCGGTATGGGCCGCGTTTTCGCGAAATATCTCGATTACTCGGATGCGCCGAATGGGGCCATCATGCTCAATAATGCCGAATGGCTGGATCATCTGAATTACCTCGATTTCCTGCGCGATATCGGGCGGCATTTCTCGGTCAACCGGATGCTGTCTTTTGAAAGCGTCAAATCGCGGCTGGATCGGGAACAGAGCCTGTCTTTCCTCGAATTCAACTATATGATTCTGCAAGCCTATGATTTTGTTGAGATCAACCGCCGCTATGGCTGCCTGTTGCAGATGGGTGGATCAGACCAGTGGGGCAATATCGTCAACGGGATCGACCTTGCGCGCCGCGTCGCGGAGAAAGAGATTTATGGGCTGACCACGCCGCTTCTGACCACGTCTGACGGGCGCAAGATGGGCAAATCCGCCAATGGCGCGGTCTGGCTGAATGACCAGATGCTCTCGGCCTATGAGTTCTGGCAGTTCTGGCGCAATACGACCGATGCCGATGTGGCGCGGTTCCTGAAGATCTTCACCGAACTGCCGGTTGCGGAATGCGACCGGCTGGGCGCGCTGCAAGGGTCCGAGATCAACGAGGCGAAGATCATCCTCGCCAATCTCGCAACCGCGCTTTTGCATGGCGAAGAGGCGGCGAAGGCGGCGGAGGCGACCGCGCGCGAGGTGTTTGAAAAGGGCGGTATCGGTGATGACCTGCCGACCGTGGCGCTGACCGCGGCGGAAGTGGCCGATGGGATCGGCATCGTCCAGCTGCTGGTCCGCGCCGGGCTTTCGGGTTCGGGCAAAGATGCGAAACGGCTGATCGCCGAGGGCGGCGCGAAGATAAATGACGAGATCATTCTCGATGCAGGCCTGCGTCTTGGCGCGGGCGAGCTGGCCGATCCGGTGAAACTCACCGCCGGCAAGAAGCGCCACGCGCTGGTGGTGCTGGAGTGATCAGCAGCCGCCTCAGCTGCGCGGGCCTTGCCCTCGCGCTGACATCAACTGTGGCGCCCGCAATCGCGGACGTCGCCTGCCTGGTGACCCAATCCGTCTATTCCGACAAAGAAACCGGCTTCCGCCTCAGCTTCCGCCCGCTGCAAAGCTGGGAACAAAGCGGCATGGTGCTTGCGATCTTTGACATCGAGACCCGGGACGGGCGCGAGCTCTGGGGCGAGATCCGCACCAATATGGGCACCAGCCGCGATACCGGTGTGATCTATGACGGCTGCCCTCCCCCCGGCGCCGAAGATGCGCCCTCGGAAGACCAGCTGGAAGCCTGTCGCGTCTGGGAGGGTCTGGTCTATTCGGTCGAGGGCAACCAGATCGGCGCCTTCCCCATCGAGGGCGACAAGGCTCCGTCGAGCCTTCTCTTCACCGATCTCGGGCGCCAGCTGCGCTATGCCATTTTCTCCAGCCCGGGGGATGAGCCCTGGGATCAGCTCTGGCTGACCTCCTGCCCGCCCGGCTGAAGGCACGGCAGAGCCTTTGACAGTAGACCCGCAATGACAGGCCGTCAGTCGTGATGTTCGGGTTTCTTCCCCGATGGCGCGAGATAGGGCTTTGTCACATCGGTCAGCACCGCTTCGAGGGCTTCCAGCCGCAGCTCGATCAGCCCGTCTCCGGCGAGGATCAGCGTCAGCGAACCGGTGCCATCCTCGCCCGGCGCATAAGCCAGATCCAGGACGGACAGGACCTGATCGGCGTCGCCCGGGCTGATGCCCTGGCTGCGCACCTCAAGCACATCTTCGACCGTCAACAGGCTGCGCACCCGTTCATAGGCCCGGCCTGAACGTTCGGCAAAACCGCTGTCTTCCCAGCGGAAGCGATTGACAAGCGCCGCAAAACGCCGGCGCTTGCGATCATATTTCATCTCACTGGCCGGCAGAACCGCATCCTGGATCAGGCTGGCGATCACCGTCAGATCCTCTGGCTCCAGCGCCACCAGCTTCAGCGGTGCCTCTTCGCCATCCTCGAAACGTGCATCTGCCATATCCGCCCCCTCAGACGCCACTGATCCGTTCGATATGCGCTCCACAGGCGAGGAGCTTCTCCTCGACCCGCTCATAGCCGCGATCAAGATGATAGACCCGGCTCACCACCGTCTCCCCCTCGGCCGCGAGCCCGGCAAGAATAAGCGACACGCTCGCGCGCAGATCGGTCGCCATCACCGGCGCGCCGCGCAGTTTCTCGACGCCATGCACGGTGGCATGACCGCCGTGAACCTCGATTCTGGCGCCCATCCGCATCAGTTCCGGCGCATGCATGAAGCGATTCTCGAAGATCTTCTCTTCCAGCACAGAGGTGCCCTCGGCGGTGCACAAAAGCGCCATCATCTGCGCCTGGAGATCGGTCGGGAAACCCGGGAAAGGCTCGGTCACCACATCAACCGCCTTCACGCGGCCATTCTTGCGCGCCACCTTCAGACCTTTTTCGGTCTCGGTGACGGAAATCCCCGCCGCGTCGAGTTTCTCACAGAACGCCGCCAGCAGGTCGATCCGCCCGCCCAGGCATTCCACCTCGCCGCCACAGATCGCGGGCGCGAGCATATAGGTGCCAAGTTCAATCCGGTCGGTCACCACCGGATGGGTGGCGCCGCGCAACGCCGTCACGCCCTGGATGGTGATGGTCGAGGTGCCCTCTCCCTCGATCCCGGCGCCCATGCGGCGCAGACACTGAACAAGATCAACGATTTCCGGCTCGCGCGCGGCGTTTTTCAGGACAGAGGTGCCCTTCGCGAGCGTCGCCGCCATCACGAAATTCTCGGTCGCCCCGACAGAGGCGAAACGCATCTCATGCACCGCGCCTTTCAGCCCACCCTGCGTCTTCGCATGGAGATAGCCGTCCCGCAGATCGATCTCGGCCCCAAGCGCCGAGAGCGCATCGATATGAATATCCATCGGCCGCGCGCCGATCGCACAGCCCCCGGGCAGCGACACAACCGCATGACCCAGCCGCGCCAGTAGCGGGCCAAGGACCAGATTGGACGCCCGCATTTTGCGGACAATATCGTAATCCGCCGTCGGGTTCAGCGTGCCATGCGACGACATGGTGATAACCTTGCCATCCTGCAGCGCCGAAACCTCAACGCCGAGTGATTCGAGCAGGCTCGTCATGGTGCGGATATCCGAGAGCCGCGGCGCATTGGTCAGCGTCAGGGGCTCTTCCGACAAAAGCGTCGCCGGCATCAGTGTCAGACAGGCATTCTTGGCGCCCGCGATGGGAATCACCCCGTTGAGTGCGCCGTTGCCCTTAACCAGAATCGAATCCATGCCCGCCTCTTACCCTTTGTCCTTGTTATGACCGCCACTCTCGGGCCCGGTCACAGCCCTATTTGCGCATTGGCCCAGCAGATCCGCGCTATACATGGCCCTCTCGGCGATCTTCCCGCCAGTCAGATCTGCTGCCCTGATCCTCTTTGACCAGATCCCCTTCGATCAGACCTCCTGCGACCAGATCCCGGGATCAGGCCTTAACCGCCTTCCCCTGAACCGAGATCTCCGCCCCTCTGGCCGTGTGTCCCCACCTCAGGGCCGGAACCTTCCGCCCGCCCCCGCGCCTGCGCCTTTCGCCTTGCCATATTGGCTTTCAGCGCCGCCTTGAGACGCCCTTCCCGCGTGACCGCCGCGCTCACAACCGGGGCACCTGCCGCCTTGTGCGCGGGTCTGTCCGCAGGTCTGTCCACGGGTCTGTCCTGGGGGGGCTTTTTCTCGAACTGGTCCATGCCCGAAAGAAATAGCCTCTCCCCCCGGCACGGTCCAGAGCCCGCCGGAAGGAACCTGTCACAAGAGCAAGAAAAGGGGCTTGCGGTCGGGAATGATTATGTTTATTCCCCCGCTCACCGAGACGGCGCTGTGGTAGCTCAGTGGTAGAGCACTCCCTTGGTAAGGGAGAGGTCGAGAGTTCAATCCTCTCTCACAGCACCATTTATCTTATTGATAAATGTGGATTATCTCGGTGTTTGCTCCAAAGAATCCCTGAGTTTCCAAGCAGAACAGCGCAAGAACGTGCACAGACCTGTGGCAAGTTTTTGGCAAGCTTTGTTCCGGATTCATCCCCACCACGCAAAAGCCCCCGGCATAGACCGAGGGCTTCGCAATCCGGATGCCAGCGGTGATCAATCCGCTCAGAGTCGGGAACGGGAATGGAGATGATCGGTGATATTTACCTGCTGGTGCATGCATTGGATGCCAGCCCATCAACCTTTAGGCTCCGATCAGCCTGCCACAGTATCCCTGTGGCCGCCGGGGCTATACCTGCCCCACTGAGGTTTGACGCAAGGCGCTACCAACACCTTGCGCCCAGAACCCGCCGTTGAGGGGGCGGGACGCCGGGCGCTACCCGGCCTGAGGCTTCAGGCTACCAGATGTGGACGGCCCCTCTCTTGTCAGGATTGCAGAAGACTTTTGACCAAATCGTTTGCTATCAGATGTCCGGCCT
>NZ_JBZEGG010000051.1:0-12355 GCF_058313095.1 Pseudogemmobacter sp. TB195
GCATGGCTCAGGGCCGCCGGGTTATAGGCGCTCTCGACCTCGATATTGGCCCGGTAGAAAAGTGCCCAGTCGGTGACGGAGAGCCCGGCCTGCCTCAGCGCGGCATGGCCGCCATAGCGCAGCGCGGTGTCTTCGATGCCTTGCAGGATCTCGGGACTGGCGGATGCGGGCCGCGGCGTGGAGACACTGGCATCAGTCTCACCATCATCCCGCGGTGTCCCAAAGAGGAAGAGCCGCTCCGGCGTCTCGTCGCCAAATTGGCGCATGAAGCCAATATCGGATGACACCGAGGCCAGTTGGCCGTCCAGCGCCACCCTAAACACAAAGCCCTCGGCCCTCGCGCCAGCCGGAGCGATCCCGGCAAGGACGCAAAGGGCCAGAAGAAGGGTTGAACCCTCAGCCCTGCTGCGCGGGCGCGAATTCCGGCAGTTGGTGAAGAGAGCGGCCGCCCTCGTCGAGCGGAATATGCGCCGTGCGCATTCCGATATCCGAGAGGAAGCTGACAAGCCCGGCAACGGTCTTGAACTCACGGGCCTTGATGTAATTGCGGCTGGTGACGACGATCTTCTCATCACCGCCAGCGGGCCCGATCGCCCGCACATACCAGGAACCATACCAGGCGTTGAGGCGCTTCTCGGCTGCGGTCCGACAGACCACTTCGGCCGAATAGCCCTGTGCCAGCAGCTGTCGCAATCCGTCTTCTGTAACCACATTCGGGGCGTCTTCTAGCATGGTCTCCCCGCGGCTCCTCTCCATTGAATGGGTCAGGCCATGGGGAATCAAATCACCATAGCCGTAGCATTACACTATTATTGATAGCAATGATTATTTCATGCCTTGACGGCAGATCATCGCTCCATAAGGGTGGATAGCCCAAGACTGTGACAAATCAAAGCAATGACGGGGCCTCGTCCGAAACATGGTGAAGATGCGCCTCCTACCCTGCCTTGTCGCGATCATGGTGAGTTGCTCCGCCGCCTCAGCATCATGCAATCCCCCGGAACGGCCCTGGCTGCCGAGCGACCCGGCTGATGTACGGACCTATGCCGATCTGATCCGGGAAGACTTCGAGGCTTACATCTCCGCAGTGCAGGAGTATTTTCGCTGTCTCGATGCCGAGCGCGCCCGGGCCTTCTCTGAGGCACAGGAGGTCAGTCAGGATTACGGTCGCTTCCAGAGCGTGATCGGGAACTGAGGCAAAAATCGGATGCGCTAGTCACACGGCAAGCAATGCAAGAATGTTGCATTCAATAATGGTGTATCGTAGCGATAGGGGGTAACTGAGCGAGTCGCCTCCATGTACCCTGCCCTTCGAACTACCCTTATGACCGCCTCTCTGGCTGTGACTACCGCGGTCTCAACCCCTGCACCCGTTCAGGCGCAGACCTACCAGATCGACTGTGCCATCCTCCTTTGCCTCGCCGGCGGATGGCCAGCGTCCGTGCCTTGCGCGCGGGCCCGCGCCGAGTTCATCCGCCGCATTACGCCCTGGCCGGTCGAGCCGCCCCTGCAGATCTGGCGTTGCCCGATGGGCGCATCCTTCGGCGGTGAAGCGCCGCTCAGCCCGATGGAGCGGCTCTATGACATTGCGTTCCGCGAGCCGCATGAAAGTACCCTGCAGACCCCTATCAAAGTGCCCGGGCTGATCCTCGCGCAGGCCGGGGAGCAGGCCGATATCGACATCTCCGGTGATGCCTTCGATTTCGTGCGAAGCATCCGCGTTTATCACATCCAGTTCAGCCAGCATCAGAACCGCGATGGCGACTGCATTCGCAGCGATTCCACCCGTCTCGGCTCCTATGGCACGCAAGGCGACTATGGCTGGACCCGATCCTCAGTTGGTGCTGTCCCGGAGGCATCTGATCTCGCGGTGCCGGAGCATTGCCGCAGCTATTCCTGGCGCTCGGTCTTTGTGGACTGGCGTGACCATGCCGGAAACTACGGGTCTGAAGAGGTCCGCTATTGAAAAGCCGCCGGAGCCTTGCGGCCCCGGCGGCTCTCTGTGTCGGGGACGCTCGATCCCCTTTTTGAAGACGACGCCAGACCAAAGATCCAACACCAAAACCTCAAAGAACACTCACCTAGCCAAAGTGTTCTAACCCATCCTTTGAGGTTGCGCAACCAATAATGTTATATTGACTGCACTTGTGTTGTATTGCTTCGAGCCTGGCGCGTCGTATCGGAGACGACGATCATGGAACTCACCACTGGCGCCATCCTTCGCCGCATCACCCACACCGACCTCACCTGCGCCGCACACAAGCTTGCGACCCTCATTCTCGACGGCGTCGCCTGGAAGGAGGGCTACAACGGCCTGCCCCATGGCACCGCCGCCTTCACCCTAAACGACCTGGCCGAACGGATGGAGGTCTCGCGCCAGCATCTTCACAGCCTGCTGACGGAGCTGGCCACTTCCGGGCTGCGGCTTCTCCGCCATCGCGGTAAGGGCAGGTTCGCGCCCTGGCTCTTCCGGTTCGGGTGCTGCGATGAGCAAGATCTCGACGATGAGGTGTCAACCACAGCTGACAATTCGCCTTATATAAGAGATTCAAACAAAAATGTATTTCATGGAACAATCATGGTGGATCGTGGCGGACCTGAACCGGCAGCGCGCTGGCTGGCACTAATCGGGAAGGCCAAGACCGCCCTGCCCTGCCGCGCGGCAGACAGCCGGCACATCTGGGATCGCTTCCGGGAGTTCAACCGGCGGCGTGGCCGTGAGGCTGTGCCGGCGGGGTATCTGCTCGGGTTCATGCGGAAGTGGAGGGGCAATTGTGGTGAAGTTCGGCCGGGCCCGCCTCCACAAGCTGCCAAGTCAATCTCGCCAGAGGCCAGGCAGTTGCAACGTCTGATGGCGCCAGCCCCGTTCATCAACCGATATTTCCACGAGCGCGATTTGAAACGGGCGATCGGAGCTGAGGCTTACGCAGCGCGCGTTACCGAAATTCGGATCCGATTTGGATGCTCGGGATTACAGGCGCAGTTGGCCGTACACGGCATTGCAGTCTCAACAGGCGAGATTCAACGATGAAACACCTCTTCGCCTCTAACGTCATCAAAATATAAAGCCGGCCAAACATCAACGTCGCCCAGGAGCTCAATGATCGGCATTTTCAGGTGGAGGTCCGCATATTAGCCCTGACAATGGGTGAGAATTGCCACTCCCTGCCTGCGCCAATTACCGGAGCTTACGCATATATTCTGGGCAACGAAGTCCATTTTTCCCTGCTCCAGCTGAATCGCTTTCGAGAAGGACACTTGTCTATTTCTAAATCCACCCACAGAGCATATCGCCGTCCTTGGTTAAGCATCCAAATGGCACTGAAGCAGTAACTCAGTGAAGCAAGCGATCACCTCGTCCGACAGTTGCCATATTCCAGCCAGAGCGCACCAGTCAGATCCGGGAGGGGCGTCCAGCACGAACGACAAGATGATCATCGCCAGAAGCATCCGGCCGCGGCGATTATGGACCAATGGCGTCTAAGCCTCTGGATAGAAAATGCCGGCCCCGAATATCCAGATATGCGCCACCAACCCGGCAGGCAGCGCCGAAGCCGATTGGCACCGACAAACGCCCGAAAATCCACAGGCATGGGCAGTGAAGTCAGTGTCTCCGTTCAAAAGTTGAATCTTTTCCTCCATTGCTTGCAACAGGGGAAGTGTTGGGCCGGGGATCTCCCGGCCCAATCCTCGCTCAGTTCTTCAGTGGAATGCGCCTGACCTTCGCCTGCGCAGCCTCGGTCTTTGGCAGGGTGATAGTCAAAACGCCGCTGCGGAAACTGGCCTCGACCGCGCCCTCATCGATGCCCGAAGGCAAGGGAATACGCCGCTCGAAACGGCCATAGACACGCTCCGAGAATTGGCGCTCGTGGTCCTGGGTCGCACTGGTCTTCTCACCTCGGAGCGTGAGCAGGCCGTCTTCCAGCAGGACCTCGACATCCTGCTCCTCAAGCCCCGGCAGTTCCGCCGTTACCCGGATCGCACTGCCGGTCTCGCAAATCTCGACGCTCGGCCAGGTCGCGCCCGGCCATCCCGTCAATCCACCCCCAATGCCAGAAAAGCCCGGCAAGCAGGTGTCGAAAGAGCGGAAAAAGTCGTCGAAAAGACGATTCACCTCGCGGTGGAAGGTCACAAAAGGGTCGCGCGGTTCCTCGCGCCACTGTTCCGGGGGCGGCGCGTCACGAAAGGAGGTGTCGCGATCACGCCACCAAGACAGGTTGCGGGTCCAGCTTTGCGGGATAAGATCCTTTACACTCATGATGTTCTCCATTCAGGCCTGAACAGACCGCGCACCCTGCGCATCGGGATTACCGATGCGCAGGGCTTTGCAGGTCGGGTTCAGGAATTGTCCGATCAGGCGGCAACAGGCTCGGGCTGCTTGTCTGTTGCCTTGGCGGCCACAAGGCGCGGGGTCTCCCCGACAGGAGCAGAAGCGCTCGCGATTTCGATGCGGCGCGGCTTTTTCCCTTCGGGGATTTCGCGCTTCAGAGCGACCTCAAGCAGGCCATCGGCCAGCGACGCCCCCTCGACCCAGACATGATCGGCGAGTTCGAACCGACGCTCAAAAGTCCCGGCCGGAATGCCGCGATGGAGATACTCGGCCTTGTCCTCGACTTCCTTGCGTCCCGCGACGATCAGAACATTGCCGTTCTGGGTAAGGGCAAGGTCAGACTCGCGGAATCCCGCGACCGCCATGGTGATACGGTAGCTGTTCTCATCCAGGCGCGCGATGTCATAGGGGGGCCAGTTATCCGGGCCATCACGACGGGAAGCCGCCTCCAGCGTGGTCAAAAGCCGGTCAAAGCCGACGCTCGACCGGAACAACGGTGTAAAGTCAAATGTGGTTCTCATAGCCACATCCTCCATTGAGCAACATGGGTACAAGTTGATGATTTCGCCGGGATATCCGACGACAGGCGCCAGGTTCGGCCGCCTGCAAAATCCGATTTAGAAAACAGGATCTGCGTTTCAAGAGGAGAAGTTTGACGGGTTTAGATTTTTGTCAGCAGGTGCCGCAATCACCGGATGTCAGGTGCCAGACCCGCCCACGAGCCGGTCCTTCTCACTATTTACCGCCTCTTCCATCAGCGCCATCGCCTCGTGCGGCGGCAGACCCGCCGGCAATTGCGCCAGATATGATATGGTAATGCGGCCGGGCTTCTTGCCCCCGGACGTCCAAAACATCCCGGAATCATGTGCCAAAGGAACCACTGGCACCCCTAGGCTGCGATAAAGCGCGGCCACGCCCGGCTGGAAGCGACGGTGCCGACCCGGCCTGACCCTCGTACCTTCGGGAAAGATCAGGATCGAGCGCCCCTCGGCCACGGCCTCGCGTGCCTCTTTCAGCATTTTGCCGAGCGCTTTCGCGCCAGCCGCACGGTCGACAAGGATCATCGGCGCGTGCCGCAAGAACCAGCCAAAGACTGGAACTCGGGCCAGTTCGATCTTCGCCACAATGCAGACGTCGGGAATCAGCACATTGAAGGCCAGCGTCTCCCACGCCGATTGGTGGTTCGCAACATAGAGGCAGGACCCTGATTGCGGCCGGTTCTCGGTGCCGATCTCGCGCATGTCCAGATCAAGGATCCTGCGGGACATCGCGAAAGCGCCTCGGGCCCAGAACCGGATCATGCGACGGTTCAGGTCGGGGCGGCGCAGCAGCATCAGCAAAGGAATGACCGGGCTGAGGACAAGGGCCCAGCCTCCGATCAGGATGTCAAAAGTCCGGCTTCTGAGTTTCAGCATTGCCTATGTCTTTCCGGGCCTTCCACTTATGAAAGAGTCATTGCCACAGCATCGGCGCTGAGGGTGCTGGCGTCGGTTGCGGTCGGATGGTGACAGTCCTGGGCCAGTCGCACATCGTCAACCTCTCGGGGCGTTCGCTGGCCAGTTCCGGCGCATAAGCGTAGACTGGCCATCAATATTGCGCCGTCTTAAACGTGTTCAGACGCGCGCAGGTCTAAGCACCCGGTCGGAACCTGCTGCATTCGGGTTGCGGCCGGTAAACCAAAGGCTCACCGTGATACATGCGGGAATGGATCGGCTGCGCCGCCCCCGTATTTGATCATCCGATTGACAGGCTCGAGCCCTTGGCCCAACGCAGACATATCACCCGACCGATCACCTCTGCCCGTGTCCTTGTCGGGCACCGCCGATCACGGGGCAGCGACTTGTCGCTTGCGACGATACTCGCGGCAGTGGCCGGTGCGGCCAATGCCGGTGGGTTCTTCGCGCTCGGCCAGTATACCTCGCATATGACGGGCTATCTTTCGCAGTTGGCCGACAATCTGGTGCTCGGCAACTTATGGGTGTCGCTGATTGCGGTGCTGGCCCTTGGTGCCTTCATCACCGGCGCCGGCTTCAGCACCTATCTGATCAACTGGGAGCGCCTGCACAGCGCGCGGCGGCAATACGCGCTGCCGATCGCACTGCAGGGCGTCTTCCTGCTGCTCTTCGCGACCGGCGGCGTCTTCACCAGTGAGTTGGGCCGTCTCTTTGCCCTGTGCTGCCTGTGTTTCATCATGGGGATGCAGAATGCGACTATCACCAAGATCTCGGGCGCGCGGATCCGGACGACCCATGCGACCGGCATGGTCACCGATATCGGGATCGAGCTTGGCCGGGCCGCCGTTGCGCTCAGCGCGCCCGCCAGTGGCATCCGACCGGACAAGAGCAAGCTGCGCATCTTGCTGACACTGGTCGCAGCCTTCCTGGGCGGGGGTGTTGTCGGGGCGGTTGGCTTTGGCGAGATCGGCTTCTGGTTTGCCTTGCCGCTTGGGCTGACATTGCTCGGCCTGGCGGGCCCCGGCTTGCGGCTGCGATAGCGACAGTGGTCATCATGCCGCCATCGACCGTGCATCAAGGCTGCGCATCAGGCAACCTGCTGTGCAGCCTTGCGTTTGGCGTATCGCTGATCTCGGGCGGCTTTGCGGGCAGCCTCATCTGACAGGACGAGAGCGATACGTTTGTCCTGCGTAGATTGCCGGGCGTCGCGCGTTGCGATCTCCGCAGCTTCCAGCTGAAGTTGATCTTCGGCAAGCGCGGCCTCTTGCGCCGCGACGCGTTGCTCCTCGGCCAATCTCTCAGCATCTCGCGTAGCACGGCGCGCTTCACGCGCCCGCGCGATTTCCACGCGCTCCGCGCTCCGTGCCGCGAGACCCGGTGCTGCCGCCGCCTGGGCCGCCTTGAAGCTCTCGATCATCGAAAGTCGTGCACTGGTGGCATTGCCGCGCCGATCGGAAAATTCTTTCGTTCTCACTGCTTCTCTTACCTTTCAGAGTAGAGCGGCCTGGGCCGCTTGCTGATTGCGAGCGGCGTTGCCGCTATTTTGTAACCTGTTCGCTTTCGAGACGCGCTGCCCTCAAACGCCGGGTTTTCTCTGCACGTTCAGCCGCTTCGGTATTCTGCTCATCGAGGGCGCGGGTTCTTGACAGGAATTGCGACTGGGTTTTGTCGAACGCAGCCTCCGCGGTCTGACGTGCTCTGCTCATGGTGCCAGGCATAGAGGTTTCTCCTTCATTTGATGGCCGCTCTGCGGGCCGATTTCGGCGCAAAGAAATCCGGCTGATAAAACAAGACCTGCCCGCGGATCACTTGAGGAGCGATGCCTGAGAGATCATATATGTCGTCAGGCAAGGGCCGCTGTCTATATAGCGACGGCAAGCCGCGCCCAGCCGGATCAAGGCGATCCTTGGCAGTCGCATTCAGAAAGGCTCAGGCGGCCTTACGCATCGGATAGGCGACAAGGCTCTCCGGAACGAACCCTGCGGATTTCGCCGCAGCCGCGAAGGCACGGCGGGCAATGCCTACTGGAATGATGCAGTCCATCGCCCCGTTCACTTGTTGAAGTGCAATGGCATGCGCGTCATCCGCAATCGGCCATTTCCTCACCAGCCAGTATTTGACTTGCTCGATTGTGCTGAATTTCTGCACATCACCATCAGGCGACATGACAAAAGACAGGGGTTTCCCCCAGTTGATTTCTATCAAAAAGACTTCTTTCCTGGAAAGCGAATGGCGCGTGCAAGATGCAGCCCCGCCATTTCGGGGAAACCGGGTCCGATATTGCATCGATCCCGATTTCAGTGCTCAAGCCCGAAGATCAGGCGAGAACGAGGTTCATCGCGGATTCACGGCCATTGCGGTCGCGCTCGACATCGAACGAGACAGCCTGACCATCATTCAGCCCATGAATTCCGGCGCGCTCAAGCGCGGAGACATGGACGAAAACGTCCTTGGAGCCACCCTCGGGAGCGATAAATCCAAAACCCTTAGTGGAGTTGAACCATTTCACGGTGCCATTGGCCATCGTGATGTTCCTTTCATTGGTGCCACCCACAATATGTGATGGCCCGGCAAAGCTGAAAATCCAAAGCTGAGCCGAAAGGGACAGGTCCGAAAAACAGAAGATGCCCCTTACATATAGGGCAAGACCGCCCTGATTGCTATGAAAGGATTCCGAAACTGCGTCTCCGGGGTGGTTAGCCCCTGTTATCGCTGCAACCAATTCTTCCGGACTGGGCGCAAGCGACACAACACATCTGCCAGTGGCTTCGCTCTTGAAAATGAAGCGGGCCATCCCATCTCAACCGAGATCGTGAGCATTTTGGCTCACGATTACATATACTTCACCAACCATCCCACCAACATCCGTTTGGGAAACCGGGCCGATGCTGATCGAGACACAGAAGAACTGCAACACTTTCGAACTCCACACCCCTGCCCTGCCTTTCCGGGCTGCCCCGATAACACCAAGAGAGCACACCAGGCCATGGACCAGACCTGATCAAGGCTCTGCTCCTTCCCCCTCGCCAGTTGCACGAGAGACGGCCTTTGACGCAGCAGAAGCCGGGCTCACCCTTCGCTGGCTCAGAACGAGCCAATCGGAGAGCCCCCGCCTGCATCCGCAGTCGGGACCCGGGCGTAATCACAAATGGTGGTACATTGCCGAAGCAGAGCCCGGCTCATGGCTGCAGCTCGGCCTCCGGCGTCCCGCATCCGCCGAGCAGATCAGGAGCGCCGCATTGAGCGGCCGGTTGCCGGAGATGCTGCGCCGGATTGAACCCGCCATCGGTGACATGTTCCTCATTGAAGCCGGAACGCTTCACGCTGCAGGACCCGGCCTGACCATCGTTGAGGTGGCGGAAGGCAATCATTTTCCCCTCCTTCTCGAGCCCAGCGACCCCGCTCAGCTCCTCAGCGCCTGCGAGCAGGCGATCTGTGATCCACAACCCATTGCGCCGCTGCCGGGAGAAGCCATCCCGTTCTGGATCGCCCATGAGATGCTCGCGCCCGAACAACGCGTCATGCTGATGGATCCGCTGGCCTGCGTTGCTGTCGTGAACGGCAGTGGCACCTTCGGCAACCGCCCGTTCGAGGCCGGTCAGTGCTGGCAATTCAATGGACCGCTTGCAACGCGTGCGATTGAGCCGACAGTTCTGATCGTAGCAGAACGATGCGAACCCGCTCCCGGCAGTGACGATATCTGGCGGGCGCGGCGATAAGACGACCACAGTCGGGGCGAGCTCAACTGCCCTCGTCCCGGCATCCACCAGCTCACTTCCCCGAACGTAAAGAACGAGCCCCGCGATAAGACCGCGGGGCTCGGCGCGCTCTGGCTATTTCACCTCTTAGCAAGATGGCGGTCTGTGGCATTTCCCCGCCCCTCAGTGAGGGACGGGGTCGCGCGTGTTCTGATCAGAAGTCCATCCCGCCAGCAGGCACCGGCGTGGACGCTTCCTTCTTCGGCTTCTCTGCGATCATCGCCTCGGTTGTGATGAGCAGGCCAGCAACGGAAGCCGCATCCTGCAATGCCGTGCGCACCACCTTGGCCGGGTCGATCACGCCCTGCGCATAGAGGTCACCGAACTCTCCCGTCTGGGCGTTCCAGCCCCAGGTCGCCTCGGCGTTTTCGCGCAGCTTGCCGACGATGACGGCGCCTTCGGTGCCCGCATTGGCCGCGATCTGGCGCACTGGGGCTTCGATCGCCTGGCGAATGATCTCGATGCCATGCTTCTGGTCCGCATTATCCGTGGCAATGCCATCGAGCACCCGGGCTGCGCGCAGGAGCGCCGTGCCGCCTCCGGGCAGAATACCCTCCTCGACAGCAGCGCGGGTAGCATGGAGCGCATCGTCGACGCGATCCTTCTTCTCCTTCACCTCGACTTCGGTGGCACCGCCGACACGGATCACCGCAACACCGCCAACGAGTTTCGCCAGACGTTCCTGCAGCTTCTCACGGTCATAATCGCTGGTGGTCTCCTCGATCTGACCCCTGATCTGACTGACGCGCGCCTCGATATCGGGTTTTGCGCCAGCCCCATCGACGATGGTGGTGTTGTCCTTGTCGATGACGACCTTTTTCGCGCGGCCCAGCATATCGAGCGTGACGTTTTCCAGCTTGATGCCCAGTTCCTCGCTGATTGCGGTGCCGCCGGTGAGGATGGCGATATCCTGCAGCATCGCCTTGCGCCGGTCGCCAAAGCCCGGTGCCTTGACCGCCGCGATCTTCAGACCGCCGCGCAGCTTGTTGACCACCAGTGTGGCCAGGGCCTCGCCTTCGACATCCTCGGCGATGATCAGCAGCGGCTTGCCGGACTGGATCACGGTCTCCAGAACGGGCACCAGCGCCTGCAGGTTCGACAGTTTCTTCTCGTGGATCAGCAGATACGGGTCTTCGAGTTCAACCCGCATCTTGTCCTGATTGGTCACGAAATAGGGCGAGAGGTATCCGCGGTCGAACTGCATCCCCTCGACCACCTCAAGTTCCGAGATCGCGGTCTTTGCCTCTTCGACCGTAATGACGCCCTCATTGCCGACTTTCTGCATCGCCTCTGCGAGGAAGCGGCCGATCTCGGCGTCGCCATTGGCGGAAATCGTCCCGACTTGGGCGATCTCGTCGTTCTTCGTGACCTTTCGAGCCCTGATCTTCAGATCACCTACGACCGCCTCGACGGCCTTGTCGATACCTCGCTTCAGGTCCATCGGGTTCATGCCGGCAGCGACGGCCTTCGCCCCTTCACGCACGATGGCCTGAGCCAGAACCGTCGCCGTGGTGGTACCATCCCCTGCGGCGTCATTGGTTTTGGAGGCCACCTCGCGCACCATCTGGGCGCCCATATTCTCGAACTTGTCCTCAAGCTCGATTTCCTTGGCCACCGAAACGCCGTCCTTGGTGATGCGTGGTGCTCCGAACGACTTGTCGATCACGACATTGCGCCCCTTCGGCCCCAGTGTCACCTTGACGGCATTGGCAAGGATATCGACGCCGCGCAGCATTTTCTCACGGGCGTCCGAATGAAATTTGACTTCTTTGGCAGTCATTTTCTGATTTCTCCTCTACAGGCAGTTTCTGCGACTGGATTGCAGGGGAAGGCCTCAGGCGGCCTTCTTTGCGACGGAAGGCGCTTCGATCACGCCCATGACGTCGCTTTCCTTCATGATCAGCAGGTCTTCACCATCAAGCCGGATCTCGGTGCCGGACCATTTGCCGAACAGGATGCGATCCCCGACAGAGACGTCGAGCGGGATCAGCTTGCCGCCATCGTCGCGTGCGCCCGAGCCTACAGCCAGGATCTCCCCCTCCTGGGGCTTTTCTTTCGCGGAATCGGGGATGATCAGCCCCCCGGCGGTCTTCTCTTCAGCGTCGATACGGCGGACCAGAATACGGTCATGCAGTGGACGGAACGTCATATCGTTCTCCTCTTGGACAAACAGATTTTGAGAGGTTCCACCGCTCCGGACCGGCCCGGAAAGACCGGGCCCAGAGCGGGGCCGTGCGACCCGTGAGGCATCGCACGCCAGATGATTTTGGAAACCCGTAAAGAGGTTTCAAGAGGGGCAGGCGAAAATTTTGTCACTCACCGCGAAACCATGCTAACAGCATGTTATGACCTGACAATCCATCGTGAGGCCCACTCACATGACTTGAAAACCCAACCCCGCTGCCTCAGGATTGACCTGTCCGGGTTGTCAGAAAAGGAGGCAGAACATGACCCGTATCCATGGTCGGGAACTCCGCCTGCAGTTGGAAGGCTACGGCCTCACGACTGCGGAAATCCACTACCGCATGCCAGATCATCCGAGCATCCTGCAGACCTATGTCTGGCAGGAATACGACCTCGCACCGGGCTTCCCTGAACTGCGTGGCTTTCTGGAATTCTGGGAGGCCACTCTCGACGGGGCGCTCCACTCCGTCAGGGTTGCGCATCAACGCCTGATAAAACCCTCGGAATGGCAGGCCGTTGACGGGATCATCTCCATCCACTGACAGGGTTGGTTAGCAATTGTGTCTATTGATTGAGCTGTTGACGCCATACCTCTCCTGTTTTCAGGATTGCATTTGCGATGGTGATCA
>NZ_JBZEGG010000052.1:0-12184 GCF_058313095.1 Pseudogemmobacter sp. TB195
AGCCATAATCTGGTCCTCCTGAAAACGGGATAAGCATATCCCTGTGGGTGGACCACTTCAGTGGGGGCATCCCAAGGATACGCTGACAGCTGAACAGCGAGCCAGTCACCTTATCCGATCCGCGCATCTCCACCTCCGTCCATGCCGTGGTGGGGATGAAACATGCTCCACAAAGGGTGTCGAGGCCGGAGTTTTTCAGCGGCCTGCCAGGGTTCACCGACGCCGCCTGCATCAGACTATGGCTCTGACATTCGCCACATGACTTGGTGCAACACCGCCGATTCCTGAAAAATCATGTCACTTTCTGTTCACACAAAGATAGACCTCGGTAAACTCCCCAAGTATGCCGTGACGTCGATCGTAGAATCGACAGACCCGCGTATCCATTCCAGACCAATCCCCAATAAGATCCGGAAGATCATACCCATAGTGAAAGGTTACCAGGGCGCCTTTATCAGACACCGGATTTCCATGATACTCAGGATCAAATCCCATAAAATTCACACTGCCATCTTCACAATACATGGCCCGGCGCTCTGTCTGAGTTCGTTGCTTGTATGTTGGCGTTGTAAAGATGCAAATACCACCCGGTACCAGTGTGCGACGCGCCTCGGAGAAAACACGTTCCGGATAGTTGACATGTTCCATCACGTCGAGGCTGACGAATATATCAAAAGAATTATCTGGAAAGGTGAGACATTCGAGGTTCTCATTCCGAAAGCCGCGTGAATTTTCTCCGAGAGGTATATCAGGATAAAATTGCGTCGCAGTATAATCGGCTACATCCCTGCTCATTCGAAGCGATATTCCACGCGGCTCCGGCGACGACTCGTGAATGCGTTTATGGGTCCAGTCAGGACAAACCTCATTCAGGACGAGCGCGAGTGCCCTGTCCCTTGGAACAGACCCGCATCCCGGGCAATTGAGCCAATCCCGAAGCCAGCTCGTTTGGGCCGTGAAAGTAACATCTTTCTGGCAAATCGGGCAAAAACCATCGATAATGGTGTGTGACTCTTGGACGCTCACAAATCAGATCCATTCTTAAACATGCTCAGCTTACCCTGAAACTGCGAACTTCTTTAAGCTATCGCCAGACATATGCGATTTCCCGAAATGACGATCATGAGACATCAAGACGTGCAAGCCGAGCCGCAACGAACGAATCGAAGTTGACATCATCCGTTGGCACCCTGGACATAAAGCGTTCAGCGCTTTCGGATATGACATAATCAGGCTTCACCTGGGCGATGTAATCAAAGTCCACGTTCGCCGTCCAGAGAAAATGCGCCTCCCGGAAGCTCTCCGCGAGTATTCCAGTAAGTAGGCTGGGCCGGTATTCCGAGAAGCTGTCTCCGAAAATGACCACGGCCTTATCATTAACTGGATTAACGTCATTCCGATAGATAACGCTCTTACCTACGTGGAGTTCAATATTGATTAGATCGGCATTTTTTTCCTGATATCGAACCAGCTCATTCGCATAGATACGCACAGAATTTTTAACCGGCCTGTAAAACCTGGCCCGTTCACTGACAGGGGGCGCCATCTTTGATCCCAGATCGAAAGAGACCATACCCTCAGAAAATGGGCGCGATATCAGTTCAGGATCGGAGCGTAAATTCAGTCGGGACATCAGTATTTGGCTTGCCGCATAAGCGCCCTGATAAGTCCAGTGCGTGTCCGTTTTCCAGTACAACTGCGCCTTAGTCTTTTCTTTTACCAGCTCAAAAAAGGCAGTCGGATCGAGGAAAAAGGGCGAAATTGCGCTGATCGTGCGAAGGCGAGCGCCCGGCCTGAGATCCGTCCGGAGATTCAGCCTTGCAAATTCCGGATAGACGCTCAATTTCTCCGGGGCTAGAAGATGTATATATCGCGCCCCTAACTCTGCACATCGCTCGTTACGGCACTTAAGCAAGGTCACCCAAGCATCCCGAACCGAATCCGTGAACTCGTTTTCCTCTGTGCCGAAATAGGACAGCGGGTGGTTGGTTCCTCCTACCAGAAAGAGCCAGCCATCAGTCCCCTCGTGAACTACATCGCTGCCCTCATTCACGCGCATGTTTCCCCCATCAAACCTGGAATCAGTAAGTATCTTCCACAGTATTTCCATAAATCCTGCGCTCAATCGCAGCCCAGACCGGGTTACTCTGATACATTTCGGAAATCTCATCCAGAGTGAACCAGAATTTCAAGTTCTTTGCGTAGTCGATCTGCGTTGCGTTGATTTTGGGAATCTTTGGCAGATCAACCCCGGTCGCAGATTTAAAATCATCGTCCAGATTTTCGAGGCGAACCCAATGGGAAACATTTGAATCAGCGTAATATTTAACGACCTGGTCGGCAGACCGGAGTGCCCCACCAGCCTCAAAAAACCTCCCTTTTACAAAGTCCTTGCGATCCGGCGCCTTGTCGTGGCCATTACGCGCCACCTCAAAATGTACCCGGCTCAGCAACCAAGCAGGCAGGCGGCGTATACAGGCGACGATATCCCGGTCTCCTACCGAAAAATCCGGCTGGATTTTCATTCGGTCAGAGATGTTCTGATGCCAAATAACTGGCTCATTCGGCGCCACTTTATCGAACTGATAATCCGGATCATTGCCGTATTTCTCACCCATGCTACGCTCAACAGAGGACCCCCCACATTTCGGGACATGAAGCCATATGAAAGTTGGGCTTACTATCATCTACTACTCCGTACACCTTTTCAGATCGCAAAATGCTGCAGAACGCTGGAGAGATCTGCTACACTAGCCGTTTCCAGGCCAGTTGAACTACTCCGCCTACGGATACCTGACCCAAGCCGAGCCGCTACGCAACGCGCAGACTAATTGGCTCACGCTAGTCGCTCCGACGCCGATTCCTTGCACAGAACAGTAATCCTCACTTCACCAGGACGGTCATCCCGTCGAGGTTCTCGACACCACCCCAACCCAAAGCGACTGACGATTCCACCTTCAACCCTGCGGCTTCGGCATATTCGCGGAACAGTGCGAGACTCATTCGGTTGCGGGCATGCGGGTTCATCCCGTAATGTACCGCCTGCGGGCCATCGTAATTCGAATGATGGATCAGGGCTTTGCCACCCGGACGCAGCACGCGCGCGATTTCTTTCAGGTAGGATTCGACAATCTCGGGAGCGAAATGCACCATCGCGTCATAGCAGAATACCGACGACTGCGACGCCGTTGCCACGGCAGAGAAGTCATAGCCGTTGCACACCACATAGGCGACATTGTTATGCGCCTTGAGACGGCCGATACAGTCGATAAGATGCTCGGGAAAGACGTCGACAAGTGTCAGGATCCCTGACGCAGGTGCAACCCTTTCGGAGTGCCGCCCTTTGCCACAGGCGAGTTCAAGAACCGTCGAAAGGTCAAGCTGGGTGAAGGCGTTGTAAAACGGGCTGTTTTCGGCCCAGAATACGCCCATCAGCTTCTCTGCCTGCTCGAAATAGGCGCTTTCTTTCCACGGCGAGATCGTGACCTTGACGATTTCTGGATCCATAACTGGCCTCATTCCTTCTATATCTGAGTAAACGTAGGGCCAAAGCGGGCGTTCGGGCAAGACAGTTCTGGATCTCCATCGCAGCCCTGCGTGAGAGAACAGTTTCTCATGGTCACAACATATCGCGTCCTGCTCTGCAAGTCCGGCGGCCAGACGGAAATGGCGAGGCTTCCCCCTCCAGGCGTATCTCCGCCGAGGTGCCGTGGCCGGCTGCGTCAGCCAGAACGCGACACTCTGCCCAGACCGCAGGGGCGTACCTTGTCCTGCAGCAGGTCGCGTTCAGGTTTCGTGCAGCAGCCATTTTATCTGCCAGCGCAACAGCCACAAACCGGCGGCCAGCAGCGCCATGGACACGCCGATCACATAAAGACCCGAGGCATAGCTGACATCATAGGACGGATAGAACCCGGCCCGCATGAACCCCACAACATGGATCAGCGGATTATACCACAAAGTGCCCTGAACTGCAGGCGGAAGATGCTCGTAGGTAAACATCACGCCCGAGATCAGAAAGAGCGGGCGCGAGATCACTGACCAGAAAACGTGCCAGACATTGAAGCGCAGGAACAGATAGGCGTTCAGGGTGCCAAGGCTGAACGCGAAGACCGCCGCCAGTGCGAGGCTTTTCAGGATCGGCATCAGGTCCAGGACCGCCCGGGTGTCGTAGATCTTCAGGATCGCCGTTATGATGATCACAAAAACCAGTATCTCGGTCAGAAGATTTACCAGAAACCGCGCGATGATTGCATCCATGAAGGTGACGGCCGGGTAAAGCAGCAGGGGTCGCGAATACGTGACAGCACCGCCGATCCGGTTGCAAATCGTGGTGAACATCAGAAAGGGCAGCATGCCGGTGGCGTAGAACAGCTCGAATGATCGTCCCATCGGCGGTGTTGGGAACATCAGCGAAAAGGCGAAAGTCAGAATGGCAATGCCGGCGATGGGTTCGGCCAGAACCCAGAAATACCCACCCGGAGAACGGCCATAGGTGGTCGCCATCTCGCGCAACATCAGCGCAACAATGCAGCGCAGATTAAAGAATTTAGCGAAAAAACGGCGAAGCGGTCGGAGAACCGGGCGCGCAGCAGGCAGATTACCAGCTGAGCGACGCGCAGTATTTCCTGGAAGGTTGACCATCAAACTGTCTCTTCTCTGCTGTCCGTCCCCTGCGTGACAGGGCGCGCTGGAACTGATTATACGCGTCGCCTGTAACGAGCGGCAAGGTCGTGGCATCTGCCCAACGCGAAAAACCGCCTTCGCGCCCGCCAGAAGTACTTCGGCGACACGGGCAATGTTGCGATCCGCCTGGTCTGTGCAAAGTTCTGGTTCGGGACTTCGGAAAGGTGTAGTAATCTCAGACCAAGAAGGGACAGTGCAGATATCCGCCTTGAGCTCATTTTCTTCGCCAACCAATGACCCGCAGGAACCGCAAAAGCCCAAGGCCGCACCGGTCCTGACAAGTGCGCCTTCTCCGAAGGCTCACTCCGTTTCAACGTCTCATCACCCTGCCCCGCCGGTGCGGCTGGTATCGCTGGCTGTCAGCGCTGCCGGGTCCGCGCCCGCGATCGTCTTGCCGCCCGGGAAGCGGCCAGAACCACCCAGACCCTCCTGGGCCCCTGCCTCGTCAAGCCGGCTGCGCAAGCGTCATGTTGCGATGATTGGCTCTTTCCTGGCGGTGGTTGTGCTGCCTTTTCTGCTGTGCTGCTGGTACATGGTCTTTCGCGCCCAGGACCAATACGCTTCGACACTGGGTTTCTCGGTGCAGCGTGAAAATATGGAGTCCGCTATTTCACTGATGAGCGGCCTCTCAAGTTTTACGGGTTCAGCCTCACCCGATACCGACATCATCTACCGCTATATCTACAGCCAGAGCCTCGTGAGCGAGATAGACGCGGATCTTGATTTGCGCGCGATCTGGAACAAGGCGGAGGGGGACTTCTACTTCTCTATTGGCGACGACTCGACGATCGAAGATCTGGTCGATTACTGGGGCGACATGGTCAAGGTGAACTATGACAACACCTCGAAGCTGATCGAAGTCAGGGTGCGCGCATTTACTCCCGAGGATGCCCAGGCCATCACGCAGCGGATCTTCGATAAATCGACCGAAATGATCAACCGGCTGAACGAGGCCGCCCTGACGGATGCCGTCCGTTTTACCGAGGGTGAATTGCAGAAATGGCGTGAAAACCTTATCACCGCGCGACAGGCAATGACGGCTTTCCGCAACGAATACCAGATGGTTGATCCAGCGGCCGATGCCGCCGCGCAGATGACGCTCGTGAGCTCGCTGGAACAAAGCGCAGCCCAGACGCGGATCGAACTCGATCTGTTAAAAGAGACCACCCATGCCACAGATCCTCGTGTTGCCCCCCTGCAGCGCCGGATACAGGTGACAGAAGAACAGATCCGCCTTGAGCGCGCCAAGCTGGGCATTGGCACCAGCCAGGGCAGCGGCACTGTCATGGCCGATATTTTCGCCGATTACGAACGGCTTCGGGTAGATCAGGAATTTGCCGAGGCCAGTTATCACTCGGCGCGCGCCGCCTATGAGGTCGCTCTGGCCGAGGCACAGCGCCAGAGTCGCTTTCTTGCAGCTCATATCATGCCGACTTTGGCCGAAAGTTCGCGCGATCCCAACAGGCCGGTCGTGCTTGGCGTCGCCGGCGGAGGGCTTTTGCTCCTTTGGATGATCGCTTCGCTGCTGTTTTACTCCATGCGCGACCGCCGCTAGGCCGGAACGGTGTCCGGATTATGATCCGCCTTCAGAACCTGACCAAGACCTATCGGATTGCGGGCGTCAGCAAGACGGTGATCAGCAATGCGACGATGACCTTTCCGTCGCTGACCTCGATCGGACTGCTGGGCCGGAATGGGGCCGGAAAATCGACGCTTCTGAAGATGATTGCGGGCACCCAGGACCCCACTTCCGGGCGCATCTATGTTACCGGCAGCGTGTCCTGGCCGGTTGGCTTTTCCGGCAGCTTTCACCCCGATCTGACCGGTGCGCAGAACTGCCGCTATGTTGCGCGGGTTTACGGAGTCGACAGTGATGACCTTGCCGCCTTTGCCCGTGAATTTGCCGAGTTGGACAGCCATTTCGACCTGCCCTTCCGCACCTATTCTTCGGGCATGCGGTCACGGCTGGCTTTCGGCGTCTCAATGGGCATTCGTTTTGACACCTATCTGGTCGATGAGGTGACGGCCGTCGGCGATGCCGCGTTTCGCAAAAAGTCGAGCGAGGTGTTTCGCGCCCGGATGGAGGAATCCGGTGCGATTGTGGTGAACCACTCGATGGGTGTGATCCGCGAGCTGTGCAAAGCCGTGGCCGTATTGGACAACGGGCGGATCGAATATTTCGACGATGTCGAAGAGGGCATCCGATATCATGAGAAGATCATGAGCAGCCTCTGAGGCCGGGACCCTCGCCTTTGTAAAATGCGCCTTCCTCGTGATCTCTGAGGCAGCACCTGAACTAAAGGATCAGAAAGTCTGCAGCCGTCAGTGAGGTGCCTGGCAACAAGGTGGCGACAAGAATGGCCGCGCCGGGACCACTGCCATCGGCATCATAAAGGATCCTGCCGCTGGCCTGATCGTAAAGGATGCGATGCGCCGCGGTGGTGGCCTGGCTGCTCTGGGCAAAGGCCAGATCCGGAGCGGTCCCGGTTGAAAGCGCGTCAAAGACCGATACGGCAAGCCAGATCCTATCTGCTCCGGTTTGGAAATCGACAATCATATCAGCGTTATCAGGGCCAGGTGCGGTGTCAAACACGAAGACATCCTGTCCGTTCCCGCCATATAGAAAATCCATCCCCGGCCCTCCGACCAGCGTGTCATTTCCCATCCCGCCGAACAGAGTGTCATTGCCACCCCGACCGTAGATTACATCCGCTCCGGCATCGCCCCAGATCACATTGCCGATGGCGTCTCCCATAAGTGAATCCGCGAAATTCGAGCCGTAGAGGTCCTCGATCGAGACAAAGCTGTCGCCGGCTGCGATGCCGGTACTGGTCGAAGGAACCTGCAGATCCACCCGAAGGCCGGTCGCGGAGTCGTTGTAATAGACCCGGTCGCGTCCCGCTCCGCCATCGAGATGGTCCGCGCCGGCGCCGCCGACCAGCCAGTCGTCACCTGCGCCGCCATAAAGCGTATCATTGCCGCCACGACCGTAGATCACATCCGCGCCGGCATCGCCCCAGATCACATTGCCGATGGCGTCTCCCATGAGTGAATCCGCGAAATTCGAGCCGTAGAGGTCCTCGATCGAAACAAAGCTGTCGCCGGCTGCGATGCCGGTACTGGTCGAAGGAACCTGCAGATCCACCCGAAGGCCGGTCGCGGAATCGTTGTAATAGACCCGGTCGCGTCCCGCTCCGCCATCGAGATGGTCCGCGCCGGCGCCGCCGACCAGCCAGTCGTCACCTGCGCCGCCATAAAGCGTATCATTGCCGCCACGACCGTAGATTACATCCGCTCCGGCATCGCCCCAGATCACATTGCCGATGGCGTCTCCCATAAGTGAATCCGCGAAATTCGAGCCGTAGAGGTCCTCGATCGAGACAAAGCTGTCGCCGGCTGCGATGCCGCTATTGGTCGAAGGCACCTGCAGATCCACCCGAAGGCCGGTCGCGGAATCGTTGTAATAGACCCGGTCGCGTCCCGCTCCGCCATCGAGATGGTCCGCGCCGGCGCCGCCGACCAGCCAGTCGTCACCTGCGCCGCCATAAAGCGTATCATTGCCGCCACGACCGTAGATCACATCCGCGCCGGCATCGCCCCAGATCACATTGCCGATGGCGTCTCCCATGAGTGAATCCGCGAAATTCGAGCCGTAGAGGTCCTCGATCGAGACAAAGCTGTCGCCGGCTGCGATGCCGGTACTGGTCGAAGGAACCTGCAGATCCACCCGAAGCCCGGTCGCGGAATCGTTGTAATAGACCCGGTCGCGTCCCGCTCCGCCATCGAGATGGTCCGCGCCGGCGCCGCCGACCAGCCAGTCGTCACCTGCGCCGCCATAAAGCGTATCATTGCCGCCACGACCGTAGATCACATCCGCGCCGGCATCGCCCCAGATCACATTGCCGATGGCGTCTCCCATGAGTGAATCGGCGAAATTCGAGCCGTAGAGGTCCTCGATCGAGACAAAGCTGTCGCCGGCTGCGATGCCGGTACTGGTCGAAGGCACCTGCAGATCCACCCGAAGCCCGGTCGCGGAATCGTTGTAATAGACCCGGTCGCGTCCCGCTCCGCCATCGAGATGGTCCGCGCCGGCGCCGCCGACCAGCCAGTCATCGCCAGCCCCGCCGAAGAGCACGTCATTGCCGGCGAAACCGTAGATAAGGTCGTCACCAGCCAACCCTATGACCGTATCCGGCCCTGCCGAGCCTTTCAGGGTATCGCGGCCCATCGTGCCCTCGATACCAAAACCGCCGGTATATTCCACGGGCACCGCGTGCCAGATCCCGCCCGCCCTAATCGCCAGCCACACCTGCTCTTGTGACAGGGGAAGGCCATTCGCGCTGTAGATATACAAGACCTCAGTCCCAAAGGTGATGATGGCACCGGTGGTGATGGTCCGGAAACTCACGCCGGAGACGTCACGAAATCCGCTCCAGGCAGTCAGGTCGATGCGGTCGAGACCAGGCTGGAAGTCATGGATGTAATCCACCTCACCATCAGCACTGAGCACGAAGAGATCCTCGCCTGCCCCCCCGAACAGACGGTCACTGCCCGGGCCGTCGACTATAATGTCATTGCCGGGGCCGCCGTAAAGCAGATCATTCCCTCCGCCACCGAGTATAAGGTCATTTCCCGCAGTGCCCGAGAGGGTGTCGGCGCCCGCTCCTCCGGTGACCGGGGCCGCAAGTGGCCCTGTGGTGACAAAAATCCGCGTGATGCCGGTTCCCTCGCCGGCAGCATAGATCCAGAAGCCGTCCCCCCCCGGCTGCAGGAGCAATGAGGTGATGTTATCCGGTGGCCCCCCGAGGCTTTGCACGATCGTGGTCAGGGAAACCAGGCGTCCGCCCGGGAGGATCTCGAACAGCTGCAAGCCGCCATCGCCGCCGCCCGTTACCAGAAAACTGCGACCGTTCAGGGTGACAGTTTCCAGAGTGGTCGCCCCCTGAAAACGGGTATCCAGCGTGTCGATAACGTGATCGGCCACGCTCATCGTGCCATTCTCTGCCACAGCCAACACTGTGATTGAAGAACTGGCGCCGGATGCGACTGCAAGCCATGTTGCACCATGTGCCTCGAAAACGCGGATTGCCGAAGGGGTGTTGATGCCGAGTCCATCCGCAGCGCCGATGCTATGTGTGACCACCGGCGCACCGTCAGCGCCAAGGCGCAGAAGATCGATCCGGCTGCCCGTGCTCGAGGTCACCGCAATGAACTGCACTGCCCCTAGCGCGAATGCCGCCATGCCGGACAGATTTATACCGGCCCTGTCCGGCTCGAGCCGCAGCGCCGTTGTCTGCGTCATCGCACCATTGGCAGGATCGACAGTATAGACCGAGATGCCCCCGCTACCGGCAGTGGCAGCATAAAGCAGGGTCTGTGTGCCAATGCTTACCAAGGCCTGAGCAGAGATGAGACCCGCCGGCCCCCCGTCAGGGCGCGTTGTACTGCGCAGGGTGCCATCGGCGTTCAGCCGGAACGAGACCAGTGTTGATTCTTCTACTCCTGAAAATATCAGATGCTGCGTCGTGCCAATCTGATAGATATCGAGCACCGGCGGGCCTGAGAGAAGCCCGCGCGCGGCAAGCGTGCCCTGGCTGGTCAGTATCATCCCGGAAGAGCTGATCTCGAAGCTGAGAATGCCACCTCCGGCCCTTGTCATCGTGTAGAGCATAAGCCGGCCGCCGATGGTCGTCAGCAGCATATCACCGATGCCAGAGACCATATTCACCGGAGCATCGGTAAAGGTCTGCAATACATTTACCTGAAACATAATCTGATACCCGTTATTCCCCTGCTCCAGAATGGCCTGGCGGGCTTTACCTCCCCTTTCCGCAATCGGGCAGGAATACGGCTTTCGCAGAGGGTTTTACCAAACCTGCAATCTGCCTATGGGCTTACGGTCAGGATTGCGCCGCGCGGCGCTTTAGGTGAAGGATGCCCCCAGCCCGCGGGCGGGGTCACGGCTTTACCGGCAGGGACAGCATGCGCCAGAGAGACGATCATGTGACTATCGTGATGGCCACCCGCAATGGCGAAGCCTGGCTGCCCGAACAGCTGGCCAGCATCGCCGCGCAGAGCCACAGGGCCTGGTCACTTTTCGTCTCGGATGACGGGTCTGGCGATGGCACAAGGGCGATCTTGCAGGATTTCTCGCGCCACCATCCTTTGACACTGGTCGATGGCCCGCGCCGTGGCGCGGCTGCGAATTTTCTCAGCGCGCTTTGCCATCCTGATCTGCCTCCCGGGATCGTCGCGCTGGCCGATCAGGATGATGTCTGGCTGAAGGGTAAGCTCGCGCGTGGGCTGCGCAGGATCGCGGCGGCAGAGCGGGTGATCGGGGCTGCGACCCCTGTGCTCTATGCCGGCGAAAGTATGCTGGCGGATGTCGAACTTAAGACGCTCAGCCAGTCGAAATCGGGACGCGTTAAGCCCGGCTTCGCGCCTTCACTGGCACAAAACCTCTTTGCCGGGCACTCGATCATGCTTTCCGCAGCCGCGCTGACGCTGGTGCGAAAGGCAGGGTGGCCAGACGGGATCAGCTGGCATGACTGGTGGCTCTATCAGCTGATTGCAGGTTGCGGCGGAGGTCTGGTGCTCGATCCGGTGCCGGTGGTGATCTACCGCCAGCATGACGGAAATGCGCTTGGCGGAGCACGCGGCACGGCGGCCGGCAAACGGCGCCTCGCGATGCTGATCAGCGGCGAATGGGGCCGGATGATGCAGGGCCAGGCCGAAGCGCTGAAGGCGCGCGAGGCTCTGTTGACGCCCGAAGCCCGCGCCACGCTGGACCAATTTCTGGACGCCCCCGGATCAGGTCCTGCGCGCGCGCTGGCGTTTCGGCGCCTCGGTATTCGCCGCTCCTCGCCGTCCGGAGATGCTGTGATGGCTCTGGCGGCAATGCTCGGCCGGCTTTAGAAGGCCGCTGAGATAATTTCGGGATCATGCGCTCGGATGCCTGGCACCTTGCAGGTGTTTATGCGGATGGGCTGGGTCTTCCAGGGCTCCACGGTCAGGATCAGGCGGGATGAGACATGGCAGTTATGTCCTCTGATTCCTCTGTCGATGGCTGGTGATCCTGGCTCCGGCATTTGTCGCTGAGCGCCGGGGACAAATTTCCGTCCTCGCGGCGCGCAGGAAACAACAAGTCCCCGCCGATCTCAAGAGTATGGATGCCAACCTCCTGGCAATACTGGACGCTCAGCTCGGTGACCTTGAACAGCGGATCAAAAGCGTCATCGGGAAGGAGGAAACGTCAGCGGCGAAGGCGAGGCTTCTGCTGTCCATCCCCGGAATTGGCCCCGTCTCTGCGGCCATGCTGATCGCGGAAATGCCGGAACTCGGGCGGATGACATCCGGTGAAGCCGCGGCGATGACCGGCCTTGCTCCCATCCCGCATGACAGTGGCGCAATGCGGGGAAAGCGTGGGATGCCCCCACTGAAGTGGTCCACCCACAGGGATATGCTTATCCCGTTTTCAGGAGGACCAGATTATGGCTGG
>NZ_JBZEGG010000053.1:0-11742 GCF_058313095.1 Pseudogemmobacter sp. TB195
TCTGATAGCAAACGATTTGGTCAAAAGTCTTCTGCAATCCTGACAAGAGAGGGGCCGTCCACATCTGCAACCTTTACAGCCAGACCACCTCACCTGAGGCGATGCGCCAGCTCTTCGCGGGGCTGACGAACGCCGCCGGCAACATCGAGCCCGGCGATATCTGGCCCGATCGCATGGCACCGATCATCACTGCCGGAGATGGCGGGCACGTTCTGCGGAGCGCCCGGTGGGGCCTGCCCTCCCCGCCTCAGTTCCACAGCAAGAGCGGGATCGACCGCGGCGTCACCAATGTTCGCAACACTAACTCGCCACACTGGCGGCGCTGGCTCGGGCCACCGCGCCGCTGCCTTGTGCCGGTCGAGCGGTTCGCAGAGCCACGCCAGGGCAAAGGTGCAGGCAATGCGTGGTTCGCACTGAAAGAGGATCGCCCGGCGTTCTTTGCCGGTATCTGGGTGCCAGACTGGACCAGCATCCGCAAGCTGAAGGACGGTGAAACCACGGATGACCTCTTCGCCTTCCTGACCTGTGATCCGAATGCGGAGGTGGCAGAGATCCACCCCAAGGCCATGCCGGTGATCCTGACGGAGCCGGACGACTGGGAGGAATGGCTGGTAGAGCCATGGACCGACGCCAAATCCTTACAAGGGCCACTGCCGGCCGGATCCTTGGAGGTCATTGAATGATCAGGATCACCGCCCTCGCGTTCTTCATCGCTCTGTCTGGCTGCGGCCCGCTGGACTACTACAGCGGGCGCAACATGGACTTCTATCACGCAGGGTAATTCGGTCGTTACCGCCCCCCGCCGTTGCTCTGCACTGACCAGCTCCCCGATAGTTGATTGATCATCCAGTGGATCCAGATGCATCCCTGAACTCGCTCGCAACTCCGATTATCCGCCCATACATATCAGTCACATAGCATCAATTAACTGATATGTTAATGCGATAATTGACAGCCACCCGGTGATCATGTAGGTCTACGAAAAAAAGGAAGGCGCGGTCGATGATAGACAGGAGCGAGCTGATTTCTCCCGGCAGCTTTGTGAGAAGCGCGATGGAGGCAAAGGGCTGGACCCAGGTCGATCTCGCATACGCATTGGGGACAACCGCCGTATCAGTCAACCACATCCTGAGCGATAAGCGCGCTGTCAGTATAAACATGGCCAAGGCACTCTCTGCCGCTCTTGATTTGAACGCGGAGAAAATTGCCGCTATTCAGGCGGCTTGGGATTTGGCTGGCACCGAAGAACCTGACCCCAATATCGCCGCAAGGGCACGCATCCTCAATAAGTACCCGCTCAGGGAAATGACGCGCCGAGGCTGGGTTTCCCCTGAACATGGCAGCGGTAGCCTCGAAGAGCAGGTTTGTCGGTTTTTTGGGGTATCATCCTTAGATGATATCCCCCACCTGTCACACTCCGCCAAGAAAACAAGCTATGACCACATTTCACCAGAGCAACTTGCGTGGCTATTTCGCGTTCGGCAGATTGCGAATGAGATGTCTCCCTCTCGATTTGACAGTGAAAAGCTTGGGGAAGTAATCTCAAAATTTAGCGAACTTCGTGCTGACGCTAATGGCGTTCGCCACGTGCCCCGTCTACTGGCGAGCGCTGGTGTTCGTTTTGTGATTGTGGAAGGCGTAGCAAATAGCGCCATTGACGGAGCATGCTTCTGGCTTGGCCCTGAAGCACCAGTGATAGGACTATCTCTGCGTTATGACAGGATCGACAATTTTTGGTTTGTCCTACGCCATGAGTGCGCACACGTCCTGCACGGTCATGGCAAAGATGAAGCCATCGTCGATTCTGACCTCAAGGGCGATATTGCTCCTGGCTTGCCCGATGAGGAGCGTATAGCCAATGAGGAAGCCGCAGATTTCTGTGTTCCATCCGCCCAGATGCAATCGTTCTACTTACGAAAGAAGCCCTATTTCGCCGAAAGAGAGGTTCTCGCATTTGCCAAGAGGATGGGAGTTCATCCCGGACTGGTAGTGGGACAACTTCACAGACGCATGGGTCAATACGATTTTCTAAGAAAACATTTAGTTAAGGTTCGAGGCAGCCTTGGAATTGCAATGATGATGGATGGATGGGGTGATCGCATCCCCACAACTCGCTGAGGTAAAAATGGCTAACTACAAAGAAGACTTGCAGAATATATTTGAGCGGTACCGTGACGAGGTATCGCCTGAGCCGGTTGATTTGCGAACTGTCGCATCATGGGCAATTGGACAGAAATTGTGGCAACCCCGCATCGTTGAGCTCGCTACTGTCCTGGCGAACGACTTAGCAGGGGCGCTCCGAGAAAAGAAGCGCACAGACAAAGATGGCCGGGAGCACAGAGCTTTCATTCCGGTTCGCCTGAAGGCAACCGATGGCCAGACACTTTTCGAATGGGCAGACATTGACACAGCTCCGAGAGCACATGTTGAAAAGCATGTTCAGCAAGATCGTCGCTCTATCGTGAGTGACGCCTATGCGTTGCAAATGAAGGTTGACCACTACAATGCAATGCACCCCAATGAAGAAGAAATTCAGCTTGTGCTTGATTTCACCGACGACATTGAAGAGTTGAAAGTTGCGAACGGACTGAGCGATGATGACGAGGCCGCGTAAGCCTAGCCTCTAACCCTTAGTACCGCAAAGGATTTGGTTTTGAAATCGGATAGATGAAGCCCGCCCGCTCCGGTGGGTTTCATCTATCCATCACGCCTTGCCTCTGCCTCGACTGCTACACCACCCGCCAGACTTCGAGCTGACTACAGCCAGCCCCGACATGACAAGCCGGGCGCCTAGATTTCCAGACATCAAGAACCAGCCAATTCTCTACCTTCACGTCTCGCGCGGAGAACGGATCACGTGGGACCGTGGACACGAAAATGACACATTAGCGGCCCTTTGAGACCTTGATACTGTGATTCTGAGTCACCCAATATACTTGAAGTAAATTTCAGACATTCCCGGCCAAACGGGCAATGAGAGGATAGACGATTGGCAGAAATAAGTATCCCGTATAAAGTTATTTTCGATGGCCTAGATGCTGACAACAATAAGGTCGAGGCATATGCAGCCTCCAAGAGTCTTGAGGGCTTATCATGGGCGCTATCTACAACCATAAACTTCGCCGCGACTGGGAGATATAAATCCCGGGGAGACATGTCAAAATCCGCCAAGATATACATGTCCCCAGCAAAGCAAGGTAGTTTCATAGTAGCTATGGACGCTTGGGTTGCTGCAAATCCGTTTTACGCAACGATTGCCTTAGGTGGCTCAGTCAGCGTGATAGCTCCATACATAAATAAAACTATTGAGTATGCCTTTGGAAAGGCGCTTGGAATTATATCAGAAATTCCAGATGGATTCAAAAAATACTATAACAGATTTAGCAAAGATGAGAAAAATGAACTAGACACGCTCATTCAAAAAATTGAGCCACCCCTAAGTCGCGCACATACTGCTATTGGTCAGACTGCTAGCGAAATTGTTTTCAAATCACGACGCACACATTTATTCAAAATGGATCAAGAAACAAAAGAATATATTGAAGCAAAGCCACTGAATGCTCCAGAAATTATGCTCACAAATGTGACGGCCTATAATCTCTTTAGCAGAAATGGTCGAATGTATGATCCAGTTCTAAGGAGCACTGCGGCCTTCACCTTAGTTAAGAATCCACTTAGGGGCACTGCTAATATCATCACTACTAGCTTGGATCAATATCAGGCAGGACGGAAGGGCATGGTGAAGGTTACCGTGGACAGGGTTCAAACCGAGTCAGGAAGGCTTAAAAAATTCCTTGTCACTGCTGCTGAGGAGATAGCGCCCCAAGATTGGGTAAATGGCCAAGATCCGCTTCGTTCGGTTCGGTCCTAGTACGTATTCTGTGCGTCGATCTTTCGAAGCACGCCGCAGCTAACAACCGCTTTCTGGACGACTAAGCCCTTGTGACTAGAGCCGCGCGCGTTTGCTGCCACGCGCGGCTCGCCCCTCACCTTGCGGCGGACCGCATGTATCTCCCCGCCAGCCCGATCAGCACATCTGCGGACGGCCCGAGAGCTTTGAGTGCATCCGGCACCGACTGCTTGAGATAGGCCAGCAGATCTTCATAGGCCTCGCGGCTGGCCGGATTCACCCCGCGCGTGACGGCAGTAAAGGCCCAGGTGCTGATCGCCTCATGCAAGGCCTTCATGTGCTTTTCCTCGATCCGGACGCCGGTCCAGCGATAGATCCGCGCCGACAGGATCGGCAGCGCCACGGTCAGGATAAGGCCGATCACAGCGACCAGCAGCTCGGCCAGCGAGGCAGTCACCTCGGGCGAGAGAAGGGATTTCAGAAAATCCATGGGTCAGGCTCCTTTGAGATAGGCCGTGCAGGCCTCATGGATGGCGCGGGCGAGCGCCGAGAAGTTGCGATCAGCAGCGGCGCAGTCGCCCGCGTTGCTGCCGAAATACGGCTCGATCAGGATGGCAGGCGGCTTGCCGGTCCAGAGCGAGGCCCCGCCGCGACCGTTCTTCGCGATGACCTTCGCGCCGCGATCGCGCAGGCCGAGGGCGCGGACCATGCCGGCCTGCACCCCGCGCGCGAGCCGGGCACTGTTCGGGGTGCCGCTGGTCAGGGTTTCGGTCCCGGTGGCGCTTGCCGCTTCCGCGCTGTTGAAGTGCAGCTCGACCGAGGCCGCGACACCCAGCCGGTCAACCTCGGCATAGGCGCGGCCGATCTCACCGGTGCCGTGCGTGCGGCGCACGATCACATAGCGTGCCGGGTCCAGATCCCGGATCGCTACCGCGAGGTCAGAGTTGATGTCGTATTCGGTGCGCTTGTCCGTCACGCGGACAGCCCCCTGCGACCGGGCGTTATGCCCGATCACCAGAGCGATCTTGCTCATGATGTTCTCCATGGTTGTGAGTTTTCGAATCGTCTTGCCGGAAGTCGGATTTCTGGCAGGCTGAGATCGGCGGCCCTTTTTGGCCGGACCGCACCGATCGATACTTCTCAAGAGGATTTGGAAATGATCCGCAGAACAGTATTCACAATGATCGCCACAATCGCAGCAATGAGCGGCTCTGCCGCCTTCGCAGAGTGCACTGGTAGCAACGGACGAGGCTGGGGCAAGGGCAAGGGAAACGGCGCGTTCGAGATGTCCGCATCAGATAAGAACTGCCTGATCAGTTATCCCGGCTTTATCTACGAACAGGAAAACAGGCGCGTCCCGGCGACGGAAGTCAAACTTACCCGCGCCCCGAAGTCCGGCACGATTTCCCTGTCCAAGCAGGGCATCATCTACACACCGGCAGCAGGTTTCAAAGGCAAGGATAAGTTCTGCACAAAGAATACTGCCGAAGGGGAGAAGGGGACGTTGGCCGGCTGCGTCACGGTCACGGTGAAGTAAACAAGGCGCCTGGCACGAGAAATGCCGGGCGCTCCCCTTCCGGCTGGCCCACCGCTCCACCATAGCCCCGGTGCCACGCGGGCCGAGATAGGACAGGACCGCGATCAGCCCGACCGTGACCACGCGCGAGAGGCCCATGTGGAGGCGGCCATAAGGCGGATTGTGGCCTGAATGTGAATATTCACGGGATCCGGATGCAATCGCCGAAATCTCGCCACAGTCTGACTATTATTGGTTTCGTGAGACAGCCTTTTTCAGCCCTAAAGGTTGTCTCGGCTCACCCTCTGGCGGCTCAGGCAGCGGGTGAGCCACTTACGGCCTCGGCTGGAGCTTCTCCAACTGCGCCATGATCTGGCTGATCCAGCTCTGGAACGCGCGCAGTTGGCTGAACGGAGTTACCTGAGCAATCTCAACCACCCTGATCGGTGCTTCGCGCCGCCCCTTGCAGCCGGGCTTTACGCCCGAAAACCCGAGCGATCTTGCTCATGACGTTCTCCTTAATGGAAAAAACCGGCGAGGCGGCCGGAGCGGTGGAACCAGAATTACATTCGTGGGTTGAGTAGGTATCAGCTCATTGACGGAGGAAACGATGAATATTGTTCGCTTCTACGCCGCCTGCTGCGCGGCATCACTTGTGGTCGCTGCTACAGCATTTTCTTATGCGATGAAGGTAATGTGATGCTGATGACAGGACCGGTTAAATCCCTTCACTGCCTCGCTGCAAATATGAGGCTTGTCGAAAAGGGGTTCTGGCCGCGCATCGTTGAGAGATTTCAGGATACCCTTGACCTGCAAGAGAGCGAAGCCACCGTATCTCTCAAAGATGATCGACTGACCCTTGCGGCCAGTTCTGGCAGGTATGAGGTTGAAATCTTGGCTGCATAGGCCGTCTCACCCCTTCCGGCTGGCCCACCGCTCCACCACCGCTCCACCATCGCTCCGGCTCCACGCGGGCCCGGATAGGACAGGACCGCGATCAGCCCGACCGTGACCTCGCGCGACAGGCCCATATAGGCGCCGAGCGCATCCCCCGCGATGGCCATGCATAAGGCGGTGGGGATTTCCCAGACCGGGTCATAGGACAGGATCGGGCTGGGGGGATACCCACTTCCGCACCACCTCAGCTGACAAGCCAGAGGATTAAGCTGCCCAGAAACAGTATCGCGCCAAGAGCCACCCACCCGACAGCTGAGCCACCGTGTTTGTCATCACCCTCAAGTGCTCGCTCTTCACGCGCCTTTGCCTCTGCATCCTTGTCGAAATCATCCATGAAATCACCCGTTAAAAAACTCACTATAGCTACGCAAAAGGCTGCAAATATCGCGCCATCACTGATGAGTTGAGCATACACCCGCAGAATTGCAACAAATCTCTGCGCTCACGGCCTGGGCTGGAACTTCTCGAGCTGCGCCTCAATTCGGCTGATCCCGCTCTGAATGCTGCGCAGGTCAGATTGCTGACCTGCCAGCGCCAGCTCTGCCGCCCGGATCCGTACTTCCCGGGCGCTGGCGTCAGAGCGGATTGTGGAGAGGTCTGAGGCCAGCGTGGCCTCCATGCGGCGTTGATCGGCTTCAAGCCGCCAGATGCCTGCCTGCGTCCAGATCACCGCAGAGAGTGCGCCAGCAAACACAACCACCGCCTGGAGGATCGCCCCCGCATTGATTGTGCCGTCATATTTCAGGGCCATGTATGCGCCTCCTGGGCATCTGAATGCAGTTGAGATTGAGGAATATTCGCGCGAAGGTTGCGCCAGCCCCTCTGGCAATTTAGACAGGGGCCGCCCTACTGCCCCGCCCTTAACCCGGCGGGGCATTTTCATTTGGAATTCTTGCCCGAGCGGCTATGCTCAGCGCGCTGCGCCGTCCGGGCCGGAGGCGCGGCAGGCCGGCGGTCCTGTGAAGCCCCCAAACTGAGCTGCCGCCGGTCACATGCACAGCTATTCAGCACAGTAGCACTGTTTTCTTTGATACCTCGATTTTACCAGTTTTCAACCCTTGCGGGAATCATGTGGACACTGGCAGAAGAGATGCCATCAGATCCGTACCCCCAATACAGGAGAGACCGTCAAGATGCAGAAAGCATTCGACTATCTTCAATCCGTCGGCGCCAAGGTAACCCGCTCCGATGTTGCCGGGCACTGGGTTGTTAATGGCAAAATCCTCTCGATGGATGAAATCAAGAAGCTGCCTGAAGCCAGAGAAAAGGTGATCACCGCGAAGGCCGAGGCCTGACAAGCACCCGCCAAGACCTATCGCCGCGTGTCACTGCATCGCGGCGATCACCATCGCCCATATAGCGGCCCCGCCGAGGATCGACGGGGCAAGCGCGTCAGGTATTGGGGAAGGTGCGATCAGTCGAGCCGCCATTATGCCGGCAGTGCCTGTTGCGTTCTTTCAGGATAGGCCTGCCAAACGCTTCAGATGGTGCGTGCGCGCGAAAAGGCAGGATGCACTGAGTGCGCCCGCCGCACAGACGCAAAGCGTTATGGCTGCACTGAGAGGGACAAAGATTACCTGAAGGTCGTCCAAACCGGTCTGGCCACGCATCATCTTCTGCACGAAGCCCAGTATGAGCATGTGGGAAAGATAGAAGTAGTAGCTCCGTTGACCGAACCACGAGAGAACGGCAGCGCTGACAGATCCGACATGCCTGAAGGCGGCGACCGCGATCAGGCAAACAAAGCCGGATGTGATGACAGATGTCGCCTTAACCTGCGAGATGGCCAGATCCCGAGCATCCGAAAAGATGAAAAAGGCCTCACCAAGCGACAGCAGAACGCCAGTCGCGAACCCTACCACCAGCAGACTCACAGGCACTCGCTGAAGAGCGGTTGCCTTTCTCGCGGCCAGAATGCCGCCAATATAAAACGGCAGCCAAACGAAGAATGGCAACACATTATAGGGAAACGCAGCCCAAGGCTCGCCTTCATAGGCATACCGCAATGTGTATGTGAAAGCGCAGGATGCCAAGCATGTAAGGGGCAGAAGGGTGACGAGAACCCTGTCGCCGGCCCGCTCCAACCAAGGCGAAATCAGTGTCATCTGGGCCATCATGATCACATAGTAGCCGACCACGATGATGGTCCCATCGAGGACCATCATGGGGATTTGCGGTAGATTCAGCGCGCCAGTGGTCAGCCGCACGGCAGCGTAGATAGCGGCCCACGCAAGATATGGAGGTAGCAGCCTGCCAAGACGGACGCTCACCTGCTTGCCATAGGAGGCAGGCGCTTTCTTGGACGATCCTGCAAAGTAAGCACTCAAGAAAACAAAGAGCGCCACCGGGAAGTTGATGATCTGCCTTAGGAACACCCCAAAGTCTGAGTTGAATGATCCGGCAGGAAACAGGCCTGTCGAATTACTGGCATGGATCAGCACCACAGCTACAACCGCTGCGCCTTTCCAAGCATCCCAGTAGACGTTCCGCATGTCATTGGCCCCGTATGAATATTCGGCGTGACCATCAGCGATGATTGCTGTCTCTGCAAGCGCGATGATCACTGCCGCCCGTATAGCCAACCAGCCGAGGATCGACTGGGCCAGCACGTCAGGTATTGGAGGGAGAAATCAGTTCCGATAGAATCGCAGTTGATCCGCGCTGAACGCGTCGGCGTCCTCGCCCGCGTCAGTAGTGAACAACACCAACTCGGATACCGTGCCATGCAGCGCGCCGTTGGTCGGGGTTTGCAGATAGCCGAGATGCATCCCCGCCGTGTTTGCAGGTGCCTGCGTTTTGCCAGCGCTTACCATCGCGGCGCTGCCCATGCTGACACCATCCAGATCCCCCGAAAGCATCCCCGCCGCGAAGTCTGCCCTACCTCGGATGATCCGGGGATTGAGGGAGACGGAATAAGGCACTTCAACGGTCGTTCGCGCTTCCGCACCCGTCCTGCGGGTTCCAACCCCAAGCATTGTGGGTGAGGCCCGAGCGATCAGGCGGTGGACGCCTTGACTGCTTCCGGTAGGGTCAGCGAACAACACGCCGGTATTCTGCTGTACTCCGGTGGGAACGGACTCCACCGTTCCGACTGTGTGGAAATCAACAAAACCCTGATCTGAGGTCAATGCCTCCGCGCCTGAGCTGACCAGATACCGATTACCCTCCATAACCATAGCGGGGCGTCCGCCGCGCTTGATTACGGACCCGGCGACCACAATTTGAGGGGCTGCATCAAGCGCGGGGCGGGCAAAAAACGCAGACCCTACCTGAGAGTATACGGTATGGATCAGCCCGTTCCCGCCGCCGATGAAGGCCAGCAATGCTTCCTCGTCCAGCCTTCCAAGGCTGTCAGCTCCAATGTCCTCCTCGGCTTCATCCGACGCCCGAATAACGCGGATAAGTGGGCCATCGTATCCCGCGATCAACTTCCTTGCCGCCGAGACGGCAAGAACGGGCTGGACCCCGGTGGGGTTGATGGGCCAGTTGACAAGCCCCTTGGAAAACACTGCATCGCCCGCGACGATATCAACACCGATCATCAGATCATCTCCTGTCAATTTTGATATTTGCGACCCGAAGAACGCCTGCACATCCTTCGCTCAAGAGCCCTATGCCGGTAATCTCGCCGGATAGCCTTGAACTCGGGGCGGAACCGAGGGTCAGGGCCGAACCCGGAACCAGATCGACAAGCCTCCAGGCGGATGGATCTCTGTCGATGACGTGATCCACATTCAGCGCAGCGGACCAATCCGATGCAGCGCCCCCGTCTGCGGGCATCTGATATTCAGCAGCGCTCGCAAACCACTGTGTGCCAAGCCTGAGCATCAGCCTCACATTGTCCGCCGCAAGCGAATTGTTCATGCGGCAGCGTATCCTCGCGGCTTGCTGGATTTTAATGCTATGCATGCTGTCAACAACAGCGGCTGAAATGACTGCGTTGACCGCGCGCGCCATATATGCAGGTGACGTCGCGTTGGTGGCCGTGAAGGTGTGGTTATACCAGGCGCTAGTGAAAACAGTCGAGGATCGATCTGTTGCAGTCGGACCATGATAGGATCGCCAACCGACTGCCATTGGTGCGCGGTCACCAGAATTGCGATACCATGGGTCGAGGTGGACCAGAGTTTCCCCGATCACAGTCTGCAGATGCAAGTCCAGGATTTCAGCCGCACTTAGTGCCCTGCCAAAAATGGCAACCCCGCCAAGATCGCCAACCATCATATTGGACATACCGGAAGTGATCAGAACCCCGCCGACTGTAAAGTCGCCGAGGATCTTCCGATTTAGACCGAGGTCAAAGTCATAGGGGTTTTTACGATAGGTCTGACCCTGATTATCGGTGAAAGTCGGACGGCTGTCCGCGATCCCATCGATGTAGCTGATTATCTTCTCTCCATCGTAAGTCATGGCAACCATGCGCCATTCGCCCGGCCTGACGCATTGCGCCGATGTCGAGTAGTCCCGGCTATACGGATAGCCGGGGGTAGCGCCCCCGGTATAGCTGATATGTCCGCACACCTGATCTTGCCCACCATAGACCGGAAGCGAGACGAACAGGCCATATTGGCGTCTGGGATCGGCGTTATGCTCTTGCCAGACGCCCGCAACGAAGTGGTTCCCAAAATTGCCACGATTGACCCAGCCAATCACCGTCACCTGATCGCTGCGCGCCGCAAGATCCAGCGCTCCGATCTTGCCGTCATCCACGCGCAAGGCGAGGTACTGAGAGCCGGTAAAGCGCAACGACTTACCGAATGGCCCGCCGTCAACGCGCGCAGGCGGAGCTGCGCTGCCTACTGTCAGGTCAAAATTCTCGACCCCGATCCGGTTGCGATAAGGCTTGGCGTCATCCGACCAGTCCCAGAAACTGATCAGGTTTTCTGGCCAGTCGATGCGCGGTCTGTTGATCGCGATATCGCTTAATTCACCGACTGTTTCGGACAGGCTGGATAGCTCATTCTGCAAATTGCTTATGGCGTTTTGCAATGGGGGCAAATCCGAGGATCTGGCATATCCGATCAGGTCGGCAATCTCTGTCGATCCATCATCATTGACGCGAAGCGCTACGGTCCCGAGACCATCCGAGACCCTGAAAGCCCACGGGGTCTGCTCGCTAAGTTTGATGATTTCCCCTTGCTCGGAAAGCTGCTCTGTGATGGCGTTGACGTCATCCGATGTAGCGTATCCGATCAGGTATGCGATTTCTGTCGATCCGTCTGGATTGACGCGCAGGGCCTGAGTGCCAGAAGGATCGCGCACCTGAAATGCCGCAATCTGATTGGGTCGCCGCGTGATCGTTTCCTTTCTTTCGGCAACCTCTGCCGCCAGATCAGCCTGATCCGCCTTCCCCGCCAGCGGGTTCTCCCCGGTGTCGGCCCATGCGGTGCCGGTCCAGCGCCAGATACGGCCCGGGTCG
>NZ_JBZEGG010000054.1:0-11684 GCF_058313095.1 Pseudogemmobacter sp. TB195
CTGTACCCGGCACCCTCGGCCCGTTCATACCAGGCACCGAGTGCATCGGTCCCGTCGGTGTCCATGAGGGTGACCCGCCGACCGGCGGCGATAGCGGCGCTGATCAGGGCGCGGCTCAGCGTGGTTTTTCCCGATCCGCCTTTGCGGGCCATGGCGGCGATGACGCGCAAGGAGTCGTTAGGCATGGCATACCTGCAATAATAGTTATACGTAAACATAAGAACCTTATTGTTGTAGGGCGCTGACCGGGATGCGTCAAGCGGGACGCAAGGCGCAGATCGCAGGAAGCGGCAAGCATTGAGCAGCTCCCAAAGGGCGTGGCGCAGGCAACGAGATGCAGATCTCATTCCCCTTCCGGCACTTTCCACTCCGCAGAATGCAGGACGCAAAGAGCGTGATGCAGGTGCCAGTAACCATCCTCCAGAGCGCAGATAACTGGACGCGTTTCGCATGGAGCGGGATGCAAATCGCAAGGCGCGTGATGCATTCCGCAGACAACAGAAAACCGCCCCTTTGGGACGGTTTTTTATAATGAGTACAAGCCCGTAGGTCCGACTCCGCTTGTGCTGGGAGTCGGCGGGCTTGTACGATCTTGGCAAGAAATAGGAGCGTTAACTTCAAAATGTCCCCGGCCCGCCGACTGACCGAAGAGGAGCGTCTGAGGATCGCCAAAGAGCGGTCTGAAGGCGTGCCCGCGGCCGATCTGGCACAACAGTTCGGGGTCAGCCTGAAGGCGGTCTACAACGCTGTGAACCATGCTCACGGACGGCGCGCCTCGAACGGCAGTCGGCCTCAGGTGGTCGGATTGAGGCTCAGCGCGGCCGAGCTGCGCCGGTTTGATGCGGCGCTCTCGGCACGTGGCATCGGGCATCGTTCTGATGCTCTGCGCTGCATGATACTGGCCGCCAGCGACCTGCTCGCGCCCGATGTGCACATGACGGAGGAACTGCGCGGTCTTGGCGCGGCGATGAACCGGGTCGGCAACAACATCAACCAGATCGCCCGCCGCCTGAACGAGGGGCGTGTCCGTGGCGAGCAGGCGGTCCTGACCGGGTCGGAGAAGGCCGAGATCCGGGCTCTGGCCGGCCTGGTCTTCACCATCGCGGATCAGGTCCAGGAGATGAGCCGCAACCGGCGGGCGTCCCTCAAGCTGGAGGTGGACAAGGCGCTCGCGCCCCTGATCCGGGAGGCACGCGATGGCGCGGGCTGATGCCGTGAGGGCGGTCAATCCGGCGCTTTTTGACCGGGGCTGGAGCAAGGTTTCTGGCTCGGCCTCCGGGGGCTTGGGCAAGCGGGCACAGATGGTGCGCGCGGCGCGCGGCCATTCGCCGGCAATCTTCAAGGCGATCCGGCAAGGCGGCTGCCACACCGGGGCGCAGCTGCGCGCCCAACTGTCCTACCTGACCACCAAGTCGAGCTTCATCCTCGACTCGCGCGGCACGCATGACGGCAAAAAGCTGCTCTCGCCTGGCGAGATCGAGCGGGTGGCGCGGCGCTTCGAGAACCAGTGGAACGAGCGGCATGCGCCGAAGCTGGGCCATACCGCACATCTCCTGATGGCCTTCCCTATCGGCACACGTTCCTCCGAGGCGCAGGAGATTACCCGCGAGATCTGCGAGCGCTTCTTCGAGGGTGACGGGGCGCAGTTCGACTATATCGCTGCGATCCACGAAGACCGCGCCCATCCCCATGCCCATATCGTGCTGAACCGCCGTAGCAAGGACGGGGAGATGTTCTTTCTCGGGAAGGATCATCATTTCAACTACGACGCATTCCGCGAAGCCATGGTTGAGGCGGCCGAACGTCATGGGCTGCGGCTTGAAGCCACGCGTAGGCTGGATCGGGGTGTGCTCACCCGCGCTGCCAGCGACGTCGAGATCCGCAAAGCCATGGAAGAGGGCAGGTCACCGGTCGAGCGACATCGCACCGGCGCTGACCTTGATCAGGCTATCGCCGAGGTGGCGCGCAATGCCGCGATCTATCGGGGCCTCGCTGCCGAGGCCTCGCGTTCGAACTTCCACGATGTTGCGGAAGCCCTGTCCCGGGCCGGGGATGTGCTTGCCCGGGGTGATCGTATCCAGTCAGACGGAGTGTTGTATATGAGTGATGAAGTTCATGATTTTGACCAACTGATCGATCGGTTCTCGCAGAACATTCGCCAGATCGAAGGGCTGATCGAACGCGCCCCTGCGACCGAGCGCCCGGTGATCGAGCGTAAACTGACTGATGTGTTGCGTGAGGTCTCGCATCTGCAGCCCCTGGGGGACCGCTCCGACACATTGCATGAGCCGGCGTCCCGAGATGGGATCTATGCTGCGCCGAACCTGGTCGAGGCCCACCGAGATCAGCTCGAGGATCCAGGTGTCAAAGCCCGCGTTACCGAGGCCGTGCGGGGAACCGGGATCGATAGCGATGCCGTTCTGGCCCGGATGCGCGAGGGGGCAGGCAATGCCGCACTGGAGCAGCAATGGCTGGCGCAGGATCTGCGGGCCATCGCGAAGGAAGAGCAGCTTGATCTGCGCGACGCTGCGCAACGCGGTCAGGCGATGGACAGGCTCGAGACCGTTCATGGCAAGCTGGGGGATGTGCTGACCGAGGCCCGTGTCCTGCGGGTCGTGGGGGATGTGGAGAGGGAAGGGCCGGAAAGGGAAGAGGGGGCACGGCTGTCGGAGGCCTCCGGTCACAAGGTTTCGGCTGATAACGAAACCCTGCGCAGTGAGCCAGATATTTTCAGCCCGGCGGAACGGGAGGAGTTCCGGGCGCTGGTCAAACAGTTCCAGCGGACGGACTTCAGTTATCCCTATTCCGATGATCCGCGTGTCCGGCGCGATGGCGAAAAGCAGGTGGCCGAGGCGAAAGAGGCCTTTGACCGCTTTGCCGAACGCTCGCCCCAGCATGCTGAAATTGCGACCATGGCCTGGGAGAAGGCCACCGATGTCATACAGCCCCCGGCGACCGGCGTGCGGGTCGCACATCGCACTCTCCATGCCGGCGATATGGATCTCGCGCAGCGTGATCCGTCGATCCGCCTCGGCCCGATCACCGAAGAAGTTCGCGAAATGGCGAGATTGCGGGCCGAGACCCCACAAGAGCAGATCCGCGATGCCGTCGGCCGGGAAATCAACGAGCTCCATGCCGCAGGCGCGTCCCGCGACCGTATCATCGAGAGGATCGCCAAGGTTGAGGACGACACCCGCCAGGCCTATGCGGAACGCCGCAATCTGGATGCGACAGCGCCCCAGCTTGCCTCCGCCTTGCGACAGGCGGTCGATGGCAAGGTCGATCTGGCCTCGGATGCGGCGCGACACCGCTTCGTCGAGCAGGTCAATGATCGCCTGACCCCAACCGAAATCGATGATCTGCACCGCGGCGATGCGAAGGTGCTGGACCGGATAACCCCCAATGCGCTCGAACAACTGCAGCTGGCACGGGCCTATCTCGAGGCCAGGAATGTTCATGCCAATGATCCGGCTATGGACCGCGTGCTCGAGCGGATCGTGGAAGAGCGCCACGGCGAGGATATGAGGCATTCCCTCTCCCATGGCGAGAAGGGGATCACCCATGGATAAGGGACGCATGCTTCTTGGCGCCGCAGTTCTGACGCTACTCGGGCTCGCCATCGGCTATGTGCTGGCGACGATCTATTTTGCCGTCCAATTCGGATACTCGACGCGCAGCTTCGATCTCACTCTGTTGGCGCGGAACTGGTTGGGGCTGAGAACCTCGGCTCCGCAGGATTTCCTCTGGGTGAACGGCATCATCCTCGGGACGGGCCTCGCGGCCCTCCTCCTTACCGCGACCATGCTCGGCGATGCGCTGACCCGCTTCGGCACCACGCATTGGCAAAGTCGGGCCGAGATGACGCGCAACGGCTTCTTCGCCGGGCCAGGTGCCGGGTTCTTGCTCGGCAAGATGGGCTCCCCGAAATCGAAGAGGCCATTTATTGTCTCGCGGACGTTCCCGCATGCGCTGGTCGTGGCCCCGACAGGCAGGGGTAAGGGTGTCGGCTTCGTAATCCCGAACCTCCTGACCTATCGCGGCTCGGCCGTGGTTCTCGACGTCAAGGGCGAGAACTTCCGTGAGACATCGCGGTTCAGGGCCTCCACCGGCGACAAGGTGTTCCGCTTCGCGCCCACGGATTGGGAGCGACCGACGCATCGCTACAACCCGCTGGCCCGGATCGCGGCACTGAAGAACCCCGACCGCCAGCAGATGGAGCTGAAGCTGACCGCCAAGCTCTTCCTGCAGACCGATAACGAAAAGCTCAGTGGTCTGCTCGCCGGCGGGATCGATCTCTTCGTTGCGGCCGGCCTTTTGGCCTTCGAGCGCGGCAACCCAACCATCGGCGAGATTTACCGCATCACAGCCTCGGGAGGGAACAAGCAGCTGGAATTCCTGAAGCGGGCGGAGGAGGTGAAGAACCCTTCGGCCAAGCTGATCTTCGAGCGCATGGCCTCGACCAACAACGACACGTTGACCTCTTACCTCTCACTCCTGATGACCTCCGGTCTTGATACCTGGGACAACCGGGCGATTGACGCCGCCACAGCGACCTCGGATTTTTCTTTCCGGGACATCCGCCGCCAACCGCATGCGATCTATCTGGTGGTGGAATCCGAGATGGTCGGGCCACTGGCGCCCCTGATCCGGCTGTTCTTCTCTGATCTGATTGCTTCGCTGCAAGCCGCGGAACCCGGGAAAGATGAGCCTTGGCCGGTGATGATCATGCTCGATGAGTTTGACCGGTTGGGAAAGATGCCGATCGTCGCCGAGAGCATCAAGACGCTGCGATCCTATGGCGGCAACCTGGCGATCGTCACCCAGACCATTCCGGCATTGGACGAGATCTATGGCGAGAACACGCGTCGCTCCCTACAAGGCGGGGCAGGGGTGAAACTCTATCTGACCCCATCCGACCAGAAGACCATCGAAGAACTCAGCCAGGCCGTCGGCAAGACGACCAAGCGGGTGGTCACCCGGTCCCGATCGGTGGGGCGCAACCCTTTCGAGGGGCGGAGCGTGACCGAGCGCACCGAGGAAACACCGCTCCTCAATGAGGATGAGGCGCGGCGGTTGGATCTGGACGAGGTGATCCTCGTCGTCGATGCCCAGATGCCTATTCGAGCACGACGGATCAAATATTATGAGGATCCCGATCTGAAAGCACTGCATGCCGGGCAGTCGGGGAGCCATCCCTATCCTGATGCCGAGAAACTGCGCTACGAGGCGCGCCTGAAGGAGACCGAGGAAACCGTCGAACGTCTGTCGCGCGAATTGGGCGTGGTTGCCGGCGTTCCGAGTAAGAAGGCCCGGAAACGCATGGTCGAGCCGGCGCCCGCTGCACCGATCCTGCGTGCACCGTTACGCCGTGCGGCTGCCTCTGCCCCGCCCGAGCCAATCCGGGTCGATCTCACGGCGTTTGGCAGCAATGGCGAGGGACGACAGGCCGTCGAGGCCGCCGTGCTGAAAACGGCGTCAATTCTCGCGCAGCATGCGCCCGAAGCGTGAGGGGCAGCGGCACCATGTGTCCCGCGCCGCGCGCCAGATCCCGGGTCACCCCGGTAGCTGGCGCTGCTCCAGCGTCTCGTCATCGCCGTCGGAGTTCATGGCATCGGCGATCAGATGCTCGACCGTCTCGTTGAAATAGCTGGTGAGTTCCCGGTGCAGCGTCCGGAACTCTTCGGCAACCAGGCGCTCGAACTCGGCTTGCCGCACCCGGACCATGACCGTGGTGCGGCGCTGGCGTGGATAGCGGTAGGGCTTGACCCCGTGTTTGCGGCACAGCGCCACGAAAATCCGCACCGACCAGATGTCGGGGAAAGTGTATTGCAACTCGGTCTCCGGCGCGCGGGCCGGGGATGACGCCAGTTTCGCCTGCAGACGATCCCGCGCGGCGCCCGCTGCCGCGCGCTCACCCGCCGTCGCGCCGCGCGCGAACAGCGCTTCCAGCTTGACGAGTTTCTCGCGGATATCACCGTTTGCGCCCATGTTCGGCTCCTTCCTCTTGCCGGTCATCAACGCCAGACACGGTGTGGCGTCAAGGCGTGCAAACTGCTCAGGCCCAACGCCTTTATCCCGCACAAGGCCTGTGGCAGTCTCCGCGTGTGACCGGGGAGATCAGGTTGGCGCGCAAACCTTCACATTCATGGGCGTTCCGGGCTGGCATGCGCGCCGGGGCCTTCAACTGGCGCGGAACCGCGAAGGCCATCGAGCGCCTGAAGGCGGCCAGCTCCGAGATCAAGGCCTTGAAACGCAGCGATCCGGTGACGGCCGCCGAGGGTGTGATTGTCCTTACCGAGCGGATCTGGCCAGCTTTTGAACATATCGACACCTCCTCCGGCGCGCTTGGCACCGCGGTGCGACGAACACTGGAGGATCTCGTGCCGGTGCTGATCGCCGCTCCGGCGGATGAAAGCGTGCGGGTACGATGGCTGGAGCGCATCCGTACGGCCATTGCCGAGGATGGCGTGGACTACGTCGCGCCATTGGCAGACCGTTTCGGCGAGATTGCCGTCTATCCCGCGCTGATCAACGCGCATGCCGACCGGGATCTGGCGATGGTTTCCGCTGCATGGGCGGATCACACGTCTTTCATTCACGTTCCCACCGCAACGCTCACCCTCTCCTGCCTTCTCGAAGCCGGGCGGTATGACGAGTTGCTTGCCCTGCTGGACGTCAAGAAGACCCGCCTCTGGTTCGACGAGAAATTCGCGGCCGAGGCACTGCTGCGGCAAGGGCGTGAGGGTGAGGCTCTGGCCCGGGCTGCGTCACTGCTGGAGGATGACCGCCAGAGCTGGGGTCGCCAGGAAACCGCCCGTTTCTGCGAGGCGCTGTTGATCCGGCGCGGGCAGCCTGACGAAGCCTATCGGCGCTTCGGCCTGCCGACTGCGATGGGTAACACCTGGCTCGCGATGTGGCGGGATCTGGTGAAGCGCTACCCGGATATCGACCCGCGCCGCATTCTCGAGGATCTGATCACGTTACACGGTCGCAAGGGGAAATGGTTCGCCGCGGCCAAGACTGCTGGATACCTGGACATCGCGCTGGATTGCGCGCAGGACAGTGAGGCCGCCCCCGTGACCCTCACGCGTGCGGCGCGGGATTTTGCCGTCAAGGAGCCGGATTTTGCGGTGGGCGTTGCTCTCTGCGCCATCCGGCATCTCATCGCGGGTCGGGGCTACGATACCGGTCCACACGATATTGACGAAGCGATGGTTCATCTGACTGCGGCCAGCCAACGGATTGGCTCGATGCATCCTGTGCTAGAGGAACTGCGGAGAATAGCCGACGGCGAGCGCGGCGTGGACCCGCTTGCTACCCGTCTCAGGGAGAGGATCGTGTTGCTGGAAAGCAGCGCAGACGGCGAAGCTAGGTGATCGTTCGTTTCGCGCCGCCATCCGTGATTATCTGGCTCCGTTTTGCGAGGCTTGAGCCCAAGCAGCCCGCAGCCGATGTAGTCGACGGCTTCGCCCTTGAAACAGCACGCCCTTGATGAGGTCGAGATTGGCAATCGCGGTGCTGCGCGCGACCGAGCCAGGCGCGCTGTGCACAAGGTGGAAGAATACGGCGTCGTGCAGCTCATAGAGCGCCGCGTCAGTGCGGCAGGCGAGATCGTCATAGTTGAGCAGCGTATCCATCGGCGCGGTTCCTTTTGTCAGTGGCGGGCACATAGCCCTTCGGCTGACAGGACCGTCGCAGCCGATCCGGAACGCACCCTCACGGGCGGCCTATCGGCCGAAGCTTCACGCCTTGCCGTTCGCGGAGAGGTTGCGGCAGGAGGGAAGGGCAGGGCAGCAGACCGCCGCGACCGAGAAGAACAAGCAGGAGACGCTACCCGCGCCTCAATAGACGCAACCGCCGTGCCAGCTCCGGCGCAGGCAGCCGCACGTTCGGATCGTCGCGCCAGAGTTCGAGCGCCGTCGTCAGGATGTCGTCGCCGCACAGCGCTAGCCGCTTGAGTTCATCAACCACCCACAGCACGCCATGTACACGGCGGCCGTCATCCACCGCCACGCCGCGCAAGAGCCCGTCGCCGGTCAGGAGGATTGCGCCATCATGGCAGCGTGTCGTCACAAGGCAGAAGCAGTCATTGGCCGAGAGCTTCGGGAAGGTGGCCTTGACCATGAAGGCTTCGGCAACCCGTTCGGGCGGCAGATCGAAGATCGCGATACCGGCATCGAGCACAGCCCATTCCTGCGCCGTGAAGCGGATCAACTCGGAGTCCCGAACGGGCAGGGGGATGACTAGGTGATAGGGCAGTCGCACCAGCAGATGCAAAAGCCGCGCCTTGCGAAGGTCGATCAGGCAGGAAGCGTCATTGACGACGACGATGGGGGCTTCGTTCCGGGTCACTGGTCACGCGGCCCCCGCATTTCTTCCTCGATCTTGGCGAGGGGAACCTTGAGAAGCTGCGCCGCGCGTACCGGCGAAATCATCTCTTCCGCTAGCGCCAGATAGACCAGCCGCTCGAAGCGGAGCGGCTTTTCAAACGCCCCAAGACCTTGCCCGTCCTCAATCGGCGAAGGCTCATCGGTGCGCCAGGCGCGCGCATAGGTCCGAAACGCATAGTCAACGGTCGCTTCCGGCAGCAGCCCGACATCGCGCAGCCGGATCAGCATCGCCGCCGCCGACATCCCGTAGAACCGCTTTAGCCGGATCAGCTCATGATAGGTGATCCCGTGCCTGTCTTCGCCCACTTCCTTGCGCAGATGATCGGCGGGAGCGAGGAAGGCTCCTGCAAAGCGGTGCATCGCCTTTTCGAGCTTCATGTCGACCGGATTGGCCACATCCTTGATCACACGATGCGCCAGCTCGTGCGCAAGGTTGAACCGCTTGCGCTCGATATTGGTCCGGCTTGAGATGACCACGACTTCGGTGTCCGGTTTGTCGCTGGTGCGTTTTACGGCACAGGCCAGACCGTCGAAGCGCTCCGGAAGGTCCGCCTCAATCACCTTGACCCCCTTCTTTTCAAGAAGATCGGTGATGCTGGGAATCGGGTCGTTTCCGATCTCCCACTTGCGGCGCAACTCCCGCGCCTTGCGTTCGATTTCTTCGGGCGAGCCCACGGCATCGCACCGAACCTCCACGAACGGATCGACGGGCTCTTCGAGATCCAGAATGTCCTCAATGGCCAAGTAGTCTTCCAGCTTCTCAATCACCAGCGCTTCGGCATGGGCGCGATCCTTGGCCGAGGTTCCGGAATGCTTCCGAAACTCCACGCCCGACAGTTCCGCGACTTGGCCGCTCATCAGGAAGTCGAGCGACACACCGAGTGCCTTGCCGAGACCGAGGAGGACCGACGACGAGGGCATCATCTTGCCGCCTTCGTACTTGCTGATCGCTTGGGCGGAGACCGGCGGAGAGACGCGTTCGGACAGGGCCTGTAACGACAGCCCCGCCCTCTTCCTTGCCAGCTTCAGCCGCTCTGCGAACATGCTATCTCTCCCTTGGCTTGTTGGTTGATAAACGCAAATTCTTATGATGTATATAAACACAGAGTTGGCAAAACGTCAACCGAAATCGACCTATGAGGATAGAATGCCTAAGAAAAATCAGCATGTTGTGCCGCATCAGAGCGGTTGGGCAGTGAAGGGGGCGGGCAACGAGCGTGCGTCGTCCGTCCACGGCACACAGCGCGAGGCCATCGTGGCCGCGCGTGAAACGGCCATGCGCCAGGGCAGCGAAATGCTGATCCACGGCGAGAATGGCCGCATTCGCGAACGCAACACCTATGGGGCGGACCCCTTCCCGCCGAATGGCTAAGGAACACTGACCGATGAAATTCGAGATGAAGATCAATGGCCGCAAGGTCACGTCGGCCAGCCAGATCGAGCGCGAGCTGACGAAAGCGGCGGAGCACGCCGTTGAGGAGAGTATCCGCAAGGCGGCTGGGCCGGGCGTCCGGATCAAGAAGACGCTCGAGGGCTACATCGCACAAGGTTCGCCGGATCAGATCGACCGGCTGACCCGCCGTCTCCGGTGAGTGCTCCAGATGAGTGACGACGAACAGGGAGAGCCCCCGAAAAATGGCATCGATCTTTCCAAGCTCGAATGCTTGTCTGATGGCGAAACGGTCAGGCCGCCAAGCCCTGTAGAGATACACAGCTTGAAAGAGGCCGCGCGCGCCGCTGAGGCGATGAAAGCCGTGATGCCGTCTCGTGCGATCCAAGATGCCATGAAGGCGATCAATGGTGGCGCAGCCATGGAAGAGATGCGCCGTGCAAGCGCGCAGATGGATGCGATGAAGAAGGCGCTTGGGCCGACCCATGAGCTTCAGGAGCGTATCCAAGCGCTGACAGGACAGTTCGGGCCGGACAGCAGCATGGGCAAGCTCGCCAAGCAGCTTACCGAGCAGCACCGATCTATCGACGCTTTGCGGATGCCTTCACCCTCAATCGGGATCGAGCCGCCCCGGATACCGGACGTGCATTTACGCGTTCCGCCAAACCCCATCCATGAGACCAATGACCGCCTTGAGCGGATCGAACAGCGTTTTGAGCAGATGCTTGATGTTGCCGCCAACGGTGCGGAGATTGCCACGGGTTTGCAGGCGCACGCGGCCGAGTTCCTAGTGAAGTTCGAAAACGCGGCATCTGACAATGACCGATCCGCCGCCCGCGCCATTCGCCTTGGCGCAATTGCCGTCGTGATCGCGCTCACCATGCCCCTGGCACAAATCCTCTACACCGAGCTTTGGCGTGTGCCGCAGGACTCGGCGTCCATGGAAACGGTCATCACGGATATGCAGGCCGAGATCACCACGTTGCGTCAGACCCAGATCGAGGCCGCCGACCGTATTGCCGTCACCTTGGAGCGCTCCGATCAGCAGATGATCGAGGCACTTCGCGATATTGCCCGCAGCCTTGCCACACCGCCCCCTGCGCCAGTGGAAGTGCCTGTTCCGGCTGAATAGCGTACGGTGCCCCCATCGATCTGTTCTGTGGAGTCAGCGCGTTTTCGTAGCACCGCCTGATCTGCCCCTTGGCGCGTTCCTGACAGGGCGTCTCCCGTTCAGGTTGGCGTCCTATGGAATGTCCGCGTGGTTTGACGGACCGCGCCGTCTGGTCAAGGGCTTGCCCGCACCACCCCCTTCGGGGCCGTGCTGGCCCTGTGACCCGCCGCCTCGTGCGGCCCGCCTCCCTTGTTCGCGTCCATGGTGACGCCCAACCCATCGCATCGATTGGGAGGGCATTGCCCTCTCGATCAATTGGTGCCCCGCATGGCTTGGAAAGGATGCCTATTACAGCATCGCCCATCTTGAACTCGTTGCCAACAACCGCACGCGGCTACCCATCCTTCCCGACCGGAACCACGGCAAAGCGGTCGGCGGTCAGGGAGGTCTCATAGACGGTCTGCCCGTCCTTCGCGTAATTGCTCTCGCCGATCCGTCCCCGGACATGGACCAGATCGCCGGGCTTCAGGTTCTCTTTCAGCCAGGCAAAACCCATGGTGCTGCGCTCAAAAAGCGTGACGGTGTTCCAATCCGTGCGCTCGCGCAACTCGCCGCTGTCCTTGTCCTTCCAGCTGTCGGTTGCGGCGATGCTAACCTTCAGGACCTTGCCGCCCCCAAGCTCGGTTCTGCGACCGACATAGCCCTGAATCTGGAACTCCGCGAAGGTGTACAACATATTATCTCTCCTCGTTACGATACTGGTTTGAAGGCTCGCCCTCGAATGGGCGGCTAC
>NZ_JBZEGG010000055.1:0-11587 GCF_058313095.1 Pseudogemmobacter sp. TB195
AGACCTTCGTGCAAATGGACCACAGGCCGACAATGCACTAACATTCAAACCGGACCACTCAGTGGGGGCATTCCAATCCGGGCGCCCCATCATGCGCTGCAGTTCCGACATCAAGCCCCGCAAATTCACTTCGCCCCCGACGCAGAGCGAAAAACCAACGCCAAGCGGCCAACAGGATTTTTCTGACGGCAGCTTCCGCCATTTGGGAATGCGCGTCGAGATCGCCGTCGGGCCCCAACCGATGGTGCCTCGACGGCTCATATCTAACAGATCTCACGGATCCGAAGTTCGGGGTCGGCCTGCACAGGTCGCGGCGGGATTTGCAAGGGCAGCTCGAGGTTGTCGAGCAGCAGCGCCTGACAGGCCCGACAGATCGACACGTGCCAATCGACCAACATCCCGTCGACAAACTTGCGCGTCCGGGCAGGTCTCAGTGCTTTCGGCGAATGGCGTCCTGCAGCATGTCCCGATCAGGCGTGAGGTCGGCCATGATCTTCTTCAGCCGCGCATTCTCATCTTCAGGGCCTTCAGCCGGCGCATCTCGTCTGGCAACAAACTGCCATAGCGGTTCTTCGAGGTGAAGCAGGTCGCCAGGCTGATCCCCGCCTTACCGTAGATCCCGGCTACTGCCGTTCCTTCCTGGCCCTGCTTCAGGAGGAACGCCTTCTGCGCCGCCGTGAATGCGATGCTTTCATCGTCGTCAGCTCCTCTTCCAGCCAGGGAAATCCAGCCGTAAAATCCAGCTCCAAACGATCCAGTTCTCAGGGGGCAGGGCGCCCATACCTCGCGAGGCCAGGCCCTATTTCATCTGTCCTGAAATATCCCGGGGGAGGCTCCGTCAGGAGCCGGGGGCAGCGCCCCCCTCCGGCGCCCGCCAGCCCCCCTTCGCCCGGATCTTAGTGGATGAGGCATCCTTCATCGGCAGATTGACGAAGACCCAGGCCGGAGGCTTCATCCGTGCAAGGTTTTCGCCCCGCCCGACGCGATTGCCGCCATAGATCTGTGCCGCCGGTGACAGCCGTGCGCGCAGACCCGCGCCTGGCCGCGCGAGGACACCAACCGGCACCGTCTCCATGATCCGCCGCCAGCGGTCCCAGCGGTGGAAACCCGCGAGATTATCGGCCCCCATCAGCCAGACAAAGGTCACGCCCGGGTATATCGCCCTCAGCATCGCGATGGTATCCGCAGTAAAACGTGTGCCGAGGCGCCGCTCGAGATCGGTGATCCGGACCCTGGGGTGGCGCATGACCCGCCGCGCCTGTTGCATCCGCGCCGAAAGCGGCGCCGGCTGACGCGCCTTGAGCGGATTTCCAGGCGAGACCAGCCACCAGACCTGGTCAAGCCCCATCCGCTTCAACGCCTCAAGGGTGATATGGACATGCCCCTCATGCGCCGGATCAAACGACCCGCCGAGAAGACCCACAACCATGCCGCGTGTCGCGAGAGGAAAGCCCTGTGCCATAGCCGGGTTCATATTTCATTCATGACGGCTATGGAACGATGGATAGCGGCGCCGTAGAGGAAAACGGCGCTGGCGATCCGTACTCTAGCCGGGCGCCAGCGTCGCCCCGGGGGACCACCTGATAGCTGGCGGGCCTGCGCGCATACCGCCGCAGAGCCTCAGGGCGCATCCGGCGGTAACTATCGGGCGGGGCTGACCTCGCCCGACCGCGGGGGGCAGGGCGGGCCACGGCCGTCACCTGCTGCCGCGCGGCATATCATCCGCGACTTCATGGCGAGCGATCAGCATCGGCCCGAAGCTCCCGCTTTTCGCACTAAAAGCGGGAAAGCTGGTGGCGGTGCTCTTGAACTCCGTTTCCGCCCCGTCGAAAAAAAACCTGTGGCAATGCGGGTGGCACTGTTGCGGTTTTCTGCTGGGGGCGGCCAGGTGCCGGTCGACGCCGCGATCATGACGCTCCTGGCAACGGTGACCATGCGGGGGCTTTTGATGCCCGCGCATGCACCTCTGACCAATCACCGACCTCGGGAAGGTCTGGCGCAGGGCGCGCTCATCCCCGGCCCGATGGTCGCATGGGCACTCAGTTCACAGAGCGTATCGGCCGGGGAATCACCCGGGACCTGCGCTTATGACCCTGACGCTCCTGGCGGAACAGGCTTACGCGTTTCCCGCTTTCATTCTGGCGCATGAGGTCCAGTTTCATCGCAAGAAGATCAAGTTCCGCTTGCTGCTGGAAGTCGATATCGCTTGTGTGGGCGCCGGACGTGAGCATGGCAATGATAGCTGCAAAGGTGATGTTGCCCGCGATTGCATAGGTCACGACAATGCCAAAGATACCAGATCCGAGGCAATAGGCGGCTCCGGCTGCGAATGCTCCGGCAAGGGTTGCGGCGGTCAGTGAGACAAGAAACATGGCATCCTCCTCTTAGGTATTGCTTAAGACTCGGTAACCAACTGTGGGTTGAGTATCGTCTGGGTATTGTGGTTACAATGTGGCGACAATCTGGCCATTTCATCCGTTTTTCTGTTTGGCTCAGGATCGCATCACTTCTCGCCCGTCCGGGCACTTCGACTTGCCTTTCCACCCGGCAGCAGGGGGGGCAGGCTGTGTGTCATTTTCTCTTCTCGCATGCGGCACTGCCGCGATGGTCGAGAGATGGTAAAGTCGGCAGACCGACGCTCTGAACGCTTCGCCGGCACGCCGCTATCTGGCCAGCTCATCTCATGCGCAAATTCTCTGCACCCGGAGCGTGAGCCTGGCCTCGGCGGCCAGCCTGCACCACTCGCAGTTGCTTTAATACGAGAGCGCAGACGCTGGCCGATCATCTCGCCCATATGGCGAGAGATCGGCCACGGATCTTCACACAAGTGGGACAGAATTATGCCAAAAGCTCACCAGGCAGGTATCTGCAACCCCCGGGAAATCCCGCGTCCGAAGGCCGGGCGCAGTCAGTCAGAGCGCGGGATGCCGCGCGGTCGCCGTACGATGTCCTTTTGCTGCCTGCTCGCATGAAACGCAGAAAAATGGGGGCACCAGGCCAGGCGTCTGACTCCCCGGGTGATGGGCTCCCCCCGCCGACAATCTGCTGCCGCCCCGGCGTCATCGGGAGGGGGAAGGCGTTCAGCGCGACCACAGCAGCGGCGGATGGCCATAAGCGCACGGATTGCGCCCCCAAGGGGATCTGCCGGGGCGCGCTGGCATTAACCTGGGCAGTGCTTCAGCGCGGGGCGCCTGCCGCCTTGCGCGCGGCCTGCCGCTTTGCCACCCGCGCCCGGATTGCCTCGACATCGGTGACCGGGGTCGCGGCGAAAAGCTGGCGGGTATAGGCATCGGCCGGATTGGCGAAAACCGCCTCTCGCTTGCCCTGTTCCACCGCCAGGCCCTGGCTGATCACCATCACATCATCCGCAATATAGCGCACCACAGACAGGTCATGGCTGACGAAAACATAGGTGAGCCCGAATTCCTCCTGCAGATCGGCGAGCAGGTTCAGCACCTGCGCCTGTACGGACAGATCCAGCGCCGAGACCGGCTCGTCCAGAACCAGCAAAGACGGGTTCAGCATCAGGGCGCGCGCGATCGCGATCCGCTGCCGCTGCCCGCCCGAGAACATATGCGGAAAGCGGTTGAAATGCTCGGGGCCAAGGCCAACCCTGACCAGCATCGCCTCGGCCAGGGCGCGGCGTTCCTCGGCCGCGATCGCGGGCCGGTTGATCACCAGCGGCTCCATCAGCACCGAGCCGATCTTCTGGCGCGGATTGAGGCTGCCATAGGGGTTCTGGAACACCATCTGAACCTTGGAGCGCAGCACCGGATCGGGGCGCTTCACGGCGATATTGACCGGCTGGCCTTCGATCAGGAGATCCCCGCCAGAGGGGGCGTCGATCAGCGCGATGATCCGCGCCAGGGTCGATTTGCCCGATCCGCTTTCGCCGACAATCGCCAGCGTCTTGCCCTTTTCCACCGAAAAGCTGACGCCTTTCAGCGCCTGGACGGTCTTTGAGGCGCCGAACAGGCCGCCGCCGATGTGATAGTCCTGGGTGATGTTCCGGCCTTCAAGAACCACGCTCATCGCACCGCCTCCCCGAAGAAATCAGAGACGGTCGGCAGCCGGTCACCGGTCGCATTCTCGGGGAGAGCCGACAGCAGCGCCCGCGTATAGGGGTGCTTCGGGGCCTCGAACAGCGAAAGCACATCGGCCTCTTCCATCTTTTTGCCCTGATATTGCACCACCACCCGGTCGGCGGTTTCCGCGACCACGCCCATATCATGGGTGATCAGGATCAGCGCCATGCCGTATTCCTCCTGCAGATCCATCAACAGATCGAGGATCTGCTTCTGGATCGTCACATCGAGCGCGGTCGTTGGCTCATCCGCGATCAGCAGGCGCGGTTTCGAGGCAATCGCCATGGCGATCATCACGCGCTGGCACTGCCCGCCCGACATCTGATGCGGATAGGAGGTCAGCTTTTCCTCGGGCAGGGGGATGCCAACCTGGCGGAACAGTTCCAGCGCGCGGGCGTGGGCCTCGCGGCGCGACATGCCGAGGTTGAGGCGCAGCACCTCTTCGATCTGGAACCCGACCGTGAAGGATGGGTTCAGCGAGGCAATCGGCTCCTGGAAGATCATCGTGATCTCACGCCCGATCAGCTGGCGGCGCTCGGCCTTTGTCATATGCAAAAGGTCGTGGCCGTCATAGCTCATCTCATCGGCGGTGATGGTGGCGGTGTCGGGCAAAAGCCCCATCACCGCCAGCATCGAGACCGATTTCCCCGAGCCGCTCTCGCCCACGATGGCCAGCACCTCGCCGCGGTCGACCTGGGTATCGATGCCGTCGACGGCGGTGAAAGAGCCGGTCGAGGTGGCAAAACGGACTGTCAGATTACGGATTTTCAACAGCGCCATCGTCTCAGCTCCGCTTCAGTTTCGGATCAAGCGCGTCACGCAGCCCGTCACCCATCAGGTTGATCGCCAGCACCGAGATCAGGATGGCAAGGCCCGGGAAGGTGACGATCCACCAATGGCTCAGGATGAATTCCCGCGCCTCGGCCAGCATGGTGCCCCATTCGGCGGTCGGCGGCTGCGCCCCCATGCCCAGGAAACCAAGCGCTGCGGCATCCAGCACCGCCGAGGAAAATGACAGGGTCGCCTGGACGATCAGCGGTGCAAGACAGTTCGGCAGGATCGTTCTGAACATCAGCCGCAGATTGCCCGCCCCCGAGACCCGGGCCGCCGAGACGTAATCGCGCTTCAGCTCCGACATCACCGCCGCCCGGGTCAGCCGCGCGAAATGCGGCTGATAGACGATGGCAATGGCGATCATCGCATTGGTCAGACCTGGCCCCAGCACGGCGACCAGCACCAGCGCCAGCAGCAAGGATGGGAAGGCGAGGATCACATCCATCACCCGCATGATCACCACATCGACCCAGCCGCCGAAAAAGCCCGAGATCAGCCCGATCACAATGCCTCCGACCAGCGCGATGGAAACCACCACCACCCCGATGAACATCGAATATTGCGAGCCCTTGATCAGCCGTGACAGCATATCGCGGCCAACGGCATCGGTCCCGAGCCAGAAGTCGGAATTGCCGCCCGCAGCCCAGGCGGGCGGCAGTTTCTCCATCCCGCGATATTGCATGGTCGGGCTGTGCGGCACGATCAGATCGGCAAAGCAGGCCATCAGCACCAGAAGCACAAAGACGCAAAGTCCGATCACCGCGCCGCGATTGCGCGAAAAATAGAACCAGAATTCGGCCAGCATCCGGCGACGGATCTGCGCATCGGTGAGTTTGACGAAAGTGTCGCTCATTTGTTGCGGATCCTCGGATTGATGAGGCCATAGGTCAGATCGACCAGCAGATTGACCAGCATGACGACGCCCGCGACCAGCAAAAGGCCCGACTGCACCGCCGGATAATCGCGGCGCGAGATGGAATCGATCATCCATTTGCCGATCCCCGGCCAGGAGAAGATCGTCTCGGTGAGGATCGCGCCCGCCAGCAATACGCCGATCTGCAAGCCGATGGTGGTGACGACCGGGATCATCGCGTTGCGCAAAGCATGGACGCCGATCACCCGGCGCGCCGGCATCCCCTTGGCGCGGGCGGTGCGGACATAATCCTCGCCCAGCACCTCCAGCATGGCAGACCGCGTCTGCCGCGCGATCACCGCCAGCGGGATCGTGGCCAGCACAATGGAGGGCAGAATCAGGTGATGCAAGGCCGAGGCGAAGGCGCCTTTCTGGCCCGAAAGGAGGCTGTCGATCAGCATGAATCCGGTGACATTGGGGAAGAAATACATCAGCGAAATCCGGCCCGAGACCGGCGTCCAGCCAAGATTGCCCGAGAAGACGATGATCAGCAGCAGGCCCCACCAGAAGATCGGCATCGAAAAGCCCACAAGCGCCGCAGACATCGACAGCTGATCGAACCAGGACCCTCGCTTGATCGCCGCCAGCACGCCAATCGGCACGCCAACCAGCGTCGCCAGTACGATGGCGACAAAGCCAAGCTCAATCGTTGCGGGGAAAAGCGTCAGGAATTCGGACAGGACCGGCTTTTTCGTCACCAGCGAATTGCCGAAATCGCCCTGAAACAGCCGCCCGACGAAATCGAAATATTGCAGGACGATGTTCTTATCAAATCCCAGTTGCGCCGAGATTTCGGCATGGCGCTCGGGCGAGACGCCACGTTCGCCCGCCATCAGCAACACCGGGTCGCCCTTCAGCAAACGCGGGAACGAGAAGGCAACGATGGTGATCCCAAGGAAGGTTGGCACCAGATACAATAGTCGTGAAAGGATGAAACGGATCATACGCCTCTTTGCCCCTGAAAGAGACGCGCGGAGAAGGCCGTGCCTTCCCGCGCGTCCGGGTGGTTCATCCTCGGCGGATTACTCGGCGATATCGACAGTGTCGAAGGTGTAATCGCCAAGCGGGCTCTGGACGAAGCCGGTCACCTTGTTGCTCATCGGCACATATTGCGTCGAATGGGCGATGGTGAACCAGGGCGCCTGATCCTTGAAGATGACCTGGGCCTCTTCATAGAGTTTGGTGCGCTCGGCCTGATCAGACGAGACCTTTGCTTTCGCCAGCAGCGCCGAGAACTCTTCATTACACCAGAAGGCGCGGTTCGCACCGCCTGGGGCCGCACCGGCGCAGCTCAGCAGCACCGAGAGGAAGTTGTCTGGGTCGCCATTATCGCCGGTCCAGCCAAGGATGACGGCGCCTTTGCGGCCCGGCTCCATCGACTTGTCGAGATATTCGCCCCATTCATACGAGACGATCTCGGCCTTGACGCCGACTTTCGACAGGTCTTCCTGCATCATTTCGGCGGTGCGGCGGGCATTCGGCATATAGGGCCTTTGCACCGGCATCGCCCAGATCTCCATCGTGAGACCGGAGACGCCCTCTTCTTCCAAGAGCTTCTTCGAGACTTCCGGATCATAGGGGTCATCGACGATGGCATCGTTATAGGACCACATGGTCGGCGGGATCGGGTTCTTGGCGGGTTCGGCATGGCCCTCGAACACGGTGGCGACAATGGCCTCCTTGTTGATTGCCATATTCAGCGCCTTGCGGACCTTCGGATTGTCGAAAGGCGCGAGCGTGGTGTTATAGGCCAGATAGCCGACATTGAGGCCGGCCTGTTCGTCCATCTTCAGGTTCGGATCCGCCGCGATCCCTGCGAGGTCAGCCGGAGCCGGGAAGGGCATCAGATGGCATTCGCCGGCCTTCAGCTTTTGCAGACGCACGGCCGCATCCGGGGTGATGGCGAAAACCAGATCGTCGATCAGCGCGGGCGTTCCCCAATAGTCGGGGTTCTTCTGATACCGGATCACCGCGTCTTTCTGATAGCCCACGAATTTGAACGGGCCGGTGCCGATGGGCGCGTTATTGAAATCCTCGCGGGTGCCGGCGGCGTCCAGCGCATCGGCATATTCCTTCGACACGATCGACATGAAGGGCATGGCGATATTGGCGATGAAGGGGGCTTCCGGCTGGTTCAGCGTCACTTTGACGGTGTAATCATCGACCTTCTCGACCGATTTCACCAGGTTCGGCATATCCATCGAAGTGTAATATTCGTAGGTGATGCCCGGGATATACTGGTGCCAGGGGTGATCCGCGCTGGACTGACGCTCGAAGGAGAAGATCACGTCATCGGCGTTGAAATCACGGGTCGGGGTGAATTTGTCGTTCGAATGGAACTTCACGCCCTTGCGCAGGTGGAACGTATATTCGGTGCCGTCTTCCGACACATCCCAGGACTCTGCGAGCGCCGGTTCGGCTTCGGTTGTGCCCTTCTTGAATTCGGCGAGGCGGCTGTAAACCGGGTGCGCGCCGGCGTCAAAAGTGGTGCCGGCGGTATAGGGGGCCGGATCGAAGCCCTCGGGCGAGGCCTCCGAGCAATAGATGAAGGTTTTCGCCATGGCGGGCGCTGCGGCGCTGAGCGCCAGCGCCGAGGCAGCAATCAGGCTGCGCGAGAGAAGCTTCATAAGTGGTTCCTTTCACTCACTGTTGACGGTTTTTTTGTTCCGGATTCGTGCCAGATGTCCGGACTGTATTCTGTTTGCATACATCGCCAGAATGCCGATGTTCCACTTTATTTGGCCGAAAAGCGAACGAAATTCCTGCCAGAATGACGGGCCTGTCAGCATTCAGTCAAAAGGCCGGTCCAGGCTGACTGATGGCGGGCAGAACCAGCGCGGGCCGTCTTCCGCCATCCAGGCAATATCCTCCAGCCGGATGCCGCATTCGCCGTAAAGGCAGAGCATCGGTTCGATTGAAAAACACATGCCGGGGGCGAGCGGAGTCCGGTTGCCTCTGACGATAAAGGGGTCCTCGTGAATGTCCATCCCAAGCCCGTGTCCGGTGCGGTGGGGCAGGCCGGGAACCGCGTATCCGGGGCCGAAACCGGCAGCGGTCAGGCTGTCGCGCGCGGCGAGATCCACGGCCTCGCAGGGGGCTCCGATCCGGGCTGCCGCAAACCCCGCCGCATGGGCCGCATGTTCATGGTGCCATAGCTCCCGCTGGCGCGCGGTTGGCGTGCCGAAGACGTAACTGCGGGTGATATCTGAGCAATATCCATGCAAAACCCCTCCCATATCGATCAGAACCATATCGCCCTCAGTGAGGATCTGCGGCTCGGGCACGCCATGCGGATAGGCGGTGGCCGCGCCGAATTGTGCCGCCGCGAAAAGCGGTTTTACCCCGAGCGCCTTATGCGCGGCCGAGATGAAAGCGCAGGTCTCGGTGGTCGATACCCCGGCGCGCAGGTTCTGCCAGACGGCTTTCTGGACCTGATAGCTGGCCTCCATCGCGGTCTGGATGATGGCGATCTCGGCTGCGGATTTTATCTGGCGCAAGGCCGAGATCAGCGGTTTCGCCGCCGTGATCCGTCCCGCCATCGCGGCTTGCAGAGGCGCCGCGAACAGCCAGGGCGTTGCAGGGTCAAGCGCCAGGACCGCGCCTTCACCCGCGATCCGGGCGACCTCGGCTGCGATCAGCGCATAGGGGTCTTCGTCCTCCTGCCAGGTGGCTATATGCCCGTCTTCGCGCAACAACGCGCGCAGCTTCGGCTCTTCAAAGGTAGGGCTGATATGAACCGGCGCGCCCCGGGCGGGGATCAGGGCCCCGTGAATACGCTCTGAAAGGCCGAGACTGTGACCGAGGAAATAGTTCAGCGAGGATGAGGCATCGAGCCAGACCGCCCCGATTTCCGCCGCCCGCATCCGCGCCTGCAAAGCCCCGGCCCGCGCCGCATATTCCGCGCCGCCAATAGCCGGAACCGAAACCGGACGAAAAACGCCAAGCGCCCTGTCAAAGCTCATCTTCTGCCACTCCCCGGCTGATCTGCCACCTTTGTCCCTTTCCTTTCGGCGCGGAGCAAGAGCGCCGGCCGGTTATGGCGGAATTTCGGTCAGGACAGGCGGTTTGCCGGCCCTGACCCGGGTCTCGCCTAGCATCTGCCTGCGGGGGCGACGCATCCCCTTCTTCACGCCTGGGCTGATGGCGTCTTTTCCAGGCGCAGGATATGGAATAATGCTGCCGCATGGCCATCACGCTGAACTCACTCCTGGATCTTGAAAAACGGGGCTTCGATTGCGTCATCGATGTTCGGTCGCCGTCCGAATTTGCGGCTGATCACCTGCCCGGAGCCATCAGCCTTCCTGTCCTCGATGATGAGGAACGCGCCCGCGTCGGCACGATCTACAAACAGATCGCTCCTTTCGAGGCGCGCAAACTCGGCGCGGCGCTGATTTCGCGCAATGTCGCGCGGCATCTTGAGGGGCCGCTTGCCGACAGGCCGGGCGGCTGGCGGCCCTTGCTCTATTGCTGGCGCGGCGGTCAACGGTCCGGTTCGATGGCCATGATCCTGTCGCAGATCGGCTGGCGCGCGGAGATCATTGCGGGCGGCTACAAGGCCTGGCGCGGGCTGGTGGTGCGGGCGCTGGAGGCCGCGCCCCCGTCGCGCATCATATTGCTTGATGGCAATACCGGATCGGCCAAGACCGAACTCCTGCAGCTGCTGGCGCTGCGCGGCATCCAGACCATTGATCTTGAAGCCATGGCGAACCACAGGGGGTCGCTGTTTGGCAGCCGGGGCCTTCAGCCGTCGCAACGGATGTTCGAGGGACGCATCGCCCAGGCATTGAGTGATCTCGACCCCAGCCGCCCTGTTGTTGTCGAGGCCGAAAGCTCGGCTATCGGTCAATGCCGGCTTCCGTCACAGCTGTGGAAAGCGATGTGTGCGGCGCCAAGGATCGAGCTTGATGTGCCGCCGCAGGAACGGGCAAGATACCTTGCCAGTGCCTATAGCGACCTGACGGCCGATCATGACCGGCTCAGCGCGACCATCGATCAGCTGCGCCCGTTCCATCCGGCTGAGCGGGTCGCAGAATGGCATATGCTTGCCGGGCGGGCGGAATATGTGGCGCTGTCAGAAGCACTGATCGCGGCCCATTACGACCCGCGCTATGCGAAACACCGGGCAAGAAGCGGCATGGCCCGCCACAGGGTGTTTGTGCCAGGTCTCGATCCGGCGGGTCTGCTTGCTGCGGCAGAGTGTCTGGCCGAAGAAATGCAGTGCATATAGCAGGTGCGGGCGCGCTCCCGGCCTCGCATCCCCATGGGGGCGCGGCAGGCCTCCTCTGCTGCCTTATATCCCCGGCCTGTCTATCCCTGAAATTTTCTGTATAATCACAACCGCTTGCCAGATTTTCGTCATCAACCGGGACAAAGCAGCAGCGCCAGAGAAAATGGAGCCCAGGTCCTGTTGACAAATGGCGGCGAACCGCACCCAGCTTTCCAGCGAACTGTTGCAGCGTGTCCTATTGATCAATCTCAACCCAAAGATGGAAAGCCCGGGCGAGCGAACGGGCTTCAAATATGACCTGGAGGCGCACCTTGCGGGGAACGCCGCGACGTATCTCCGTGCCTTGCTGGTCTTGGTTCAGAACTGGATTGTGAATGGCTCTGCCCCTTGGGCGGGGAGGCCTCTGGGCGGGTTCGAAGCCCATAGCCGGATCATAGGCGGCATCCTGGAAGCTGGAATGCCCCCACTGAGTGGTCCGGTTTGAATGTTAGTGCATTGTCGGCCTGTGGTCCATTTGCACGAAGGTCT
>NZ_JBZEGG010000056.1:0-10449 GCF_058313095.1 Pseudogemmobacter sp. TB195
GTCACCGACTGGGCACTTTTCTACCGGGCCAATATCGAGGTCGAGAGCGCCTATAACCCGGCGGCCCTGAGCCATGCCGGTGCAATCGGCCTTGGCCAGCTGATGCCCGATACCGCCAGCTTTCTCGGGGTCGATCCGAACGACTGGCGGCAGAATCTCGATGGATCGGCCCGTTATCTCCTCCTGATGCTCGAGACCTTCGGCACGCCGGAACTGGCGCTTGCCGCCTATAACGCCGGACCCGAGGCCGTCAGCCGCCACGGTGGCATCCCCCCTTACGTTGAGACCCAGGGCCATGTGGCCCGAGTGCAGGCCGTTTTTGCGCGGCTGAAAGGAACGAGTTGATGAAGTCCCCTTCCGTCACGGCCGTCATGACGATGGCCTTTGTGGTGCTCGCAGGTCCTGCGCTAGCACAGAGTATCGACCTCTCGCCGGTGCAGACACTGCTGCAAGGCATCGTTGATGCGATCACCGGCCCTCTGGGCATCGTGATTGGCACACTGGCGCTGATCGGGGTCTTCCTGTCCTGGCTTTTCGGCATTCTCGATTTTCGTCAGGCGCTTTGGGTGCTGGTGGCGATCGCTGGGATTGCCGCCGCACCGACCATCGTTGCCGCGATCTGGACCACCTGAGGCCAGAGCATCATGGCGGAACAGTCGCGCGTCTTCATCGGCCTCTTGCGGCCCCCCAAGCTGATGGGGCTGCCGATCATGTATGCCATGGTCTGGCTCTTTGGCTCGTCGATGCTGTTCCTCTGGGTCCAGAGCTGGATCATCGTGGTTGCGGCCGGGATTGCCTGGCCGCTCTTGTGGAAGGCGGCGGACTGGGATCCGAACTTCCTCGACGTACTGGTGATCACGCTTCAGGAAACCCCGCCGACGCGGAACCGCAAGCATCACGGGGGCGACAGTTATGCCCCGTGATGCTGCGACCAAAGCAATATATAGCGCCGATCTCGCACTCGACCCGATCTCGGCGCTGCCGGAATGGGCCGGGAAGGAAAAGCGGCTCGCACATATGCTGCCCTATGTCAGCTTGGTCGCCGGCAACACGATCCGCACCCGGGGCAACGAGTTGATGCAATGCATCCGCCTTGAGGGGGTGAACAGCACCACGTCTGAGGATAGCCATCTCGACCGGATCGGGGCACTGCTTGCTGGTGTGGTGGCGCAGGTCGGGACGGAGTTCTCCTTCTATCTGCACAAGGTGTCAAAAGCGGTGGACACGCGGCTGCCACCGATCCCGGGTGATGGGTTTGCAGCGGCAGTCGACGCCCGCTGGCAGGCACAGCTTGCGAAGAGTGGGCTGCGCGACAAGACCCTCACGCTTTCGATCCTGAAACGCCCAGACCCTGGCAGCCGGATCCCCTTAATTGCTGCGGCCTCGCGTGCGCGGCTCGCCGCCGATACCACGCGGAGGCTGCGCAAGCTCGATGAGGTGGTGGGCTTCATGCTCTCCAGCTTCTCCGATCTGAAGCCCCGCCTGCTGACGGCCGAGAGCGGGGAATTGCTGGGCTTCCTCGGCAGCCTGAACACGGGCGAGGAGCACCCTCTCTTCCCGGCCTCGCGCCTCGGCATCCTCGCCGAGGACGTGGCCAACACGCGCGTGACCTTCCGCAGCGCAGAGATCCATCTGACTGATGGCGCCGTGGGCGACAAGTTCGGCGCGATCTTTGCCGTCAAGAACTACCCGGCCAAGACCGACAGTCTGATGCTCGATGAGTTGAACCTGCCGGTCGATATGGTCGTCACCCATTCCTTCGTACCGATCAATTCGAACATCATGGCCGGCCGGATCAAACGCCAGCTACGGCTGATGCAGGCCGCGAATGATGGCGCGGTCAGCCTCGCGCAGGAATTGGAGGTGGCACAGGACGATCTGGAATCGAAGCGCCTGATCTTCGGCGAACACCATATGACCGTGGCGGTCTATGCCAGATCCCGGGCCCATCTCGACGATATCTGCGCCGAGATCCGCAACATCTCGGCCAGTTCCGGCATCAACCTCATCTCGGAAGGCTTTGGTTCGCGCGCGCATTACATGGCGCAGCACCCGGGGAACACCGGCGCGCGGAGCCGCAAGGCGGCGATCACCAATCACAATTTCGCGGATCTGGCGACATTCCACCGCACCCCACTTGGGAAGACCGGTGAGGAACTGCCCTGGGGCGTGCCGATCACGCTGTTTCCAACCCCGGAGCGCAGCGGTTTCCGGTTCAGTTTCCATGAACAGGGCTCGCCTCTGAAAGAGCCGACCGGCGGGCACACTCTGATCCTCGGACGTCCCGGTTCCGGCAAATCGGTGCTGGCTGCGTTTCTGATGACCATGGCCCGCCGGGCCGGTGCCCGGCTCTTCATCTTTGATTACCGCGCCGGCATGGAAATGGCGGTCCGCGCTCTCGGCGGCAGCTATGCCACCGTACGCGCGGGCAAACCCACCGGGCTGAACCCACTTCAGACCGAGATCGACAATCGAGGTCAGGCCTGGCTTGCCGATTGGTTGGCAACGCTCCTTGAACGCCGCGACCGACCGCTGACCCCTGTTCAGACCAACCGCCTGCAGGAAGTCGTGCGCCAGAACGCCGGTGCCGACCACGCGGGGCTTCGCAACTGGTCAGACTTCGCCTCACTGCTGGTCTCGACCGATGATGATGGCGATCTTTTTGAGCGAATGCAGGAATGGACCGAGACCGGCCGCTATGGCTGGATCTTCGGGGCCAACCCGCAAGACAGCTTCTCGCTCGGCGGTGAAGTATCCGGGTTCGATCTGACGGGCATCCTCGATTCCGAGAGTGAGCGCGAGCGGATGGCCGTCCTCTCCTACCTTTTCCGCCGGGTCGAGCGGGTGATCGAGGATCGCCGCCCGACGGTGATCCTGATTGATGAAGCCTGGAAGGCGCTCGACAATGGCTATTTCGCGGACCGATTGAGCAACTGGCTCGTCACAGCCCGGAAACAAAACGCGGTCGTTGTGATGATGACGCAATATGCGAGCCAGCTCGAGCGCACCCGCACCGGCAAGACCATCGTCGAAGCGGTGCCGACGCAGATCCTGCTGCCAAACATCCGCGCCAGCGCAGCCGATTACGCGATGCTCGGTCTCAGCGAGAAGGAACTCGATGTCCTTCTGGGCGTGGGCACCGCCTCGCGCCTGGCGCTGGTGCGCGACGACCGTGGCTCGGTTGTCATCGATGCCGATCTCTCAGCCCTCGGCCCTCTCGTGACCGTCCTTGGCGGAATGGAAAAGGGCGAGCAACTCGTGGGGGCGGACTACCGCGACCGCCCTGATTTCTGGAAGGTGTAGTGTGATGTCTCGTGTAAATTGTGCCCGGCTTATCCATCTTCCCGTCCTCGGCAGTCTCCTGCTCCTTGCCGCTTGTGCAAGTGGGCAGGCCCCACGAGCCAATTGCTTCAGTTTCGCTGAGCGCTCAACTGGCGTCACGGTCTCGACCATGGGCGGCGAGGTCTCGCGAGCGGCAGACCCTTGCGCTTTCACCCTGATCGGCGCGGCGAACTGACGCCATGGCGCGGATCTTGCCACAGGTTATGATCGGCATTTCGCTTGCGCAGCCCTTGGGCGCGCAGGGCGTGCCGACATTTGACGCTCAGGGCTTTGCCAGAACGGCGGCGACGATTGCGCAGCGTGATCAGGACATCGCGTTGCAGCGGGATCGGCTGAGCCGGGAAGAGGAACTGGCCGAAATCGAGCGCCAGCAACTGGCCTCACTTGAGAGCATCCTTGGCGCGATGACTGTCGGCGCCAGTGTGTCCGTTGGTGCGAGTGTGGCCGCGCTGGAGGCCGGGAACGGGGGAGAGACGGCTGCATCGGCGCTCTTTGCGACCGAAGACGGCAACCCCGCCGCGACCCGACGGTTCGGCGACGCCCGCGAAACGGTCGAGGAATTGATCATCCGCGGGGCTCGCGACACCTACTCTCTTTCCGGCGTGTCGCGCGCAGGGCTGACGCCGGTGCAATGGCGCTGCCTGCTGCAGGCGCTGATCTGGCAGGAAAGCCGCTTCCAGATCGGAGCGCAGTCTGGTGTCGGTGCCTTTGGCCTGACGCAGATCATGCCCGGCACCGCAGGTGACCTCGGTATCTACCCGGCCTATTACGATGATCCCTATTTGCAGGTGACCGGCGGCGCGCGCTACCTCGCACAGATGCTCGGCATGTTTGATGGCAACATCATCCATGCGCTCGCCGCCTATAACGCCGGGCCCGGCCGTGTGCAGCAATACAGCGGCGTGCCACCCTTTGCCGAGACCCAGAACTATGTCGTGGTCATCCCGGCGCAATACAATCGGTACCTCGCTATTGTGGGCGGCCCCGATGCGCTTGGCACCATCGATCCCGTGCTGCTGGCCAATGCGAGTTTCAGCCTCTCGGCGCATGGATCCGGTGTCTATGGCGATTATTCCATGGTGTCGGTTCAGGCTGCGGCACAGCGTTTACATGACATAATTAGTCTTATCGGAACAACTGAAGACGTGCAGGCGTCCATCGCCCTGAACACCTATGCGCGCGCCGAACTGGCCCGGATTGTTGCCATCCGCACGCGGCTGAAAGCGGCGCAGACCCAACCCCTGAGTGATGAACAGATCGCGCTGGCCGCTGCACAGGCCGCCGAGCGGCGGTTCATGGATTTCCGATTGGAGGATTTGCGATGAGTCGGTTTCTGATCAGCACGGCGCTTTGCCTCTGTGCCGCCAGCGGCGCCTCGGCCCAGGGAGTGCCTACGGTCGATACCCAGAACATCGCTCAGGAAATTCGTCAGCTGCAGCAGATGCTGGAGGATTTCGGGATCCAGAGCGACATTTTCGAGAATGCGCTCGAGCAGCTGGACATGCTTCAGCAGCAGTTCGACCAGTTGCAGAGCATGTATGCCTCGCTGACCGGCCCGCGCGAAATCCTCGGCCTCATCATGGGCGGCGAGTTGGACCAGCTTCTCGAGGCCAAGTTCGAGGACCTTCCCGGCCTGATCCGCGGCATCCAGCACGGCGACTGGAGCAACCTGCTCGGGGTCACCGCGGGCCCGATGCGCACCCAGATGCAGCAGGCATTGGCGAGCGCGGGTTTCGACGAAGATTCCTTGCGTGAGATCGCGACCAGCGGGAACCCAGGGGCCGAAGGCATTGCGACAAGGGCCACCACAGGCGCGGTGCTCTCGGCGGCGGCACAGAACAGCCATGAGGAGGCGGCGCAGTCCTTAGCGCGGGTCGAGCGACTGGTCGCGATGATCCCCGACATGGACGATCTCAAGGCCTCGATGGATCACAACACACGCGTGACGGCAGAACTCGCGATCGCCATGACCCGCATGTGGGAGCTGGAGGCGATCCAGACCATCGGAGCGGGCAATGCAGGCGTTGTCGATGCCGCGACCATTGCCCAGGAGCGGCGTTACATGGACTTCACCATGCCGAGCCTCGAATGACGGCGGGTGCGAGTATGGACCTGCGAGAAGTCGTCGAGGAAGAGCTTGTCTATGGCGCGCTCCGCCGGGAGCGCCAGTGGCGGGTGATCGGTCTGTCAGGGGCTGGGTTCGGGGTTGTGGGCTGCCTTGCCGCAGCGGCAGTCGCAGTTTTCGTCGAGCCGCCGCTGCCTGTGGTGGTGCCCTACGACCCGGAAAGCGGCCTCGCCTTGCCGAACGCGACTGTTCAGGCGGTGCGACTGTCAGAGCGCCCGGCGGTGATTGAGTCTCAGATCTATCGCTACATCCTTGACCGCGAGACCTATAATCAGCTCGACAACGACCTGCGGGTGAACCGGGTGCTGGCACAGTCCATCGGCGCAGCGGAGGCCAGCATGCGGGCGATGTGGACCAGTGGTCAGGAGAGTTTTCCTCCGACCCGCTATGGCGCCACATCTGAGATGGCGGTCGAGATCGCCAGCATCACCCTGATCGGCGAGAACCGCGCGCAGGTTCGGCTGCGCAAGCGCCTGACAAGCCCGCAGGGGGGCCAGGTCGGCCTCTTCACCGCAACGCTGATGTTCGAATTCCGCCCGGAGCGCGCCCGCAGCATCGACGATGTCTGGCAAAATCCCTTCGGCTTCACCGTCACCCAATATGCCATCAGATCGGACCGGTCGGAATGAAGCTCGCCCTGCCCCGCCTACTCCTCCCCTCCCGGCTTCTTTCCGCAATCCTGATCGTCGCGGCCCTGCCAGCATTCGCCGAGATCACACCGCGCCCCGGATCGCATGACAGCCGGGTGCGCGTGGCAACCTGGACCGAGGGTCAAGTTTACCGTGTGGTCACCAACTTGACCCGCGTGACTTCGATAGAGTTCGGAGAAGGAGAAACCATCCGCTCGATCATCGCGGGCGACACGGCGGGATTCCAATTCGACGGCGTGCCGGGCGGCCGGGCCTTTGCCATCAAGCCCGTGGCGTCAAATGTGGCGACCAACATCACCGTCTATACCAACCGGCGCTCCTACTACTTCCATGTCGTCGAAGCGCGCGAGACCCCGCATTATGTCGTGCAGTTCCGCTATCCGGATGCTGCCACGCCTGCAGTCAATGCCGTCGCTGCCGGTGCGCCGAACAGCAATTATGCCGTGAGTAGCCAAACCGAGTTCACACCGACAGCGGTCTGGGACGATGGCACATTCACCTATTTCCGTTTCCCGCGGAACGCGCCGATGCCCGCGATCTTCCGCTGGACCGGCGGGCGTGAGCGCACCGTGAATTCGGTCGCGCAGGAAGAAGGCGTGATCCGGGTCTCCGGGGTGCACCGCCAGTGGGTCCTGCGTCTCGGCGAGGAGGTCATCTGCATCCAGGACATGTCGGGTGCCGACGGTGGGGCATCGTCATGAGCATTGATCCTGACGACCTTGCGACCCGCCTCAAAGCCATAGAAGCCTCCACGGGAAAACGTAAAGCGCCCGCCCGCCCCTCTCTCTTTGCGGCCCTGCTCGGCAGCGCTGCCATTCTGATGATTGGTGGACTGGGCTGGATGCTGCTGCAGCCAAAGCCCGAGCCCAGTTTACCCACTGCGGCGGCAGAGGAGTTCCAAAGCGCGGGGTCAGGCTTCGGCGAATTCCCCGCGACTCCGGTTCCAGAACCTGCTCCGGCGCCCGCGCCGGTTCCTGAAGGGCCAAGCGCTGCAGAGCTCGAGCTGCGAGAAACGCTTGGGAGATTGCAAGCCGAACTGGCCGAATTGCGCGCGCGTCCCGTAGAGACGGGCGATCCAGCGGCACAGGCAGCCATCGCGGATCTGACAGCACAACTGGCAGCACTGGACGCCTCGAACGCGGAAGCCCGCGGCGCTCTTGAGCGGCAGCTCGTCGAGCGGGACCGCGAGCTGGAGCGCATTCGCATGGATCTTGAGATTGCCCGGCTTGGAGCGCCCGGCACCGGCGAGGAAGATGCAAGGCTTGCCGAACTCGAACGCCGGCGGGCCGCCGAGGCAGCCGCGCGCGAGGCCCGCATCACCTCCCCCATGCTTGCCTGGTCCGGTGTGGGTGGGGGAGCGAACGGGGAATCCGAGGTCGAAGCCGCTCGACTGAGCGCCGACGAGGCCTTCGTGCGGGGTGGCGCGGCGGCGGCGCCCATGACCCGCGCCGAAATCATCGTGAACCCCGGCCATACCGTGGTGCAGGGCACCATGATCCAGGCTGTGCTGGAAACCGCCATGGACAGTGCCTTGCCCGGTGTGATCCGGGCTGTGGTTTCGGAAGATGTGCATTCCTTCGATGGCATCCGCATTCTGATCCCGCGCGGTGCCCAGCTGATCGGACGCTACCGCTCCGAGGTATCCTTGGCGCAATCCCGGGTGATGGTCGGCTGGGACCGGATCATTCTGCCCGACAACCAAACCGTCCAGATCAGTGCTTTTGGCGGTGATGAGCTTGGCCGCTCTGGCGTCACCGGCGATGTCGACAGCCGCTTCGGCACCCGGTTTGGCTCTGCCGCTCTGATCTCCCTGATCGGAGCGGTTCCCGCAGCGGCTGCGGCGAGCATCGATGACGACACGACCTCGGACGCGGCAAGCGATGTGGCGACGGACCTGCGCGATGCCAGCCGCAGCGTGATGCAGGACTATCTCTCGATCCGTCCGGTGATCCGCGTGCCGCAGGGAACGCGCATCACCGTGATGGTCGACCGCGATCTGGAGATCCTCTGATGGCGGCAAGCTATCTCGAAGCCTCGCTGGTACGGCTGGGGGATCCGATCCGCCGCCCTGATGTGATCGAGATCTGCATCAACCCCGATGGCCGGGTCTGGGGCGAGTTCCAGGGCGATCACTTCATGCGAGACCTGGGTCAGCCACTCACCCAGATCGAGATCCGCGACCTGGGCAATCAGATTGCCTCGGCGGCGAACACGACGCTGAGCAACCGCAAGCCCATCGTGTCGGTCAGCATCCTTTGGGGGGATCGACCGATCCGGGCTCAGGTCATCCAGCCGCCGGCCGTCGAAGGCGGGTTTTCCATCTCGCTGCGCTTCTTCTCGACGCTACCCCTCGAGCAAATCAGGCTTGGGTTTCTCTACGGGCGCGAACGCAGCCTTGAGGGGCTGCGAAAGGAACGCAATCTCGCGCTGCGGAAGGTTGTGGCATCCGGCGAGATCGAAGCTGCGCTGCGCTTTTGCGTCGAGAACAAGCTGAACATGATCGTCTCCGGCGGCACTTCCACCGGCAAGACCGTCGCCGCCCGCAAGATCATCTCTCTCATCCCGGATGAAGAGCGCATCCTGACCATCGAGGAGGCGGCCGAACTCAGACCCGAGCAGCCGAATGTCGTGACGCTGATCTCGGACAGGGAATCTGACGCCCGCAGCGCCGATGCTCTCCTGACCTCGACCCTGCGCATGCGTCCGGATCGGATCGTTCTGGGCGAGGTGCGCGGCAAGGAGGCCATGACCTTCCTCGAGGCGATCAACACCGGCCACGGCGGATCGCTGACCACGCTTCACGCCGAGACACCGCAGCTCGCCGTCCGTCGTCTTGCCATTGCCGCCCTGAAGACGGACCTTCCGATGACCTATGCCGACATGATCACCTACATCGACGGCTCGATCGACGTCATCATACAGGCCGGCCGCCATGAAGGGGCCAGAGGCATCACCGAATTCTACCTGCCCGGCATCGCTTCTGAAGAGGCCCCCACACGCCTTGCCGCCGAATGACGAAAGGAAACCCCATGCGTGTTCTCGTTCTCGCCGCTGCCGTTTGCACCGCCGCCCTTCCGGCCATCGGCCAAACGCCCGTCACCAACGATCTGACACCCACGCTTGAGCCGCAGCGCTACCGGATCTGCAATGACAGGTCTGAGCGCCCGGCATGGGTTGAGGAACTGCACATCCGGGAAGCCTGGAAGGCAGTTACTCTCATGGAGCTCTACGAGGTTCGGGCTTGGGAAAGCATCGCATCCACGCAGGACTGCTCTTGCGAAACCCGCTTCCCGGAGTGGACGGCGGCTGACGAAGAGTACCGCGAGCGGTATATCGAGCTGCCCCAAGGTGAGCAGACCGCGCTTCGCCGGGAGCTCAGGGCGCACCAGCGCACCATTGCGGATCGCGTCCAATCCATCTGCGAAACGCAGGGCAACTGGTAATGGGTGTCGTCAGCTGGATGGTCGGTTCAGCCGATAGCTTCCTCGCCTCGGCTGCGGAATCGCAGTTCGGGGCTGTGGCAAGCAATATTGGCACGATCACCCTGCTGATGGTCACGCTCTCCCTGATCGGCCTCTGCATCAACATGGCCTTCCAGTATCGCAGCATGGATGGCGCAACCTTCTTCTGGTACCTGCTGAAACTGACCCTGATCGGTTTCTTCGCCTTTAACTGGACCCGCTTCAATGCGGTGGCGAACGCGGTGATCGGTGGCCTGGACTATATCGCAGGGGCCTTAGTCGGATCGGTCGGGGGCGGCGGAGCTGGCGCAACCCATTTCGCTGGCGAGTTCGATGATCTGATCGAACAGTTCTCGGCCTATCTGAATGCCATTGGCAATAACTTGGGGTGGATGACAGGCGCGATCCTGGGCGGCATCGGCCTCATCTTGCTCAGCATCCTCGGCTTCATGACCGGGATCGTTCTGATCTTCGCGAAGATGATGCTCTCGCTCATGTTGGGCCTGGCGCCGCTGATGATCGCCCTGTCGCTCTTCGATGCGACCAAGGACTTCTTCCACCGCTGGGTTTCCACAACCGTCAGCTATGCCTTTTACCCCGTCGTCATCGCCGCGATGTTCTCGACCGTGGTCGGCATGGCAAATGCCCTCCTTGCGCAGGTCGGAGACCCGGAGTCCGCCACCAACATCGGCTCGCTTATCCCCTTCTTCGTCATGATCTTCCTGGCGAAGGGCTTCGTTGCTGCAACGCCTCTGATCGTGCGCGGGCTGTCGGGGAATTTCATGGTGGTGGCGGGGCCGGCTGTTGCTGCCGGAACTGCAGCCATGACCCGTGGGATGCTGAACACGCGCGGTGTGCAGAGCCGCGAGCG
>NZ_JBZEGG010000057.1:0-8412 GCF_058313095.1 Pseudogemmobacter sp. TB195
ACCCGCGGATCCCATACCGGCCAAGGAGCATAGCGTTCCGACAAAAGGCCTGACACATGGACGCATTCGACCGTATGCTGCCAGCCGAGGCGACAGCCCGCTAAAACCGGGGCTACCCACACATGATGTGACGCCCCCCCAACGGCATCTGTTTGCCAGTTTGGGTTTGAGAGGATCCACACAGGAGAGCGGTCACATCATCAAGGCCTATGGAGGCGGACCGAAACCTCCATACCGGGCGCCGAAGCCCCAAGACCACGCAGCGATGCCCTGGTCAAAAGCGCGTGATAGGTATCCCGGGCGAAATGCGTCACCACCTTGGCCCGCCCCGGCGCGATATGGGCGCGCAACGCCTCGAGCGAGGGCAGCAAGTGGATCAGCCCACGCCGGATCCTCGCGTCCCCCTTGTCACCTATCAGCGCCTGTGTCGTGTCCTAGCCGATCTCATTCAGGCCGCTCGCCGCAGAAATCGCCACTGGATTCAGCCCGACCGGCAGCTAGCCGCTGATCCTCGCTCCGCCAGCGGCGTCAAAGCCTGAAGCCCTCGCGGAAGGTGACCCGTTATCCGGCACGGTCAGACCGCCCGGACCTAACCCCTGGGGACCGCGCTCAGCGCCGCCTGGCCGCCCCGGCCCGAGGCTTGCGCGCCAAGTACCTCGCCCGGGACTGGGCTGCCGAGGGCCAGCAAGGCGGCGACTCCGGCCTTTGTCAATCTCATCTCACAGGGGCGGTCCACGGCCAGCGGGGTGACCTCGTCACTCACCACGCGCCGCCCCGCCAGCTTGTCCAGCGCGGCCAAAGCGCCAGCCCGCCAATGCCCGGCCACAAGGGCCAGAATACCGGGCGGCTTGCGCAAATCAGCCGAGCGGGGTCTGTCATGACAGCGAGACTGCATAGCGATCCCAGAGCGAACAAGGGGAAAGGCCCATGCCGGCGTCTCTCCCGGCGGCGCTTCGCAAGATTGAGGCGTTGGCCTTGCCGCGAAAGGCGGCAACGATTAGCTTCGCCGCAGACAAACTTACCTTGCGCAAACACCTGCGCAGACTTCGGAGTGAGTGACTTGCAGCAGACCGCCCCCCCTTCGATGTCGGCCCAGGATGCCCTCGTCGCCGTGATGATCGCCTGTTCGGCCTCGGACCAGAATATGCGTACGGCCGAGCTGGTGGCGATTCAGAGCATGGTCAATCTGATGCCGGTTTTCTCGGGCTATGATACCGACAGGATGCGGCGCGTGTCGCAGACGGTCTTTGATCTCTTCGAGGAAGAAGACGGGCTTGATGCGTTTTTCGGCCTGATCCGCGATGCCCTGCCCGAACGGCTGCATGAGACCGCCTATGCGCTGGCCTGTGATGTCGTGACCGCAGACGGGCGCCACAGCCAGGAAGAACTCCGGATGCTCGAAGAGCTGCGCGAGGAACTTCGGATCGACCGCCTCCATGCCGCCGCGATTGAATGGGCGGCGCGGGTGCGGCATTTGCGGGCCTGAACAGGCGGGACCGCCCGGGTGCCCTCCGGGCGATCTCAGCCCCCGAACGGATCCGCCGGATAGCCAACTCCGGTCAGATAAAGTCCCTCGGGCGGGCAGACCGGGCCACAGGCGGCGCGGTCTTTCGCCTCCAGGGCCTCTTTCACGCGGGCCGGCGGCCAGCCGCCCGCCCCCACCCGCTCCAGCGTACCGACGACCGAACGGACCTGATTGTGCAGGAAACTGCGGGCGCGCAGGTAAAAGCGGAATTCCTGCCCCCCCGCGCAGGGGACTTCCTCGATTGAGATTTCATCGATCGTCTTCACCGGGCTTTGCGCCTGGCACATGGTCGACCGGAAGGTGGTGAAGTCATGAAGCCCGATCAGATGCGCAGCCCCTGCCCGCATCGCCTCGAGATCCAGCGCTCCCCGCACCTGCCACATAAGCCCCGCCTCCAGCACCGCCGGCGCGCGCCGGGCCATAAGGCGGAACATGTAGCGCCGTTCCAGCGCCGAAAACCGCGCATGGAAATCGGGTGCCACCTGCGCGCAGGCGGTGATCGCCACCGGCTGTGGTCTCAGATGCCAGTTGAGTGCCTCGCACAGGCGAAACGGCTCCCAGTCCTTCGCGAGATCGGCATGGGCCACCTGCCCAGTCGCGTGAACGCCCGCATCGGTCCGGCCGGCGGCGGCGATGCGATGTTCGCCCGGCTCCAGCTTCGCCAGGGCCTCTTCAATCGCCTGCTGCACCGAAGGCTGCCCCCCCGCCTGGCGCTGCCAGCCGTTGAACGGAGCCCCGTTATACTCGATCCTGAATGCAAAGCGCGCCATTCCCGCCGCTTAGCCCAGATGCCCCCCTTCGTCCACCTTCCCAAGCAGCAAGGCGCGCCCTATCTTCCCAGCGACAGAACAGGGGGCGGGTTTGGCACTTTTCGGCATCACCGACGGCATCGCGCGCGGGATCGATCAGACCCAGGCGGGGATCTCCGGCCTCCTGTTTGAACCCGTGCTACGACTGGGCGTCACCGGCCTGTCACGCGCCGGGAAGACCGTCTTCATCACCTCGCTGATCGCCAATCTTTTGCACCGGGGCCGGATGCTGCAACTGAGCGCCGCGCGCGAGGGGCGGATCGAGACCGTCCATCTTCAACCGCAACCCGACCTGACGCTGCCGCGTTTCGAGTATGAGACCCATCTTGCAGCGCTGACCGGCGATGATCCGCGCTGGCCGGCCTCGACCCGCTCGATCTCCGAGCTGCGGCTGTCGTTTCTCACCCGTCCCTCGGGATGGTTCGCGGGGTTTCGGGGGCCTCAGGTCCTGCATCTGGATATTGTGGATTATCCAGGCGAATGGCTGCTGGATCTGGCGCTGATGGAGAAAACCTTCGCCACCTGGTCCGAAGACACCCTTGCACTGGTGGCGAAACGGGCGCCCCGCCTGCCCGAGGCGCGCGATTTTCTGGCGCTGGCCCGGGCCGAAGACGGGGCGCTGGCGCTGGACGAGGCGCGGTTACAGCTGCTGGCAGCGGGCTTTACGCGTTACCTGACCGCTGCCCGTGCTGCCGGCTGGTCGGATTGCACGCCCGGCCGGTTCTTACTGCCCGGGGATCTCGCCGGCTCGCCCGTCCTGACCTTTGCCCCGATCCCCGAGCCGTCTGAGGCCGGGCGCGGATCGCTCTGGCGCGAGATGGCACGGCGGTTCGAGGGTTATAAGGCTAAGGTGGTGACGCCGTTCTTCCGCGACCATTTTTCCCGCGTTGATCGCCAGATCGTGCTGATGGATGTGCTGGGCGCGATCCATAAGGGGCCGCAGGCGGTCGAGGATCTGCGGAAGGTCATGGCCGAGGTGCTGACCGCCTTTCGAGTCGGGCGCGCTTCCTGGCTGTCTTCGCTGATCGGGACCAGGCGGGTGGCCAAAATCCTTTTCGCGGCGACCCGAGCCGACCATCTGCACCATGAACAGCACCCTGCCCTGACCGCCATCACCGAGGCACTGGTCGCCGATGCGAAGGGGCGCGCCGAATTTGCCGGGGCCGAGGTGGCGGCTTTGTCGCTCGCGAGCCTGCGTGCCACGGTTGAGGAGACCGTGGAACGTGGCGGCGTCCCGCTGCCCGCCGTGCGTGGGCGGCTTCTGACCAGCGGAAAACAGGCGGTGATGTATCCCGGCGCGCTGCCCGCAGATTCGGCGCGGATCCTGTCGCCGGCGCGCGAGGGTGCATCAGAGTGGCTCGACGCGGAATTTGGCATGATGGAATTCGCGCCCGCGCGGCTTTCGCTGAAACCGGGCGACGGACCGCCACATATCCGCCTCGACCGCGCCGTCGAATTTCTGATCGGAGACCGGCTGTGACCCAATCCCCGCACCGCCCCTTTGTCGAGGAAATCCATGCGGATGACATCCCCGAGGCCGATCCTGGCGCCGCACCGCCGATCAGTGATCTGCCCGGGGCGGATCTCATGCTGGAGCAGCTGGCGCGCGCTGCCGGAGCGCGGCGCTCGGGTCTGACGCGCGCCGCGATCTGGGTGTTTTCGACGCTTTTTACCTTTGTTCTCGGGGTCGCGGCCTGGGATTTCACCGCCTCGCTTTTCACCCGCAATGTGGCACTGGGCTGGATCGCCTTTGTGCTGATCGCGCTGGCGGTCCTGATCGCGCTGATCATGGCCGCGCGCGAGGCGATGGGTTTTGCCCGGATCGCGCGGCTTGACCATCTGCGCGCCCGCGCGGTTTCGGCGCATGTGAATGCCGATCTGAAGGCCGCGCGCGGCGTGACCGGAAGCATCACCGACCTTTACAGCGCGCGCGCCGAGGCCGCCTGGGGGCTGAAACGGTTCGAGGACCATCAGGCCGAGGTGCTGGATGCCGATGCGGTGCTGGCCCTGGCCGAGACCGAGATCCTCGCGCCGCTTGACGCCGCCGCACGGGCGGAAATCGAGGCCGCTGCGCGGCGCGTCGCTCTGGTGACGGCGCTTGTGCCGCTGGCTTTGGCGGATGTGGCGGCGGTTCTCTATTCCAATCTCGCGATGATCCGGCGGATTGCGATGATCTATGGCGGCCGGTCGGGAACACTGGGCAGCTGGAGCCTTTTGCGCCGGGTGTTTTCCTCGCTGCTGGCGGCGGGGGCGGTGTCGCTGGCGGATGATCTTCTGGGATCGGTTGCTGGCGGCGGCGTGATCTCAAAGCTGTCGCGACGGTTCGGCGAAGGGGTGGTGAACGGGGCACTGACAGCGCGGATCGGGGTCGCCGCGATGGAGCAATGCCGGCCGCTGCCGTTTCATGCGGTGGCGAGGCCTGGTGTTTCGGGGCTTGTGTCGCGGGCGCTGTCGGGGCTGATCCCGCGCGGGAAGGCGGAGGCACGGGAGGGCTGATGGCGCATGGGGGCGCTGCCCCCGTCTGCGCTTTGCGCAGCCTCCCCCGGGATATTTAAAGACAGAAAATGAATAAGAAAAAGGCCCCGGAAGGCGCTATCCGGGGCCTTTTCTGTTGTCAGGCCTTCAGGTCGAAACGGTCGCCGTTCATCACCTTGACCCAGGCCTTGACAAAGTCCCGGACCAGTTTTTCGCGGTTGTCATCCTGAGCATAGACTTCTGCAATCGCGCGCAGGATCGAGTTCGAGCCGAAGACGAGATCAACGCGGGTGGCGGTGAACTTCGCAGCCCCGGTCTTGCGGTCGCGGATCTCATAGGTCGATTTCGAGACCGGCACCCAATTATAGGCCATATCGGTCAGCGTGGTGAAGAAGTCGTTCGTGAGCGCGCCTGGGGTCTGCGTGAAGACACCATGCGCAGAACCTGCATGGTTCGCGCCGATCACCCGCAGCCCGCCCAGAAGGACGGTCATTTCCGGCGCGCTCAGACCCATCAGCTGGGCCCGGTCAAGCAGAAGCTCCTCGGGAGAGACGGTGTAATCGGCTTTGACCCAGTTGCGGAAGCCGTCATGGATCGGCTCCAGCGGCCCGAAGCTTTCCGCATCGGTCTGGGCGTCGGTTGCATCGCCACGGCCCGGTGCGAAGGGGACCTCGACAGGGAAACCAGCCGCTTTCGCGGCCTGTTCCACGCCGACACCGCCCGCCAGCACGATCACATCGGCGAGGCTCGCGCCTGCGGCCTGCGCGAGCGGGCCAAGCACCGAGAGGACGCGCGCCAGACGGGCGGGCTCGTTGCCTTCCCAGTCTTTTTGCGGCGCGAGCCGGATGCGGGCCCCGTTCGCACCGCCGCGATTGTCGGAATGGCGGAAGGTGCGCGCGGAATCCCAGGCGGTGGCCACCAGATCCTGCACCGAAAGGCCGGAAGCGGCGATTTTGGCCTTCAGCCCGGTCACATCATAGCCGGTCGCCCCGGTCGGGACCGGGTCCTGCCAGATCAGATCTTCCGCCGGCACATCCGGGCCGACATAACGCGATTTCGGGCCGAGGTCGCGATGGGTCAGCTTGAACCAGGCGCGGGCGAAGACTTCGGAAAAATACGCCTGGTCCTCTTTGAACCGGAGCGAGATCTCGCGGTAGCCCGGATCCACCCGCAGCGCCATATCGGCATCGGTCATCATCGGCATGACGCGGATCGACGGGTCTTCCACATCGACCGGCTTGTCTTCTTCGGCAATGAAAACCGGCTCCCACTGATGCGCACCGGCGGGCGTCGTCACGATATGCCATTCATGTTTGAAGAGCATCTCGAAGAAGCCATTATCCCACTGCGTCGGATGGGTGGTCCAGGCGCCTTCCAGCCCCGACACGACCGTGTCGCGACCCACGCCGCGCCCATTGGTGTTGATCCAGCCAAGGCCCTGGAATTCCGGGCCGGCAGCTTCGGGATCGGGCGAAAGATTTGCCGCCGAGCCATTCCCGTGGCATTTGCCGATCGTATGGCCGCCCGCGGTCAGCGCCACGGTTTCCTCGTCATTCATCGCCATGCGCGAGAAGGTCTCGCGCATCTGCGCCGCCGTTTTCAGCGGGTCCGAGACGCCGTTGACCCCTTCCGGGTTCACATAGATCAGGCCCATCTGCACCGCCGCCAGCGGGTTTTCCAGCGTGGCCGGGGTGGCAACATCACCATAGCGGCTGTCAGAGGGCGCCAGCCATTCCTTCTCGGATCCCCAATAGGTGTCCTTCTCGGGATGCCAGATGTCTTCACGGCCAAAGGCGAAGCCGAAGGTCTTCAGACCGGCAACCTCATAGGCAATCGTGCCGGCCAGCAGGATCAGGTCGGCCCAGGAAACCGCATTGCCGTATTTCTTTTTGATCGGCCACAGCAGACGCCGGCCCTTGTCGGTATTGACGTTGTCGGGCCAGGAATTCAGCGGCGCAAAGCGCTGGTTGCCGGTATTGCCGCCGCCGCGCCCGTCGGTCACACGGTAGGACCCCGCCATATGCCAGGCGGTGCGGGCGAACATGCCGACATAGGAGCCGTAATCCGCCGGCCACCAGTCCTGGCTGTCATTCATCAAAGCGCGCAGATCGGCCTTCAGGCCTTCGACATCAAGGGTTTTCAGCGCCTCGCGATAGCTGAAATTCTGCCCCAGCGGATTGGTCTTGCTGTCCTGCTGGCTGAGAATGTCGAGGTTCAGCGCATTCGGCCACCAGGCCATCACACTTTGGCCCAGCTCGGTATTTGCCCCATGGATAACCGGGCATTTGCCACCCGACTTCACATCATTTCCGTCCATTTTTCCTCCGACTGGCTGCGGTTTCTCGCGTAGCGCGCATGTCCTGGAAGGGCGCGGACCGGCCTGATGCCGAATCCCCCCACCTGCCTGGCTGCCCTCAGGTCTAGCCCGGCTCTGGAATAATTCAAAATTGCAAAAACTTACCTCTGCGATAAGGTGATCTTATGAATGCCCTGTCGATGAAACATCTGCGCTATTTCGAAGCGCTCTCGCGGATCGGCCATTTCGGGCGTGCCGCCGAGGCCTGTGCGATCTCACAGCCGGCGCTGTCGATGCAGATCCGCGAACTGGAGGCGCTGATCGGCGCGCCACTCGTGGAACGCGCCGCGCGCCGGGTCCGTCTGACCGCTCTGGGCGAGGAATTTGCCAGCCGTGCCCGTGATATCCTGCGCCGCGTCGACCAGCTTGGCGATCTGGTGCGGGCTGCGGGCGACGAGCCGGGCGGCATTCTGCGGATCGGTGTCATTCCGACAGTCGCGCCCTATCTCCTTCCCGGTCTGATCCAGCATCTGACCCGGCGCTGGCCCGCGCTTGATCTGCGCCCGCGCGAGGCGGTGACGCGCACGCTTTTGACCGATCTGACCGCCGGGAGGCTTGATCTTGCCATCCTCGCCTTGCCCGTCTCGGAACCCGCGCTTGAAGAAGTCCCGCTGATCGAGGAGGAATTTCTGCTGGTCCGCCCCCGCTCGGATGCCGGACGCCCGGTGCCGGATGCGGCGCGGCTGGCCGAGATGAAGCTTCTCCTGCTGGAAGAGGGCCATTGCTTCCGCGATCAGGCCCTGTCCTTTTGCAAGATCCCTGCCTCGCGCGCGCCGCGCGATCTGATGGAGGGCAGTTCGCTTTCGACGCTGGTGCAGATGGTCGGTGCGGGAATCGGGGTGACGCTGATTCCCGAAATGGCGCTGCCGATCGAGACGAAATCGGCCCGGGTTGCGGTCGACCGGCTTGCCGCACCGCATCCGAAACGGGTGATCGGCATGGTCTGGCGGCGGTCAAACCCGCTTGGCCCCCAACTCATGCGGATTGCTGCGCTGCTGAACCAGAGCCTGCCCGCCATGCTGCCAGAGCAAAACCTGCCGCATGGCAGCCCGCATCAGCCCTGATTTTACGCGCCTTTCCTGCGCTTGCCGCCGGCGCCTGCCGTGCTGCTTTGCAGCGGCTGCACGGAAATCCGGCAGCCGCCGGAAAATGCGCCAACAGCTTTCCTTCCATTCAACTTTATTTCTTGTGTGTTTGTTTGTCTGGTTGTTAGGATTGTTTTGCGCCAGAGCTAATAGGGAGCCGCT
>NZ_JBZEGG010000058.1:0-7908 GCF_058313095.1 Pseudogemmobacter sp. TB195
CAACACACTGAAATCAGGGCCGTCCTTCGGGGCGGCCTGCTGCATGGAGAGACCATGATCCACATTGAACCATCGGCCACGGGCACGCGGGCGAGCGCGGTTGCATATCGCAACGTCCTCGCCGAGGGCGCGCTTTCGTGGTCGAGCCAGACGCCGGACGGCTTTGCGGCGAATGCACTCGGGCCGCAGACCTACGATTTCTGGACCCCGGCTGCGATGCCAGCCACGCTGTCTGTGGTCCTGCCCGTGGCGGTGGACTGTGACTGCGCCGCTGTCATCGCTCACACGCTCGGCAGTGCTGGCGCCTCGGTGCATGTGGAGGGGAGCCTGACCGGCGCGTCATGGGTTACGGTCTCGACCGTCACGCCGACCGATGATCGCGATCTGATCATGCTGTTCGCGGCTGAGGTGCCATATCCGCGCTGGCGCATCAGGATCACCGGCCCGAACGCGCCGGCCATCGGTATCGCATGGATCGGGCCGAGGCTGTTCATCCCGGGTGGGGTGGCGGCGGGCTATGTGCCACTCAACATGGCGCTATCGGTCGACCTGCTACCGAACATCACGCGCGGTGGTCAATTTCTGGGCAATCGGGTGCAGAAGGTAGGCGCTTCGACCTCGATCACCCTCGCGCCTCAGGAACGCTGGTGGGTGCAGTTGGAGGCGGCGCCATTCATCGCACATTACAACGCTGGCAAGCCATTCCTCTGGACAAGCTGTCCCGACCTGTTCGAGGAGGACGGCCATTACTGCTGGCGTGCGGGAGAGACCCTCTCGGCGAATTTCGGTGCCGGTGCGGTCTGGGCCGATCTGAGCATGACGGTGGCTGCCTATGTTGGGTGATCAACCGGTCCAGTGGATCGAAATCGACACGGACTGGTGCCCGCTGACCTTCGGGCATGGCTCATGCTCGGCGGCACTCGGGGGTAGCACCTCGCACATGTGCTTCCAAGGCACTGAGACCTGCGGATCGCGGTCATCGCTGAACGCCGCAGGCCTTGGCAAGTTGACGCTGCGCTTTATCGAGCCCCGCGCCAACCTGCCAAAGGGGGCGACATGGTTCCCGTGCCTCGAAAGCGTTTCAGGCTCCAGTGCTTCAGTGAACATCGCAGGCGCTAACCCGGATCTGGCTCGGCTCGGTAAGCGGGCGACGGTGACGGCGTCAGGCTGGGATTTCCCATACCACGACCGCCTCACGGACAAGTACTGGCGCGAGCGGGTCAGCGGTGTCGCACAACTGGACGGGCAGGGGTATCAGCCGGAGGAATATGGCACCTTCTGGACCCGCCTCCGGGCGCGCTGGCCTTACTATGCTGGCCGCCCGCTGCGGCGCTGCACCGGGCATCTGGTGGATGATAATCTGATCACCGACAGCGTTCGGCACTTCATCATTACCGAGATGTCCATCGGGGGTGGGAAGTGGACGGTCGAAGGCAAAGACATCCTCGATCTGGCTGATGATAAGCGCGTGCAGGCGCCGAAAGCCGTGAACGGCACGATCCTGTTGGATATCGACGCGGCCGATATGGCGCTCACCCTGAACCCGGCGGGCATCGGCGATCTGCAGTATCCGGGCGCGGGATTTGCGTGCATTGGCTCAGAACTTGTCCAATTCACGCGGGCGGGGGATGCTGTGACTATCCTTGCCCGCGGCGTAAGTGGCACAACAATTGCCGACCACAGATCTGGTGACAGCTTCCAGACCAGTTTCAGCCCGCGCCGGGAAAAGCTGGTGCCGGTGCTCCAGTCACTTCTGGTGGATCATGCCGGCATCGATCCTGCGTTCATCCCGCTCACCAAGTGGAATGCCGAGGTAAATCGCTGGGCGCCGACGCTTCGGCTGACTGCCGACATCTGCAAACCCGAAGGGGTGGCAAAGCTGATCGGAGAGTTGGCGATCCTTGGTGTCAGTATCTGGTGGGATGATGCGGCCCAAGAGATCGGTTTGAAGATGAACCGGCCGGTTGACCTCGACGTGGTGAAGATGCTCTCGGACCGGAACAACCTTCTGGATATCGAGATTGAGGACCGGGACGAGGATCGTATCACGACCGTGCAGTTTTTCACTGTGATGCTTGACCCGACGAAATCCGCGACAGACGGGAACAGCTATCGCCGTCAGCGGTACATTGTAGATGCCGGGGCTGTATCTACCCAAGAGTTTGCCGACAGCAGGGTCAAGGAAATCCATTGCCGCTGGCTCAACCATGGAGATGACGCAGCGGTTGCGGTTCTCGGCCGGCGCTTTCTCCAGACTTTCGTTCGGGCGCCGCAGCGGGTGAAAATGCTGGTCGATGCCGACGACGATATGGCGCTGTCTGATGTGGCATCCGTCACAACGCGGGATATCAGAAGCCCGACAGGTCGGGACACCCGGAGATTTGTCCAGATCGCGGCGCGGGAGGAGAAAGTCTCAGGCCACCGCGTCGAATTGACGGGGCAGGCGTACAGCTTCGGCAACAAGCGCTACGGTTACATCACCGAAAATGGTCGCCCAGATTATGCGGCATCGACTGAGGCGCAGAAGGCGCGCGGGGCCTATTGGTCTGGCGCGGATGGCAAAATGAGCGATGGCTCGGACGGGTACAGGTTCATCTGATGACAGATTTTATCGGAATTGAAGACGATGAGCTGGTGCCGGATGCGCCGATCACATCGCTTTTGGGGTTTCGCTTGCGGGACAATCCCATCGCCATGTTCGAAGGTAATGGTCCCAAGCTCCAGCCGAAAGCACTGGCGAGCAACCTGCTCGGTGTCTTTTTTGCATCCGGATGGGAGGCGCCGGGTTTCAATGACATCGGCTGGGTGCGCAATATCCGCCTCAATCTTTGGCGACCAGACTCGGCTGCTTCGATGATTCTCAATATCAGCTTCAGCGCCGACAATGGCGTTACATGGGGGGCGTGGCAGGCGTTGTTTCAATTCTTGGAGGTGTCAACCAGAGGCATCGTTGAGATTGATCTTGTTTCCGGTAATTTCACTCGCTTCGGTGCCGGCGCCATCAGTGGGTCTTTTGTGGTTCCGACAAATTGTAATGCTATCCGCGTGCAGGGAAACGGCGCCAGCGCAATACAGGTCTTCGCATCTGTTGAGGGGGGGCGCGATAATGTCTGATCTCATCGAAGTTACAACCGTCCTCACCTCTGCGCTCACAGGCGAGTCGCGCATCGTCACAACGATGGAGCCGGCGCCTGCGCTTGACCCCGTGGCGCATTGGGCGGCCCTTCGCGCCGAGCGCGACCGGCTGCTGCGGGTATCTGACCTCGATCCTCGCAATCTCGCGGACTTCCCCCAGACTGAGGCCTCGCGCGCCGCATGGCTGGCTTACCGGCAGGCCCTGCGAGACCTGCCTGATGTGACGAGTGACCCACTGGCCGCTGTCTGGCCCGAGCCCCCGCAGGGCTGACCCTTCCGCACAATCCGACCTGACACACCCCGCCGCGTGCGGGCTTTTTTACGTGGATATGCCATGGCTTTGACCAAGAGCACGATTACGGGCCGCGTGCCGCTGCCGACCGATGTGGCAGCAAAGGCGGCTGAGCTTATTTTCACGCTCTCATCCTGGGATACCCAGGGCGCGGACGTGATCGCCCCTGCAACTGTGCGTGCCATCCTTGGCCCGGATGCCTCGTTGCCGGCAGGGTTCGCGCTGTGGCGCAATACCGAGGGCCTGCGCGGCTCGCATTACATCGTGACAGCCCGCTGGACCGAGGAGGATCGGTCGCGGGGTGCCGTGTCGCGCGAGACGCGGCTTGGCAATATCCAGATCGGCGATGAGGCGAGCTATCCTCTGGCCGTCCTGCTGGAGCGCGGTATCGACCCGGCGCCGCCGAGTTTCTGGGTCGCAGCTTCGGCAGGCGATGTGCAGACAATCGTCGATGCTGCCGACGCGCTGTCGGGCTTCACGGAACCGGGCTACCTGGATGAGGTACAGGCAGGCGCGGGCTTGGCCAATGGCGCGGCCACCCCAATGCCAAGGCGGCCTCGATCTACGGGGTTTGCATCAAAGCCGCGCTCACCGCGCGCGGCTGGCTCAACAACACCAGCCTCTGAAGGGAAATATTATGACCACCGTTCGCACACTCCCGGGCGCAAACTTTGCTGATCCGCGCCTTCCGCTGGCTGGCCCTGATCTGCTGCTGACCGGCGGCACCATTGGTCTGCTGGATATTTCCAACCCCGCGAGCTACCCGACCCAGAACCCGGTTATCACCGGCGGCTTTTACGATATGTCCCCGGCGGGTGTTTCGGCGTTGTCGCAATTTGCAAATGGCGCCAATACGCTGAGCTATGCGGGCGGCGGTCTGCTCAAAGCCAATGATGGGGGCAATTACGGTCTGCGGCGCGAGGCAGGCATCCCCAATCTCGCCGCTGCCGGACGCGTCAAAAACGAGCTGCTTGCGCTCATCTGGCTTAAACCATCTGGTCTGTCCGGTGCGGAGCGGCAGCTTCTGCGAGTGGGAGAGTTCACGCCGCCGGGCACCACTTCAGCGAACAGGCAGTCGGCCCGTAACTGGCTGATGCTGGAACAGGGTGCAAGTGCGGGGCAAGTGCGTGTTTGGTCAGCAGGTCAGAGCGTGGATGGCCCGGCACTCTCGACGGCTGCTCCGCAGCAACTGGCAGCCCATGCTCAGCCCGACTGGGATAATACAGGCGCCACCACGAAGGTGTCTTTCTATCGCAATGGAGCATACCTGTTCGATGCGCTGATGCCCTATGTCGCGCGGGAGGCATGCACGCTCCCAGGGATCAGCTATATGCATGACGCCGGAATGGACCGCGTCCGTTATGTCGGGCACTACTACCGCGCCTTTATTGAGGATGTGACCCATTCGGGCCGCGATGCCGCCGAGCTGGTCGCGCGGGACTACGCGCTGAACGTGGCGAAATACACCTGACCCCCCTGCTGGTGGCTGGTCCCGTCGATCCTCGGCGGGGCCGCTATATGGGCGACGGTGGTCGCTCTACAGCATCGCCATGATTGCGATCACCGACACTGCAGAAGGGGCAAGTACCCACGGCCAATACCGGTTCTTCAGTGGCGTTCTGAAATAGCAAATCGGGCAGGTGTGCGCCCCAAATCTCAACTTATGACCGCATTCGCAGCGAAACAGGCGCAGAGCGTTCATTGAATGATTTTTCCAAATGGGAGTTTCTTTGAACTGGAGTTTGAATATTTACTCACATCGCAGGGGGTAATTCCCTTGCTTCGCCCGGTGTAGAACCGTCATGCGCGGGCCAGATCCAGCGCTTCGCTTCTACGGACCTGGCCTCCATCTGCCATACCATGAATTTGGTATTCTGACGAAAGTGCCCCGCCTGGTTAGAGGCAGGGAAGTTAGGGCGGATCCTGCAGTAAAGGCCAGCAGTACCACCGCAACCTTCGCGCGAGCGATCCTGAAAATCAAGAACATATAGCCGCCCAGGAGGCGCAATGACCGTCAAAGACATACTGCCTAAGCCCGGCTTCCTTGCTGAGCGGATCTGGATTTGGCTCACCTCGATCATGCTGAGCGCCGTGGGCGTGATCGTGCTCTCGATCCTGACGCCGGTCGGGAGCCATATATCCGCTGTCTGGGCGCTGCCGGGGGAGATGGCGGCGCTGCGAGGGCAGATCGCGGATCTCGCCGAGGGCGTGAAGCGCGCCGCCGGTGAGGACCGGGTAATCCGCCAGACGCCGGGCCTCAGCTATGTCGCCGAGCCAGTCTATCAGGGTGAGCGGGTGGTGCTGTACATGGTGGCGCAGCGCACGACAGTGGGCCGGGACTGCCGGCTGATGGAATGGTCTGCGCTGTTCACCGATGCCACCGGGATTGCCATGCCGGGATCACCGGTCAATCCGGGCGGCCCGCGCCGGCAGATCAGCGATACCGCGACCCGGCTGCGGATCGAGTTGACCCCGCCCGACACGCTGCAGCCGGGCCGGATCGAGCTGTATCTGGCGCTGACCTATGACTGCGCCGGGCGAGAGGCCTATGACCGGACTGATCCGGTGATCTATGGGATGCTCAAGGGGCCTCGGCCATTATAACTTATGTCGCACCATGGGGGGCGTTTCGCCAAGGAAGAAATCCCTGAATTTCGCTGCGGTTTGCTATAACCATTTTCCCGACTCTGATTATCAGACGCATGGCGGCCAGCGCATTCATATCGCGAGACAATGTCTTTTGATCAACACTGACGTAAACTCGGCTAAGTTTCAGATCGGACGCGAGGACTTGATCAATTGGCCATGCGCTATCTGATTTACTGATCGCAATGGCTAGATGCCGACGCCTCTTAGCTGTGGAAGAAGCTTCGTCTAAGAACCTTGTATGGATGTAGTTAATCCATGTTACACGCATTTGTTCTGCTTGAATAATTCCTACCTGTTCTTGTAGTCCGTCGACGAACCCTTGAACGGCGTACTCTGTGAAGCGGCACAGGTCTCCGTCTCCTTTTGAAACCCCATCAAGCTGGCGGTAATATTCGCTTCTCGTCTTGTTGTAATGATTGCTGAGTAGCTGGCATGTTGGCATGGGGAAGCCAGAGCGAAGAAGGATGTAAACCTCCAGAAGTCGTGATGTCCTTCCATTTCCATCGCCAAATGGGTGAATGAGTGCAATGTAAACGTGTGCGAACAGTGCTGCAAAGATACCATTTCGCATCTTGTTGGTTTCGTCGGAAAGAAGTTCTTCAATAACATCACACATGCGATACAGCAGGTACTCGCAGTCTTCTGCGGGAGCCCCTTTATAACGTGCAACTGTTACGCTGTGCTTTCGAATTTCTCCGGGTCGGACTTCGTCTGCCAAGCTTAGCCCATCGAGGGTCTTAAAGTTAAGGGCCCCAATTAATTGTGGGGTCACTGGTTGGGAGCCATTCTCCCTAGTATCCCTGACAAGTTCATTGCAGGCATCCAAAACATTCTGAACCTCACGCTGTAAGTACTCTTGCGATGGCGGCAGTATAAGTTTTCCGTCAATCTGATCTTTAACCTGCTCCTCGGAAAGGGTGTTGCCTTCAATGGCCGTCGTAGCGGCGGCGCCTTTCGCAAGAAACATTTTGTAGAAATCATCGGCCCGCTGAGGTGCGATGGGTGCGCGAGCGATATGCATGGACTTCGAGATGATCTCGCCTAGCTGCATCCACGCGGGACAGCTTAGGCGACTCAGATCATACTTGAAATGCAGCCATGGGTGGGTCTTCGCGTACTCTCTTTTTGAGTTCATAATCTCACCCCAACTTGTCCAAGCTAATCCTCTGATATAAAGCAAAAAAATCGCAAATCATATCAGAATTTGTCCGTAATATTATAGACTATGTGGTCGTAGATGCAATCCAAATAATCTTGAATATCGTTGCCGGTGAGGGTCTTTTCCAACCCGCCTCTGCGCCAAGCCGCCGACCTAGCTAACCACGCCCCGCCGCCGCGCCGGGCTTTTTCACATCCACCATGGAGATCGACATGACCGAGGCATTCTTTGCCGCGATCCGTCCGCTGTTCGGCGGCGCGCTGAAACAGGCTCAGGTGGATGGCCTCAACGCCATCCTTGCCGCGACAGCAACCCTGCCTCGCAGTTACCGCGCCTATATCCTTGCGACCGCTTATCACGAGACTGCCCACACCATGCAGCCGATCCGGGAATACGGCCGGGGCAAGGGCAAGAAATACGGCGCCATCGATCAGACCGGCAAAGCGCCCTATGGCCGGGGCTATGTGCAGCTCACCTGGCGCGAGAACTATCAGCGCGCAGATCGTGAGCTCGGTCTGGGCGGCCGGTTGGCGGCGGATTACGACCTCGCGCTTGATCCGGCGATTTCGGCGCAGATCCTTGTCGAGGGAATGCTCGACGGCTGGTTCACCGGCAAGGCGCTGCGGGATTACCTGCCCGGGGACTATGTCGGGGCCCGGCGCATCGTGAACGG
>NZ_JBZEGG010000059.1:0-7774 GCF_058313095.1 Pseudogemmobacter sp. TB195
GCAGCCCCACACGCAAAGAACTCACCTTAGCACGGGCCGCAACGACGAAGATGACCCCCATGTTTTGTCCACTCCCGACTGACGTAGCGGGGCAGTGGTAGGTTGGTCACCCGTCCCACACGTAAGTCGTCAGATCTGGCCACGGTCGTCGGCGTGTCAAGCGCCATCAAGGCAATACATGCCGAAAAGATAGATAAAACACACAGGATATGTGCAAGGGTCATGGATGCCGCTCCGATCCGCCTGTTGCGAGCGCGGGTTCTCTGCCACGCGTCCCTAGCTGGTAATGTGTCACCATTTGAAGATTTTGGAAAGCGACTCACGGGACAGATGTCAGGGAGCAAGCTGAGTATTGTCGTGGCGTGGATAACTGAATGGCTTGACGTCAACCTGGGAAACGCCTCGCCCGAGGGTGCACAGCCGTGACATGTTCGGGAGATAGGGCTTACGCCGACAGACTTCGAGTATGAAGTGCGAGGAAACCGGCATTGCTGTCATTATTTGTTTGGGGTCAGGAGTTGAGATTGGCCGAAACCCAAACCAAATAAACTTTGTCGATTCGAAATCATCTGACCTATCATGAAATATACAGAGAAAAATCCGAATGATTAGAGATGCAGGCCAATTGCGCGGTTTTCTATTGGGGCTGGTTGCGGCTGGCATCGGTGCCTTCCTACTGTTCGAAGCACCATGGCGCGAAACTGAGCCGCGCCAGATCATTCCGCGTGGCGAACTTGCGCCCCAGGAGGAAACGACCATCGCCCTGTTCGAGGCGGCACGTGGCTCGGTCGTGTCGATCACGACCGAAAGTCGTGTGCTCGATCCATGGTCACGCCGTGCTATGGAGGTACCGCGGGGCACGGGCTCGGGGTTCATCTGGGACGATCGAGGCCACATCGTTACCAATAATCATGTGATAAGGGGGGCAGCTGGAGCCCGTGTCCGGCTCGCAGACGGCCGTCTGTTGGAGGCAGATCTTGTGGGAACGGCCCCAGAACACGACTTGGCCGTTCTTCACGTTGATGCGGGCCTCGACACGCCGCCGCCCCTGTCGATCGGCGAGAGCGACACGCTGCGCGTCGGGCAATCCGTCTTCGCCATAGGCAACCCCTTCGGTCTCGACTGGACACTGACCACTGGCATCGTCTCGGCGCTTGATCGCGAGATCCCGACACAGGGCGGCGCGACCATCGAGGGCCTGATCCAGACCGATGCTGCGATCAATCCCGGCAATTCCGGCGGTCCGCTGATCGACAGCGCGGGAAGACTGATCGGCGTGAATACGGCCATCTTCAGCCCGTCCGGGTCCAGTGCCGGTATCGGCTTCGCGGTGCCCGTTGACACGGTGAACCGGGTCGTACCCCAGCTGATCGAAACAGGCATCTATCGACCGCCCATTCTGGGTATTCGGCATTCCGACCAGATCAATCGCCTCGCCGCAATACAGGGTCTGGAAGGGGTTCTTGTCCTTGGGGTCGAACCCGGGTCCCCGGCCGTTGCGGCTGGTTTGCGCCCTGCGCGCCAAGACGCGTCCGGACGGCTGGTCCCTCGGGACATCATCGTCGGGATAGAGGATCGGGCTGTCGCGACCTCGGCTGATCTCCGTGATGCGCTCGACGCCTACGCTCCCGGTGACAGGGTCACGATCCGCGTGCTTCGGGACGGAAGCACGTCCGCTGTGTCGGTGACCCTTGCTGACCCACGGTTGTGACGGGCGGATGCACAGCCAGCCGCGCGTTTTTGCGGCTGAGGGGTTGGAAACGGCCACAGAGTGCTTAGTTCGAACGCTGATATGATTTGAAATTGGCAAGAGAGGTGAACCGCATGCAGTGTCCCGTGGATGGAGAGACGCTCGTGATTGCCGAGCGTAGCGGCGTCGAGATTGATTACTGCCCGAAATGCCGGGGGGTTTGGCTTGACCGAGGTGAACTCGACAAGATCATTGAACGCGCTGGCCCGGCTGCGGCGGAACCCGCACAAGCACACAGCTCCGAATACCGAGACACGCATCGATCACAGCCCCACAAGAAGAAGCGGGAGTCGTTTCTAGGCGACCTTTTTGACTTTTGAAGTCCGGGTTACGAAGGCCGGAAGCAGAGAGTAACATGGGCGCAGGCGTACGTTTTTGCCGCGCAATAGCCTCTGCAATGCTTCTCGCTTTACCCGGTTTGGCGACTGTGTTTGATCCCACGGTTTGATGGTGCGATCCTTTCTATGGAATGGAAGGATGCCCTATGGGACAAATTCGTCATGGCAGCGCCACGACAACGCACGCTGTCAGAGCAGCAATACAGCGATCGCAAGCTTCGCTCGCGCAGCTGAGCCGGGAGCTGGGGATCAATCCCAAGACCGTTGCGAAGTGGCGCAAGCGCGCGACGGTCGAGGATATGAAGACCGGGCCTTCCGAGCCTCGATCCACCGTGCTGACGGAGGCTGAGGAGGCGATGGTCGTGGCATTCCGGCGCCATACGCTGCTGCCATTGGACGATTGCCTTTACGCTCTGCAGCCCTCGATCCCCCACCTGACGCGATCTGCGCTGCACCGCTGTCTGCAGCGGCACGGCATCTCGCGCCTGCCTGATATGGAGGGCGACAAGCCGAAGCGGTCGAAGTTCAAACGCTACCCCATAGGGTTCTTCCACATCGACATCGCCGAGGTGCAAACCGGTGAAGGCAAGCTATATTTGTTCGTTGGCATCGACCGGACGAGCAAGTTCGCCGTGACCCAACTCGTCGACAAGGCCGACAGAAAAACAGCCTGGGAATTCCTTCAGCACATGCTCGAAGCCGTGCCCTACCAGGTCCATACCATTCTCACCGACAACGGAATCCAGTTCGCAGAGCAGCCCCGGAACCGGAATACCATCTACTCTCGGCCGATGCGTTTCGACATGATTTGCGAGGCCAATGGCATCGAGCACCGGCTGACCAAGCCCAACCATCCATGGACCAACGGCCAGGTCGAACGGATGAACCGCACGATCAAGGACGCCACCGTCAAACGCTTCCATTACGACAGCCATGACCAGCTGCGAGCACATCTGACGGACTTCATGGCAGCCTACAACTTCGCTCGAAGGCTAAAGACCCTCAGCGGCCTCACCCCATACGAATACATCTGCAAGATCTGGACAGCAGAGCCTGACAGATTCATCCTAAGCCCGATCCACCAGATGCCGGGACTAAACACCTAGGGGGCTCGAGCCCATCTTCAATGGATAAGGGCGTCCGCGCCCGCAGCGAGGGAGGTGAGGATTGTTGCGGTCAACAAGACCGATGCCGCACCAAGGACCAGACCCATACTGCTGACAAGGCCGTCCTGCTCCACAATGCCGACGCCAATAATGAAGAGCGAGATGGCCGGGAACCAACCGCTCAAGGGAACTGGCAAGAAAAGAGCGAATGCGATCACGAACATAAACAGGCCAAGAGGTCGTTCATTGCGCCGGGAAAACAGCGTCTTGTAGCGAGGCACGAGGATGCGTTCGAGCCTTCGTGTCACCGGCCGGATGCGCAGGACTGTCCGCCTCAGCTTCAAAGGGTCAATCCGCAGACGGGCCAAGCGCCCTGGAAGTTTCACATGGGGGTAACCCAACATCATCTGGGCTGTGGTCACCAGAAGAGGCAGCGCCGTGATCAGGGAAGACCCAGGTGGCAGCGGCAGCAGCGTCAGCAGCGAGAACATCACGATCGCCCATCCAAAGGACGCCTCGCCGAGAGCCGACAGAAGACTGCCGAGAGTGAGCGTGCCAGCACGATGCTGGCGGCGTGCCGTGCGCAGGATCGGGAGCGACAGCGAGGGTCGCCGTATTTCACCGTCGTTGCGCTGCATCTGGTTCCTTCCGGGTGGGTCACTACGATATCAGATCGCCAGCACCTGTTTACAATCGCCGGGCGCATTTCAATGCAGAAGACACGCAAAAAATTACGAATAGGGACATGGCTTGCAGTTCCTTTTCTTTGATCGACACCTTAAATCCCGACATGACAATCAGATTACTGCCCATGCCGAAGCCGAATTTTAACCGACAGGACCACGAATGCTTCATGATCTTCTCTTCGTGGCCGCTGGCCTCGTACTACTTTTCGTCGGCGGCGAAGGCCTTGTGCGCGGCTCGGTTGCCATCGCCGAGCGGCTCGGCATATCGAAGCTCCTGATCGGGCTTGTCATTGTCGGCTTCGGCACGTCCACGCCCGAGTTGCTGGTGTCAGTGAACGCGGCTCTGGACGGTGCCCCCGAAATCGCCCTCGGAAACGTTGTCGGCTCGAACATCGCGAATATCCTGCTCATAGTAGGGGTCGCTGCGCTCATTGCACCCATTATGGGCTGGGAGCGGACGGCAGTGCGCGAGGCGCTCGTGGCAGCCCTCGTTTCGCTCGCGGCGTTCGTCCTGGTACAAGGGGAAATGATCACCCGCATCGAAGGGATTGCGATGCTGATGGTGCTGGCGGGCTATCTTTTCTCCACCTATTGGCTGGAGCGGAGGAACCGCGCCGCCAAGACGTTTCAACATGAGGCAGAGGCGTTCGAGGACGTTCCCTTGCGGCGCCCCTGGCTGGCGCCTGTCCTCGCGCTTGGCGGAATCGCGGCGCTTGTGTTCGGAGCGGACCTGCTGGTCGATGGAGCCGTGAACATCGCGCGGACTTTCGGAGTGCCGGATGCCGTGATTGGGCTTTCGCTGGTCGCCATTGGCACCTCGCTGCCCGAGCTTGCCACCGCCATTGTCGCCGCGATCAGGCGCCAATCTGACGTCGTACTGGGCAACGTCATCGGGTCAAATATCTTCAACATTCTCGCCATTCTTGGCGTAACCGTCGTGATTCAGCCAATCGAAGTGAGTGCACGGTTTCGCACCATCGACACGCCCGTAATGCTGGGGGCTGCCTTGCTACTGTTGACGTTGCTGTTCGCAACGACGAAGGTCGGGCGGCTTTGGGGCATTCTCATGCTGGTCGCCTATGCAGCCTATATGGTGTTCTTGTTCTCCAGCGGAATGTCGGCCTGAGAGGCCAATGATAAATACTCCCATTAGGCCCTATCTCAAAATCCGAACCGACAAACGCGTCAGCCACGTGTTGATGAGACGCTCCACTCGTTTCAAAAGAAATGATCTCGCCTTGGCCAGGCCAGCCCAAAAAGCACAGTTTGATATGGCGAAGCAATCATCATGTCGGCAGGATTATCCGCGACGCTGTGAACTGGCCCCCCTTTCGACCGGACACTTGGGCATAACCATGGAGGCTTAGGGATAGCCCTAAGCACGTGCTTATGTCTGACTATGAAATCATCACCGATGGCGGCCGTCGGCGCCGCTGGTCGTCCTCCGAGAAGCTGCGGATTGTGGAGGAGACGCTGGACGAGAGTGCCAGCATCTCGGTCGTTGCGCGTCGCAATGGCGTGGCACCGAACCTGCTGTATCGTTGGCGACGTCTGATGCTGGAAGGGGGAGCCGTGGCCGTGTCTGGAGACGATGACGTCACAAGCAATCGCGCGGTCCGCCAGATGGAGCATCGCATCCGCGAGCTGGAGCGCCAACTGGGGCGAAAGACCCTCGAAGTCGAAATCCTCAAGGAGGCGCTCGACAAGTCACGCTCAAAAAAACTGACATGGCATGTGCAGTCGCAGCCCAAGGACGGTTCCCGATGAGCGTCGTGGCCACGACCCTGGGCGTCTCCCGTTCCAACCTGCACGCCCGTCTGATAGGAAGTGCAAAGCCGCGGCGGCGCTATCACAAAGCGCAAGACGCGGCGGTGTTGCCGCTGATCACCGCGCTCGTGGCGGCAAGGCCAACCTACGGATACCGCCGGATTACAGCCATTCTGAACCGGCAGTTGCGCGCCACGGGCGCAGCGTCTGTCAACCACAAGCGCGTATACCGCATCATGCAGGGGCAGAACCTGCTGCTGGCACGGCGCTACGCCGAACGGCCCGATCGCACCCACAACGGCAAGGTCGTGACGATGCGCTCAAACCTGCGCTGGTGCAGTGACGGCTTCGAGTTCACCTGTTGGAACGGTGACATCGTTCGCGGCGCATTCATCATCGACGCCCACGATCGCGAGATCATTGCTTGGTGCGCCGTCGTGAACGCAGGTATCAGCGGATCGGACGTGCGCGACATTATGCTGGCAGCGGTAGAGGCGCGGTTTGCGGGGCATCGCGCACCGCACCAGATCGAGATGCTCAGCGATAACGGTTCGCCCTACATCGCCAAGAACACCTGCATCTTCGCCCGCCAGCTCGGCCTGAAACCCTGCTTCCCGCCCGTGAAGAGTCCGCAGAGCAATGGGATATCCGAGGCATTCGTGAACACGCTCAAGCGGGACTACGTAAACGTCACACCGCTGCCCGACGCCGCTACCGTCCTCGGATTGATTGCCGGGTGGTTCGAGGACTACAATGAAAACCACCCACACTCGGGGCTGAAGATGCGCTCACCACGCGAGTTCATCGCAGCTCAAACCGCAACCGCCTGAGTGTCCGGCGAAACGGGAGCAAGATCACGCTGACATACTGAGCTATGCGGCGGAGATGGGAACGAGTGTTCCGAAGATCGAACTATCCAGCGTTGTTGGGGCAGCACAATTGCGAAATTTACAAGATTTGCCGGGATCTCTTCCGTACGACCGAAAACCGGGAGAAACGTCTGCCGAAAGGTCGTTTCAACCGATCGATGATCCATCTTTTTCAAGCGGCCACTTGATCTGGAATTCGATCTCTTCGTCGTCTTCGCCTCTTTCATGTTCGATATTGAACGTAGCGCGAACCGGGATCGATACGCGCTCTCCGGCGATCTGGATCTGGAAGCGCTTACCTGCCTCCAGTGAATCGGCAAGGCGGCGCAGCTTCTCGACGAACTCCGCAAGCGGGTAGTCTTTTTCAATGTCGCGTTCAGGTTTCCGGGTCATGTCATGCTCACATTCTGTTGATACTGGCGCGGTCAGGTTTCTGGTTTCCGTGCACCCTAAGCGTGGAGATTGCTGTCAGGAGCGTTCGCACTAAGGTGCCTGCGGTTTCCATTGAAATGTGCATTCAAACTGAAATATCAAGCGGGACTTTCGGAGCGCAAGCATCGTGCTCGGAAATGCGGCCTGAGGCGGTATCAAAGCCACACCCAACGGCGCATAGCGGTTTGTGACGGCAAACCTTAAGCCAAGGATCCCGCGGATTTTTCCCTTATTTTCGAATTGCGCGGTGACGTCGGTCGACATAGTTGGCACGTATGACCTTGCAGATCACCTCTCCCATCGGCCCTGTCCTGTTCCTCGATACTGTCGATAGTGGACAACTATGTCTTTCGGCACTTTTCATCACCGCACGAAACGATGAACCGCCGCCGATCGAGCTGACGGCCGGCAAATTTCGTGCCGTGTCCCTCGCAAGTTTCGATCACGCTTCCGTCTGGCGCGTGCAGTTCTCGCTGCCGGCTGATAGGTTGTCCGCCTACCGTTGGAACGACGAGAGCTATGAGGTTGCCGGGGATCTGACAGGCGATCAGCGCGTCGCATACGTTTCCTGCAATGGCGAGGAGGTCGGCGATATGGAGCGTGAGGGCTCTGAGCGCAACGCCATGTGGGCGCGCCTGCGCGAGGAGCACCGACGCGCGCCGTTTGCGCTGATGCTGCACGGAGGCGACCAGGTCTATGCCGATGAGGTTACGGAAGGTCATGACCTCAGCCACGACTGGCCGGACCGGCGGGAGTGGACAAAACATGGGGGTCATCTTCGTCGTTGCGGCCCGTGCTAAGGTGAGTTCTTTGCGTGTGGGGCTGC
>NZ_JBZEGG010000060.1:2500-5921 GCF_058313095.1 Pseudogemmobacter sp. TB195
CGAACAACAGTGCTATTGTTCAAGTCTAGTACGCAACCGGTCACTGATACGTCAGTGACATGGGTAGAAGTATATGACTTCTGTTTCGGAAAGTGGCTGCGGGCTTAGCTTGTCCTGCGGCCTTGCTCTTTCCGGATCAGATCAAGCGCGAGAAGGGCGTTTGGTGGATGCCTAGGCAGTAAGAGGCGATGAAGGACGTGGTACCCTGCGTTAAGCTATGGTGAGCCGGGAACAGGCTTTGACCCATAGATCTCCGAATGGGGAAACCCACCTGATATTCTGTTGTAATTGCTACGCAATTACGCTCGCTCCGTGCCGGCTCAATGCCGGAGGCGGCTGCGCCGCGTAGCTGCGAGGTGATTTACAGCAGGGTAAAACAGGTACTAATTACCTGAATACATAGGGTTTTTAGAGCGAACCCGGGGAACTGAAACATCTAAGTACCCGGAGGAAAGGACATCAATAGAGACTCCGTTAGTAGTGGCGAGCGAACGCGGATCAGCCGATGCATGAAGTGTGACAAGAATGGTCTGGAAAGGCCAACCATAGTGGGTGACAGTCCCGTATTGGAAGCACCATTGCACATATTAAGTAGGGCGGGACACGTGAAATCCTGTCTGAAGATCGGAGGACCACCTCCGAAGGCTAAGTACTCCTTACTGACCGATAGCGAACCAGTACCGTGAGGGAAAGGTGAAAAGCACCCCGACGAGGGGAGTGAAACAGTACCTGAAACCGGACGCCTACAAGCAGTCGGAGCCTCCTTGAGAGGTGACGGCGTACCTTTTGTATAATGGGTCAACGACTTGGTCTAACGAGCGAGCTTAAGCCGATAGGTGTAGGCGCAGCGAAAGCGAGTCTTAAATGGGCGACAGAGTTCGTTGGATCAGACCCGAAACCAGGTGATCTAGCCATGAGCAGGATGAAGGTAAGGTAACACTTACTGGAGGTCCGAACCAACACCCGTTGAAAAGGGTCTGGATGACTTGTGGCTAGGGGTGAAAGGCTAATCAAACCTGGAGATAGCTGGTTCTCCGCGAAAGCTATTTAGGTAGCGCCTCGGACGAATACCATCGGGGGTAGAGCACTGGATGGGCAATGGGGTCCCACAGACTTACTGAGCCTAACCAAACTCCGAATACCGATGAGTAATATCCGGGAGACACACGGCGGGTGCTAACGTCCGTCGTGAAGAGGGAAACAACCCTGACCTGCAGCTAAGGCCCCTAATTCATGGCTAAGTGGGAAAGCATGTGGGACGGCCAAAACAACCAGGAGGTTGGCTTAGAAGCAGCCATCCTTTAAAGATAGCGTAACAGCTCACTGGTCTAGATAAGCTGTCCTGCGGCGAAGATGTATCGGGGCTCAAGCCATGAGCCGAAGCTCGGGATGCACAGCGATGTGCGTGGTAGCGGAGCGTTCTGTGATATAGAACGCTGTCTCTTGTTACTCCACTTGTGGAATAACGCAGAGACACTGTTCTTTCTGTGAAGCCGGGCTGTAAGGCATCCGGTGGAGAGATCAGAAGTGAGAATGTTGACATGAGTAGCGACAAAGAGGGTGAGAGACCCTCTCGCCGAAAGTCCAAGGGTTCCTGCTTAAAGCTAATCTGAGCAGGGTAAGCCGGCCCCTAAGGCGAGGCCGAAAGGCGTAGTCGATGGGAACACGGTTAATATTCCGTGGCCAGGAGGATGTGACGGATCTCGAAGATTGTCTTCCCTTATCGGATTGGGAAGGCCGTTCAGAGGTTCCTGGAAATAGCCCTCCATCAGACCGTACCCTAAACCGACACAGGTGGACAGGTAGAGTATACCAAGGCGCTTGAGAGAACCACGTTTAAGGAACTCGGCAAAATGCTCCCGTAAGTTCGCGAGAAGGGAGCCCCGTCTGTACGCAAGTATGGGCGGGGGGCACAATCCAGGGGGTGGCGACTGTTTACTTAAAACACAGGGCTCTGCGAAGTCGTAAGACGACGTATAGGGTCTGACGCCTGCCCGGTGCCGGAAGGTTAAAAGGAGGGGTGCAAGCTCTGAATTGAAGCCCCGGTAAACGGCGGCCGTAACTATAACGGTCCTAAGGTAGCGAAATTCCTTGTCGGGTAAGTTCCGACCTGCACGAATGGCGTAACGATCTCCCCGCTGTCTCAAACGTGGACTCAGCGAAATTGAACTGTGTGTCAAGATGCACACTACCCGCGGTTAGACGGAAAGACCCCATGAACCTTTACTCTAGCTTTGCATTGGCATCAGGAATGTGATGTGCAGGATAGGTGGTAGGCATTGAAACTTGGACGCCAGTCTGAGTGGAGCCATCCTTGAGATACCACCCTTCGCCTTCTTGATGTCTAACCGCGGTCCGTTATCCGGATCCGGGACCCTGCATGGTGGGGAGTTTGACTGGGGCGGTCGCCTCCCAAATCGTAACGGAGGCGCGCGAAGGTTGGCTCAGACCGGTCGGAAATCGGTCGTTGAGTGCAATGGCAGAAGCCAGCCTGACTGCGAGACTGACAAGTCGAGCAGAGACGAAAGTCGGCCATAGTGATCCGGTGGTCCCAAGTGGGAGGGCCATCGCTCAACGGATAAAAGGTACTCTGGGGATAACAGGCTGATGATGCCCAAGAGTCCATATCGACGGCATCGTTTGGCACCTCGATGTCGGCTCATCTCATCCTGGGGCCGGAGCAGGTCCCAAGGGTACGGCTGTTCGCCGTTTAAAGAGGTACGTGAGCTGGGTTTAGAACGTCGTGAGACAGTTCGGTCCCTATCTGCCGTGGGTGCAGGAGGCTTGAGAAGAGTTGACCCTAGTACGAGAGGACCGGGTTGAACGAACCACTGGTGGACCTGTTATCGTGCCAACGGTAGTGCAGGGTAGCTATGTTCGGACAGGATAAACGCTGAAGGCATCTAAGCGTGAAGCCCCCTTCAAAACTAGGCCTCCCTTGAGGGCCGTGGTAGACCACCACGTCGATAGGCCAGAGGTGTAAGTGCGGTAACGCATTCAGCTGACTGGTACTAATTGCCCGATTGGCTTGATTTGATCCGGTAAAAGCAAGGCATAAACCTTCGCTAACCGACAGACAGCCATATACAAGCACCAAAAGTCGCACAGACCTGAACAATACATCGATGTTCGCGAAGCATGCTTCGCAAGTCTCTGTTCCGGTTTGGTGGTCATAGTGGTGGCTAAACACCCGATCCCATCCCGAACTCGGCCGTTAAGGGCCTCTACGCCAATGGTACTGCGTCTCAAGACGTGGGAGAGTAGGTAACCGCCAAACCTGATCAGAGACTCCTCTCTCCAATACGATACAAATCCCCTCATACTAACCCCGAGGGGAGAACGGCCGCGGGGTGGAGCAGCCAGGTAGCTCGTCAGGCTCATAACCTGAAGGTCACAGGTTCAAATCCTGTCCCCGCAACCA
>NZ_JBZEGG010000061.1:0-5552 GCF_058313095.1 Pseudogemmobacter sp. TB195
CGATTCGCCATAAAGACGCGCGTAACCCGCCGCATCAACATGCGCGCCCGCCGAAAATTCCAATGATGGCGCGCGGCCCCCGCGCGGATCGGGCTGGTCTTTCATGGAATCCTCTCCCCTGGTCTTCTGGCAATCACGGCTGCAACCCTCTGCAACCGTCTGCATCACCCCATCACGGGCCCCGCCCGGTTCAGGGCGACCCTCTCCCGATCCCAGTTTACCGCGAGGTGAATTTTTACGTAACCCCTGTTATCACAATCATTTTTCTGTAAATTTTTTCACCATTTTCGTGTCAATGTTGTAAATACACACAGGTTTTGCCACAAGTTTGACATTTTCTTTCAACACCCTGGCCGTTCACAGCTTCGACAGCGGGCGTGAAGAGCCGGCATTCTCCGGCTGAAGAACAGCGAAATAAATCCGCCGCCCGGAAAGATCCTTTCCGGATTCATCATTGACCACGCAAGAAAATGATTCGCACGCCTGGCCGGCCATTCACCCGCCACAGCGCCCCGCCGCGCATGACAAAAGGGCGGCCCGGGAGCCGCCCTTATCCCGGCAACGAAGCCCGCGCTCAGGTCGGCAGATCCATCCGCATCGTCACCACGGCACGGCCCTTCACCGCCTCGCCCCATCGCAGTTGCACCTGATTGCCCCCCGCCCCCTGCCCCGGCAGAGCGACAGGCGAAATATAGCGCTGCACATTCGCCGCATTGGTCACGGCAGTTTCTGGCTGCGCCGCCTCGACCATACGGATCCGGCCGCCAAAGGGGATAAAGGCCGAGGCATCCACCGTCCAGGTATCGGCATTGGTGTTCTGCACATGCTGCACCACCACCGGGTTCGAGATCGACTGCGCCACCTGATTATAGGTATTGGCCGAGACCCGCACATCGCGCGAACGGGTAAAATCCAGCGTGGAATGGGTGGTATCGAGCCGGTCCACCCGGTCAATCGTGGCATTGAATACCCGGAACGTGTTGTTTTCCATGCAGAACCCGTTCAGGAAATGCCCCGGCCCATAGGGTTTGACCACCACCCAGCGAAAGGCGGAAGATACGTCCGAGGCAATGAAGATATTGCCGACGATGTTCAGCCCGCCAAACGAGAATTCATTGTTGAATTCGGGGGCCGCATCATGCTCATTGCCCCATTCTATAAAACAATTGTCGATGTAATTGCCTGTCACCACGGTCGCCACATTGGTCTGGGTAAAGACGATCCCGGCCAGCCGCACCCCCGCCGCCATGTCATCCCCCTGAAAGAAATGGTTCGACTGGATCATATGCGACGTGCCGTTCATCACCGCGAAATGGCGGAAACGGACGACGCGGTTGTTCCTCAGCTTGACGTCATTGGCGTTGACGTTCATCGCAATGGTGCTGCGGTTTTGCGCCGGCAGCGATTGCTCGTCTGACAGGAACTGGCAGTAATCGACATGCATCCCCTGGCAACCGGTCCCGGCCGAGGAAATGCCGCGATCCTTCGGGCGGTTGAAAGTACAATTCTCGAACCGGTTGACCGAACCTGCAGCGGGCATCATCACGCCCGAAGCAATCCCGAGGCAGTTGAATTCGACATCATGGATCTCGAAGCGGTTCAGCAAAGAAAACCCACCGAAATCAATCATATACTTGAATCTCCGGAAGGTGTAGGTGCGGGTCCCGGCAGCAGCAAACAGCGGCTCAGACAGCTCGATCCAGCCCGCGCCCACGTTTTTCGAGCGCACATAGACCTCACGCCCGACGCCCGCCCCTTCGACCAGCGCGCCGATCGGGATATTGGCGACATTGGTCACCGAGGTCAGCCGGGTGTGGTGTGTCGAAGGCGTATAGGTGCCAACCGAGGTGAAACTCTCCGTATTCCAGGCGGTGGAGCTCACCGCATTCAGCGAACCGTTCCTGAGCACCCTGCGATTGGAAAAGCTGGTCTGGCCTGACAAGGCCGAGACATCGACCGGCGCGGCGAGATCGACCCGGCGCCCGGACAGGTCAAAGGTGACATGGTCATTGAAGTAGAACAGCGCCTGCAACGCGCGCCGGAATCCTTCGGTATCGTCCCCGAAGGCACGCGAATAGCTCTCCAGATCGAAATTCCGGGTCAACACCAGCCGGTTCGCCGCTGGCACACTCACCGTGCCGACAAAGCGGATCGGAGAGCTGACCGTCAGATTGCCCTGGATCGGGTAGACCCCTGTGGGCACCAGAATAGTGCGGCCGCCCGCCGCCGCATCGGCGCGCTGAAACGCCGCCATGTCATTTGCCACGCCATCGCCAAGCGCGCCGTGATCCCGCACATCGACCACATCTGTCAGATCACGCAGCCAGAACGAGGTGACATCCTCGATCACGATATCGTCGATCCGCACCGTGCCGCCATTCGGGCCGGTCAGATCAAGGCCGAAATGCGCAAACACCGGCAGATGCCCCCAGACAAGATCCACCCCGGGCCGGTTCCCCGCGCCGATGATCGCCTGGACCGTGACCACCTCGCCATAAGAAGACAGACCGACCGCCGTGGCGGTCTGAGCCACCGATGCTGCATTCGTCCCCGCAGCAGTCCCGGCCCAGGCCGCGATCCTAACCGCGGGCAGGTTCCCCGAGACCGCCTTGATCCGCACCGTCACCCGCAAATACATATCCGGGCGCAGGGGGGTCTGCGCAAAGGCCCGGATCCGCTGCGTGGCCGTGGTCTTCATCACTTCGAAACAGCCGCCGAAATCCTGGTCATTGCCAACCAGGGCCGCGCCCGCCACCCCGGTATAAGACGCATCCCCCGGCCGCCCGTTCGCTGATGACCAGTTCGCCAGCCCAGCAGCAAATGGCTCCGGCATCAAAGCCAGCCCCTCGGTAATCGCCTTGTTCATTGTCGCACCCCCGCCTGGATCATCACCTGCGCCGGACCAGTCCCGCGCCAGACCCCGAAGGAGTTACAAAAAAGCGTTAACCCGGGCTCATACTGCCGCGCGCCGCGCCACCAGCCGGCGCAACAATAAAGAGGCCAAAGCCCCCCTCTTCCTCCTGACCTGGCAGGTTCTGATTTAGCCCCGCGCGGCGCACGTCTCTTCTCTGATGCGGGATCTGTTTGTTCATCTGTTCTGGCTGAGGGCCTTGGTCGGTTACTGGCGTCTTTTTCTGAAAATGCCCGGGATCAGCTTTGGCAGTCTGGTGGGATTTCTGGCTGGCAGCGCCAGGATGACGCGGGTTCGTGCGCGCTCACTGTCGCGACAGGCATGGTAGGCTGGTCATCAGCGTGACGTTAGAGGCGCGCGCTCACTCTTTGGCCGAAAGCTTTTCATCGACACCCAGGCTTTCACCAGTGTGGCATCTACCGGGAAGAGGTCTTCCTACAAAAGCGGCCTCACCTCGCGATGGGCCGGAATGGCAGCCATGACCTTGCGCGACATCCCTGTGTTCAGAAGCCGCTCGCGGTTCCTGGAGAAGACAGCCGGCCCCGGGTCAGGGTCATCAACCCCGAGAGCCAGGAACCGTCGAAACAGCAGGTTATACTGCAACAAGCGACGCGCAGGTTCCCGCTCCTCCAGATCAATATAGCTGAGCAGCGAACCGCGCGCCTTTTCCGTGCCCCGCATCCCCCTCGTCATCGACTTGCGAGGGGGAAGCATGTTCCAGATGCCGCGGCGAGACCCGACGAAACCAGCACCCTGTTTACGACTGCCGCCGGTGGCGCAGATCAGCCAACAAGCTCTCCGGCCAGCGCCCGGTCGATCAGCGCAATCGATTCCGACACCCCGTAAAGCGCGACAAAGCCACCAAAACGCGGGCCCTCGGATGCGCCCAGCAGCACCTCATAGAGCGCCCTGAACCAGTCGCGCAGCGGATCAAAGCCGTGATCCTTGCCGACCGCATATACGATTGTCTGCAGCGCCTCATCCTCGGCCTGACCGTCTTCCGGTCCGGCAAACGCGTCAAGCCGTCCGCGCAGATCAAGAATTGCGGCGCGCTCGGTGTCAGATGGCAGGCGGAATACCCGGTTCGGCGCGATCTTGTCCTGGAAATAGCGCAGCGCGAACCCCGCTGCCGCATCGAGATCCGGATTGGCTTCCGGTGACGCCTCCGGCGCGTAACGGCGGATAAAGCCCCAAAGCCCGGTCGCATCCTTGGCCCCCGCCACCGACGCGAGGTTCAGCAGCATCGCAAACGGCACCACCATCGTCGATTTCGGCGGCTTGCCATTATGGATATGCCAGACCGGATTGTTCACCTGCTGCTCAACCGGCTGATCGGGGTAGGCTTTCAGCTGCTGGTGATATTCGTCGACCGCCTTCGGGATCACATCCCACCACAGCCGCTTGGCCGTTTTGGGTTTCTGATACATAAAGTAAGACAGGCTCTCGGCCGAGGCATAGGTCAGCCATTCGTCAATCGTCAGACCATTGCCTTTTGATTTCGAGATTTTCTGACCCTCGAAATCGAGAAACAGCTCATAGGTGAAATGGTTCGGCTTGCGGCCGCCCAGGACTTCACAGATCCCGTCATAGATCGGCGTATTGGTCGAATGGTCTTTGCCATACATCTCGAAATCGACATCAAGCTCAGCCCAACGTGCGCCGAAATCGGGCTTCCATTGCAGCTTCACATTGCCACCGGTCACCGGCAGCGTCCATTCGCGCCCATCCTCATCGTCAAAGGTGATCGTGTGGTTCACCTTGTCGATGGATTTCATCGGCACATACAACACCCGCCCGGTTTCGGGATGGATCGGCAGGAAGCAGCTATAGGTTTGCTGCCGTTCTTCGCGCAAAGAGGCCAGCATGATCGCCATGATCTCGTCATAGCGCTCGACGCACAGTTTCAGTGTCGCGTCGAACAGACCCGCACGGTAGAACTCCGTCGAGGAAATGAACTCATATTCGAAGCCGAACGTGTCGAGAAACCGGCGCAGCATGGCGTTGTTATGCGCGCCAAAGCTCTCATATTCACCAAACGGGTCCGGAACGCTCGTCAGCGGCTTCTGGATATTGGCCTTCAGCAGATCCTGCTGCGGCACATTTTCCGGCACTTTGCGCATCCCGTCGAGATCGTCGGAAAAACAGATCAGCCGCGTCGGGATATCCGAGATCGCCTCAAAAGCGCGGCGGATCATCGTCGTGCGCGCCACCTCGCCAAAGGTACCGATATGAGGCAGGCCGCTCGGGCCGTAGCCGGTCTCGAACAGCACATAGCCCTTTTCAGGCGCCTTCTTCTCATACCGTTTGAGCAGCGCGCGGGCCTCTTCGAAAGGCCAGGCTTTCGACTTCATCGCCGCATCGCGGAGCTCAGACATGAGAATTTCCTTACCTGTCACCATCGGCGCCAGTGCCGACGGGAAGCCCCGCTGTATTGCTGCAGGCAGTTTTCGTCAATGTGCCGGGCAACGCTGCGCGCATCTTTGCCCCCATAGGCCTTGATGATGGGTTGGGTAGCCCCTCCGACGGCACTTATGTGCCACAGTGATCCAGAAAGGATCAGGAGGAACCCCTATGAAGGAAGTCTCGATCATCGGCGTTGACTTGGCGAAACAGGTCTTTCAACTGCACGGAGCGACAGCAG
>NZ_JBZEGG010000062.1:0-4705 GCF_058313095.1 Pseudogemmobacter sp. TB195
GGCGGTGATGATGTCGCGGCGGTTCATGCGTCCACCTCCTGCGACAGGAACTCGCCGAGCTGAGGCTCCAGCGGGCGAACCGGCATCGGGACCGGAAGCGCCTCCCCGTCCTCGCCACGCCGGAAGGCGCGGGAAAGACGGGGGTCGCTGAACATGTCGCTGAGGCGAAGTTCTTGGTATTCAGAGGGCGTGAGTCTATATTGGCCGGAAGCCATGGCGATCTCCTTGTCAGATCGTTGGGGTTAGGCCTCCGGTTGCGCTGGAACGCTTCCGGGGGCCGCTTTATTCAGCCGTTCTTCTCGTCGCTGATCTTGCGCTGAATGCTTGCGAGCAGAGCGGTTGCCTCGCCTCGCGCGCGGGCCTCACTGTCAGCCGTTGCATAAGCCATTGAAACGACCTGCGCTTGTTCGACAGGAAGCAACAAAACCGCCTGCTTTAACTCTGTTACTGCATCCTTGAGAAGCGTGTAATTCTCGAAGATCGCATCGGCCCAGACCTGGTGGACAGCATCGTTGCCGCCCTGCCCATCCTCAAAGTTGACGCCGGTATCCCCGATGTAGCCGGCCATGAAATTGACCAGCCAGAGTTTCTTGCCGATCACTTCGAGCGCAGATTTTTCAATCGTGGTCATGCCGCACCCTCCAATCCGATCATCCGCTTGGCGCGAGCGAAGGCCAGATCGTTGCGGAACGCCATCGCCCCATGATCATCGAACAGAAGCCGAAGAAGATCACCCTCGCGCTGCTTCACGATCATCGCGCTCTGGGCCTCGACCGCGTTGCCCTTGCTGTCCACGTATTCGAAGTTCTCCCGGCTCACGATGTTCTTCACGATACCGGAACGGGTGCCGACGAGGGTGGCCAGCATCTTTTTCTGATGCAGATACTGGCGCTTGCGCAGGACATAACCGGGATGATTGCGCTTCACCTGATGCTTATTGCAGAAGTCCTCGACCTTCACGACGCCTTCGGTATCGAGCGAGGCATCATACTCGTCAGCCTTAGGCTGGATCTTGGCGATCACCGCATCCTTTTCGCGGTTTTCGAGGATGAGCGCCTGCTTGGCCTCAACCTGATCGGCCCAAGCGCGGGCTGCCTGCGCAGGATCACCAAAGTTCGGAAGCAGGCTGCCGTTTGCCTTTTCCTCTTCCAGTTCCTGCCAACGGTCCACGAGGCGCGCCGTGAACTCGGGCGACAGCTGCGCCACGACGATGAAACTGCTGCGCTTATCGAGGAGATACACAGATGTGGTACGCTTCCGCCCCATCGCATCGGTATCTTGTTCATCCTCAATTTGAGGGCGAACAATCGTGCCGCGTTCGACCAGCGCCTCGATGGTGCGCTTAACGTTATCGTGGCGCTTCTCGACCAGATCAGCGATTTCGCGCGACGACATGGTCAACGGCGCACCCATCGCGCCCGCTAGCATCGGGATCATTCCCGGATTATGATGTTCGGTATGCATCTTGGCTCCTCTAAAGCCAGGTTGACAGGAACGCCGCCTCTGATCAGGCGGCAGTTTCGACTTCGGCAGCAGGGGCTTGGACGCCAATCTCACCCCCTGCTGCCGCGACCGACCTCAGAACAAACACGATCTGTGCGCTCTTGGACCGGCAATTCTTTGCCGCCTCGGCCTCCACCCAGTCACTCACATCACTGGGCAAGTTCATCTTGTATTGGTGTTGATTTTTCCTCATGGCCTCCGCCTCAGTACAAATCATGTACCATTGGTACATAAAGTGTACCATTGCCGCAAGTACATTTCATGTCCATCTTGCGCACCATGTCAGAAGATTCGCGCGTTCAGTATAAATTCATGATCCCAGCAGAGCTTAAGGCGAAGCTGGAACGTGCAGCGCGCGGGTCATTCCGCAGTCTCTCAGCAGAGATCATCGTCCGGCTTGAGGATTCGATCAGCCGTCGTGAAAGTATCCTTGATGACCCACTTTCGGACAGGCTAGCCGCCTTGAAAGCCGAAGCTGCGATGGCGCAGCAGCATGCCGCTGCCGCTCAGCATCAGTTGATGCGGCTGCACGATGAGATCCGCCAAGTCCAGGAGGCTATCTCGCTCCGAAATGAGCGAGAGACAGACTTCGATTTGGTTAAGTTCATGGCGGAATGGACCCAACGACTAGCTGCGGCCAGAACTCAGGCGGAGCGCGACAAGATCACAGTGGAAGCCAACGAACTGCTTTCTTCTGTGACCCCTTTGTGGCGCCTCATGTCGACGGGAGCCCTTATCGAACTCGCCCCCACCCCACCCGACGCCCCCGAGGAGTGACGCCATGCAGCCCGCGACAAAAGCAGAATTCATCAAGCGCCTCCAAGAGCAAGGATACGCCAAGGTTGACGCTGAGACCTTTCGCAAATGGTTCGGCATAGAGAGAATTCACGACGCGGGATTGGGGCGCGCGCTCGACAAAATCAAGGCAGAATTCTCAGGTCTTTCGCCAGCACTGTTTGGGTTCACCGCAGTTTATCTGAACTCGTCGATTTCCAAGACGATCCCGTACGCGGAGATCACGCCAGCCGTCCTCGTTTACCGATCCAGTGACGTGAAGGCGTCAGCCAAAATCGGCTGACACGCACCGGTTGACTCCCCTCTCCCCGCCCGCCGACCATGGCGTAATTGGAATAAGGGGGTATTTTCATGAGCGATGACGACATCACCATTCGCATTGGCGAGACGTCTCACACGATCCTTTGCGGCGTCTGCAAGGCGCCGATACGCAAGCGGGCAGAAGCTGACGGCGATGCCGCCGATTTCGGATGCGCTGCGTGCGGGAACTGGGCTGAACAAGAGAAGCTCTCGGAGTTGATCACTGAATTCGCCAAGATCGAGCTGCAACTCCAGCTCAACCGCCTCGCTCGTGTGACCGCTCGCCAATCTCGCTTCATGACATTCAGCGGCCAGACCGAGCATGATCGCTCGCACCCCTTCGTCGTTGAAGTTAAGATCTGAGACCCAAGCATCCCGACTTGGAACGAACATAGCATAAACCCCTCAAGGCAAAGATATGAGAATCAGATCAGAAATTGTCGCGGCCATTGAGTGCCAAGACAAACATGGCGCGCCATACGTTGTATTCAAATCTGAGCGCTTTCGCGAAGTTAGGCAGTACGGGCAAGCAGAGGCATCTTGGGTTTCAATAGGCTTCGACCTTTCCACGAAAGATGGTCGCTCGGTGAACGAACTTTCAAGCGGAAACTATATGATAGCTGAGAGCGGTGTCATCCTGATCCCAAACCCGTGAATCCCACTTGGACCCATCCATCGATGTCAGACCAAGTCATTTCGAAAGGATTTCCCATGCGCCCTATTCTTGCCCTTGCCGCCGTGGCGCTCGTCGCAGGGTGTGCGCAGTGAGTGAAGACAAAATTTCCGTATCCGATTGGCCTGAGGCCGTTCAGCATTTAGCGAGGAAGATCGTTGAGTTAAGAACTGAAATTGATACAGCACGGGCGGAGTCTGGTGTTCTCCGCCTTCTCGTTGTGAACCTTATTCGTGCGCTACAAGAAAACGAAATCATGTCTCCAAATGTCAGAGTTTCGGCCGTAACGAGCAGTATTCGCATTTTGCGGGATGCCAAAGCCCCTGAGAGTCTTATAGATCCGCTACTTCATTTGATTTCATCGGACGAAGGCGCAAACGTGTATGCGTTTCCGACAATAGCAACAGAAACTGAAACAGAGTGAACCATGATTAGAACCTGCACGGCGCTTTTGGCAGCAATCGCGCTTTCTGGCTGTGTCGACCCACTGGTGGTTGACCCTTCGACGGGCATAAGCCTCATGGCGGGAACAGGATCGGCTGCGATTTCCCAAGATGGTTCACGCAGCTTCCGCTATGTGTTACCACCCCAGGCCGGAACGGATCGCTCACACCATGACGCCATGATTTCACAATGGGCCGCAAAACCCGAAGGTTGCCCCAAGGGATACAGCGTTGCGATGGTCGAAGTGGTGCAAGGTATGACTGTATATTCCGGCCCCTGCCGGTAATCAGCTCCTGACAAGGGCGGTAATGTTCACGCCGATTTTTGAAGATTTCTGCAACTGATTAATCATATCAGCCACTTCTTCCGGCGTGAACCGGCTGCTTCCCCGCATTTCAAGGATAACGTTTTGCGGGGGCGCAACTGTGGCAGGGGTCGCGCCAGAAGCCCCCCCTGCTGAAGAAGATCCACCGCCTCGCCCGCCACCGCCAAGGCCCTGAGCCGCACCTGCCGCGGCGATAAGTCCCATCTGGATTTTTCCATAGGCCGCGATCTTGGCTGCCGCTGGCGGGCCGGCAATGGGGCCAAGCTCTGCAAGAGCACGCATCGACGCGGCGGCTGTGTTCTGTGCAGTCTCAGCCATACGCAAGGCAGTGTTGATACCAATCTGCGCAATTGCCGCCAGACGGCTCTCGCCCGCGAACATTCCAAGGAGATTACCAAGCTCGCCGTACATGCTGCGCTGCGCCGATAGCTCTACTTGACGGGCGTTCTCCCTTGCCTCCCAGAGCCGGAGCTGGTGCTCTTGCTCCAGCGCCTCGATGGCCTGCTGGTGCGCGGTCAGCCCTAATATCTCCTCAGCCCGCCGATCCATAAGGATCGCCTTGCTGCTCTCATACCAAGCATCAACGGTTGGAATGCCCCCACTGAAGTGGTCCACCCACAGGGATATGCTTATCCCGTTTTCAGGAGGACCAGATTATGGCTGGC
>NZ_JBZEGG010000063.1:0-4581 GCF_058313095.1 Pseudogemmobacter sp. TB195
GAGACCTTCGTGCAAATGGACCACAGGCCGACAATGCACTAACATTCAAACCGGACCACTCAGTGGGGGCATTCCATATGTGTAGCAAGAGTGAATGGTCAGCCCCAGTTCCTATAGCGCTGACCGATCCGCCTGCCAAACCCACACTCGTGACAAAAGTGACATTTTGTCACGAGTGCTCTGACAACTCCACCCGAGCACAAGGCTCGAAATTCGTGATAAGAGCGGGTTGAAACCAAGTGAATGTCGGCGGCACTAGGTCTGCCATGACTAACGGCCCATAGGCGGAAGACAACTCACATCACAGCAGCGCGCAGGGGCAATAATTTGGACATTCCTCTTGATTCGGCGTAACAATTGGCTCGCACCATGCCGGAGTAGCAGCTAAGGTCGCGTTGACGCGTAATACACTTTTGGTGTATGTGTTCCTGAAATGTTCACGGGAGGGTGCCCTTGGAGCTGACCAGCATTGACCTGTTTTGCGGAGCCGGGGGGCTGAGCCTCGGGCTTGAGCAGGCAGGCTTCCGGCCAGTATTGGGGCTAGACCTGAACAAGGACGCCTGTGCCACTTATCGCCGCCATTTCCCGACTGTCGAGGTCATGGAGCGGTCTATAACGGGGGTGGACTTCCGCCAGTGGCGAGGCGTTGACCTGATCGCAGGTGGGCCACCATGTCAGCCTTTTTCCAATGGTGGCAAGCGGCTGGCGGCCAATGACGTTCGGGACATGTTGCCAGAGTTTGTGCGGGCCGTGAACGAAGCGCTGCCCCGGGCGTTCATCATGGAGAACGTGGCGGGACTGCTGGCATCGCGCAACCGCGAATACTTTGACAGCGTGCTTGCGACCATCAGCGACCGCTACACAGTCCTGCCGCCCCGGATTGTCAACGCCGCTGACTACGGGGTGCCGCAGAAGCGCATCCGCGTCATGGTGATCGGGTTCCTCAAGGGCGAGGTGGACTTTCCGGCCCCGACCCACCGCGCGGGCCGCTACGTCACATCCGGTTCAGTGATCCAACGTGGAGAGGTCTTGGGCACACCGAACCCGTCCAAGGTTGTCTATGCAAAGACGCCCGACCTGCGCCCGAGCCCCTACGCGGGGCAACTGTTCAATGGGGGCGGGCGTGCACTGAACCTTGACCAGCCTGCACCAACCATTCTTGCGTCGGCGGGCGGCAACAAGACTCACTTTGTTGACGAGCTTGACCTTGTTCCCTCTTATCACAAGCATCTGTGGGATGGCGGAAAGCCCAAGGTGGGCGCGCTCCGGGGCGGGCGGCGGCTCACCGTGATTGAGTCGGCACTGTTGCAGAGCTTCCCGGCGGACATGGTGTTCGAGGGCTCCCGCAGTTCGCAATACACCCAGATCGGAAATGCGGTCCCACCGCGACTTGCAGAAGTGGTTGGGGCGTCAATCGCCCGCGCGCTCCACTAGGTCTGCGGCCCTAAGGCGCTCTACAAACAGGTTCACCCGATCCGTGTCGGGCTGGTAGCGGTCCAGGTATTCATACAGGCGCGTGAGCGCGTCGGCCCGTTGTGGCCGGGTCAGGACCGCCGCCAAAACCTCCACGACCTGCCGGGCGTCCAGCACTGAAACGTCCTCAGCCAATTCCTGCAAGGCCGCTGCCACTGCGGCGCGGTCCCCTTCGGGCCGGGAGGCGATGATGTGGAGGCGGGACAGGTCATTGTCGCGGATGGTCTTTGACGCGCCGAGGACCTTGGTGCGCCAGTCGTTGGCGGTCACTTCAAATGCGTCCATCACCCGGTTGCCCACGGCCACCTGCACGTCGCCCGCCGCAAACGAGCTTCGGTCAGAGGCATTCAGGTTCTTGGTCTCGACCCGCGCTCGGCCCTCGCCATGGTTCGCCACCAAAGTGTTCAGGAGCGCGGCGACGGCAAACTGTTCAAAGGCCCCACCGGATGGCGTCGCAAGCAGGCCATGCAGGAGGCTGACCACCCGGGAGAAGGTCAGGGCGCTCCGGTTGAGTGGCGGCATAGGGCGCACGGGCCGCGCCGTGGCCGCAACCTCCGCACAGGCAAGGCGGAGCGCTGTTTCCCGGTCTGCTGCGCTGGCCCCGTTCGCCCAGTTCAGCAGGCGGTCAAACTCCGCCACGTTGCCACGGGTCAACACGTCCGTGTTCTTGGCGATGTTCTGGTAGGCATCCTTGACGCTGCGGATGTGCCTCTGGGCAAGGAAGGCACCGAGTTGCTGCGCGACCGACCGTGCCCCGGCCTGACGCCTTGTTAGGTCCAGCTCTGGTCCAGCCAGCCCGTAGGCGAGTTGGATCATCACCCCGTCGCGGTAGCTTGTGCGACTGTCAGCCAACACTACGGCAAGGTCGGCAGCGACCTCCGGTGGAAGTGCATCCGCTGATTCCGCCGAAGGGGATGCAATGAATCCATCCACAAGTGCGAAGATGGTGTCCCGCGCGGTGTCGCTGATGCTCAATGCTGCCCCCCGATTCAATCAATGCGGGCAGTCTTGCAGATTTGTCAGTAGTATGCGAGCGGATGCGGCTATTGTGGGAAGTAGAGCCCCAAAGAAGGAGGGCGGGCAAGGCGCACGCCTTCCATCCTAGAACCCGGCTTAACTCACCTCACCGCTTCCAGCGATTGTAGAGGGTCGCGGGCGGGCCAAGGCGCGTCACACCAACGCAGGCCATAGGGATGATGATCGGCTCTATCTCAGACCCGCCTCGCGCTCCAGCCAGTGGCTTGACGGGATCCGGGTCAGATAGTCATGCCGCCAGTCAGATGGATCGGAGGCTGCGTGGCCATATCCTCCGAAGCGGCCGTTTGTGCCGCGAGGCGGAAAACCCGATATTAGCTATGGTCTGACTGAGCGGGCGAATTGTCAACACATGTCCATGCATGTTGACCGCCATGCCGTCATGAGGTCTGCTTAGGCTGAAAAGGCAGGTGACGAAATGGTCCAAGAGCTGAAGGCTTTTTTTAAAGATTACCCTCGGCAGATCTGCGAGATGCAGGGGGTCGGGCAATCCGAGCTACCCTCAGGCCTGATGGAGCAACTGCTGGACTATCGTGCGCGATCTCTCGCCATCCTAGAGGACGCCCAGGTTTTCCGGATCGATGTGGATGCCTATTGGATGATGGGCGAGCTGGTTAACGAGATGAAGCGAGATGGGCTAGACGAGCTCTACTCTCAGGTTCAGCTGCCATTTCCGACGATGGTCATCATGCCCCCTCTCTCGGGGGAAGATGGAATCCAGCGGCAGAATGACGGCTCTGTGCTCGGCTTGGTCACGCAGGTCGAGGGAGAGCTCTACACTCAGCGCTTCGCCATCCACCAGAACACCGTCGGCGCAAGCACTTGCTGCATGGTCACCAAAGGAATGAAGGCCGAGGTCGTTCCTACGCCCACTCGCGGATTGTTCGAGGCTGTCGGCATGCCGATTCCGAATGGCATGATCGAGGACGAACTCGCCATGAACCGGAATTTCCTCGGGGCTGCCGTCGCGATCGCCACACTGCTACGTCACGATGGAATGCTGGAGGTGCAGCAGGTCTCGCTCCACCCTAGGCATGAGAGACGTCAGGCTGAGCGGTCCGGCAAAGTGCTCCCCAACACGCTCATCAAGAAGATCGCCTTGGGCAAGTCGGGCCGCGGTCAGGTCGAGGCCATGAGGGCCGATATGGCAACTGAGGCGCGCGAAGGCATCCCGCGAAGGACCCATTGGGTCAGAGGGCACCATATGAAAAGCAGGTCGGGCAAACTCGTCTGGCGTATGCCTCATCTTCGCGGCGCCGGCCCGCTGGTCCCCCAGATGCGTCATGTGACAGGCCTTGTTTCAGCGAGAGGCGTTGCGACAACTCCGCTGTTCAATGATACTTGAACTTTCGCGCGAACAACATCTCGCTCACTCAAGCGCTAGGGCATAGTCGCTGGTCGACCTCGACATGTGCTGCATTGCCGCGATATTAAAAACTGCAGTTCGTCTTGCGCTGCAGAAAACGCCCGGCCAAGATGGTTGCGAAGCAGAAGCAAACTGCCGTTTGTTACTGCAGTACAATGATAACTGCGCACTAGGTTCCGTGCGTCAACGGGAGGAAAGCGGAGTTTGTCAGTCACTTATTCAGTCGGTACCTGAGTAATAGGTATGGCCAGCGATGACACTGATGGCCTCCGGTCTGTGCAGGAATACCGTACAGATACACTAATCACTGCGCAAAGAAAGAAATCCAAACCACAGGAATTACATCTGATACTGTTAATGTGAGCTGCAACCGGGTCGGTACAACCGACCTGAGACAGAAGGGGACGGCCACTGCCGCAATTGCTTCCAGAAGATCTTTCTAAAATAGTTTCGGGCGATCCGGAAGAGCTGGATGTTCATCTTCAGCTTGTCCAGCGTGATGTGGTCTTGAACGACTGCGTCGCCCGCCTTCATTGTCATTGTTTGACTGTTGACGGGAACGGGCGCGTTAAGCCAGAGCGTCTTGCAGAATTCATGCGCAACTCGATTATTGACTATGCTATCCCAAGATTGGGATGCCCCCACTGAAGTGGTCCACCCACAGGGATATGCTTATCCCGTTTTCAGGAGGACCAGATTATGGCTGG
>NZ_JBZEGG010000064.1:0-4457 GCF_058313095.1 Pseudogemmobacter sp. TB195
CATTCAACTTTATTTCTTGTGTGTTTGTTTGTCTGGTTGTTAGGATTGTTTTGCGCCAGAGCTAATAGGGAGCCGCTTCGATGTGCGGGATTGTTGGACTTTTTCTGAAGGACCGTTCGCTGGAGCCCGATCTGGGCCGTTTGCTGACGGATATGCTGATCACGATGACGGATCGCGGTCCTGATTCTGCGGGGATCGCGATTTACGGCGATGATGCAGGGGGCAAGCTGACGGTTCAGTCTGCCTTTGCGGATCGCGATTTTGCGACGCTTGAGGCGGATCTCGGGGCGGCGATCGGGGCGAAGGTTTCGCTTTCGCGCAAGGACAGCCATGCGATCCTGACGCTTGCGGCGGATAAGATCGCGCCTGCGCGGGCGGCCCTTGCGGCTCTGCGGCCGGATGTGCGGGTGATGAGCGCTGGCGATTCGATCGAGATCTATAAAGAGACCGGGTTGCCGAAGGATGTGGCGGCGCGCTTTGGCGTCTCCAAAATGTCGGGCCGGCACGGGATCGGCCATACGCGGATGGCAACCGAATCGGCGGTCACCACCATGGGGGCACACCCGTTCTCGACCGGGCTTGATCAATGCCTCGTCCATAACGGCTCGCTCTCGAACCACAATTCGCTGCGCCGCGAGCTGATCCGCGACGGCGTGACGTTCGAGACCCAGAACGATACCGAAGTCGCTGCCGCCTGGCTGTCGCATCAGCTGGCCCAGGGCGTCGAGCTTGGTGACGCGCTGCGCGCCGGTCTGGATGTGCTGGACGGGTTCTACACCTTCGTCGTCGGCACCAAAGACGGCTTCGGCGTGGTGCGCGACCCGATCGCCTGCAAACCGGCGGTCATGGCCGAGACCGATCAATATGTCGCTTTCGGATCGGAATACCGCGCGCTGGTGAACCTGCCGGGGATCGAGGACGCCCGCGTCTGGGAACCGGAACCCGCAACCGTCTATTTCTGGAAGCACTGATATGCAGACGATTGACCTTGCAACCACCACGCTGCGCGACCTGAACGCGACGCTGCAGGCCACCAAAGGCCAGACCAATGCCACCGCCTGGGAGATCACCAATCCCAAGGGCAGCCATGCGCTGGCCGTCGGCCTTGATGCCCCGATCGAAGTCACCGTCAAGGGCTCGACCGGCTATTACACCGCCGGCATGAACAAGCAGGCGACCGTCACCGTGAAGGGCTCGGCGGGCCCGGGTGTGGCCGAGAATATGATGTCGGGCACCGTCGTGATCGAGGGCGATGCCAGCCAATATGCCGGGGCGACCGGCAATGGCGGGCTTCTGGTCATCAAAGGCAATGCCAGCTCGCGTTGCGGCATTTCGATGAAGGGCATCAATATCGTCGTGCATGGCAATATCGGCCATATGTCGGCTTTCATGGCACAATCGGGCAATCTGGTTGTGCTGGGCGATGCCGGTGACGCGCTTGGCGACAGCCTTTACGAGGCGCGGCTTTTCGTGCGCGGCTCGGTCAAATCGCTCGGCGCCGATTGCATCGAGAAAGAGATGCGCCCCGAGCATATCGCGATCCTCCAGGACCTGCTGGAGCGTGCCGGGGCGGATGCAAAGCCCGAAGAGTTCAAACGCTACGGCTCGGCCCGCAAACTCTATAACTTCAACATCGACAATGCGTCGGCCTATTGAGGATCATGCCCATGAAAGACGAGCAAAAAGTGATCCCGCAGACCGTGCCGCGCCAGTCCTGGACTTATAGCCAGGAGATCAATTCCGAGATCCGCCGCGCCGCGGCGACCGGCATCTATGACATCCGCGGCGGTGGCGCCAAACGCAAGCTGCCGCATTTCGACGACCTCCTGTTCCTTGGCGCCTCGATCTCGCGCTATCCGCTGGAAGGTTACCGCGAGCGCTGCGAGACCAAAGTGGTCCTCGGCACCCGTTTCGCCAAAAAGCCGATCACGCTGGATATCCCGATCACCATCGCGGGGATGAGCTTTGGCGCGCTGTCGGGCGCGGCGAAAGAGGCGCTTGGCCGGGGCGCGACGCTTTCGGGCACTTCGACCACCACCGGCGACGGCGGCATGACCCCCGAAGAGCGCGGCCATTCGAAGACCCTGGTCTATCAGTATCTGCCCTCGCGTTACGGCATGAACCCCGATGACCTGCGCCGCGCTGATGCGATTGAGCTGGTGGTCGGCCAGGGCGCCAAACCGGGCGGCGGCGGTATGCTGCTGGGTCAGAAGATCTCGGACCGGGTTGCAAAAATGCGCAACCTTCCCAAAGGCATCGACCAGCGCTCGGCCTGCCGTCACCCCGACTGGACCGGCCCCGATGACCTCGAGATCAAGATCCTCGAGATCCGCGAGATCACCGGCTGGGAGAAGCCGATCTATATCAAGATCGGTGGCGCAAGGCCCTATTACGACACGACGCTGGCGGTCAAAGCGGGCGCCGATGTGGTGGTGATCGACGGTATGCAGGGCGGCACCGCCGCGACCCAGGACGTGTTCATCGAACATGTCGGCCAGCCGACGCTCGCTGCACTGCCCCAGGCGGTGAAGGCGCTGCAGGATCTGGGCATGCATCGCAAAGTGCAGCTGATCGTCTCGGGCGGCATCCGCACCGGCGCCGATGTGGCCAAGGCCCTGGCGCTTGGCGCCGATGCGGTCGCGGTCGGCACCGCCGCGCTGATCGCGCTTGGCGATAATGACCCGCATTGGGAAGCCGAATACCAGAAGCTCGGCACCACCGCCGGGGCCTATGACGACTGGCATGAGGGCAAGGATCCCGCCGGCATCACCACCCAGGACCCCGAGCTGCAAAAGCGCCTCGACCCGGTCCAGGCGGGGCGGCGTCTGGCGAATTACCTCAAGGTGATGACGCTGGAGGCGCAGACCATCGCGCGGGCCTGCGGCAAGAACCATGTCCATAATCTCGAGCCGGAGGATCTCTGCGCGCTGACGGTGGAATCTGCCGCCATGGCGGGCGTGCCACTCGCGGGAACCAGCTGGATCCCGGGGCGCGGCGGCTACTGAACTGCTTTGGAAAGCCGGTCCGGATCTGGGCCGGCTTTCCCTTTCACAACATCGGGCCAGCCCCTCGACGGGCCAGCTGCATCAAAACAACAGGGAATCGAACAAAATGGCCTTGGACAAAGGGCAAAGCGCAAAGCCGCAGACCGGTGCCGAACTGAAGGCATATGCCGAAGCACGCGGCATCCGCTATTTCATGATCTCCTTCACTGACCTTCTCGGCTATCAGCGCGCCAAGCTGGTGCCGACCTGCGCGATCGAGGGCATGTGCAAGGATGGCGCCGGTTTCGCAGGCTTTGCGACCTGGCTTGACGTCACCCCGGCGCATCCCGATATGCTGGCCGTCCCCGACCCCTCGACCGTGATCCAGCTGCCCTGGAACCCCGAAGTCGCCTGGGTCGCCTCGAACCCGGTCATGTCGGAAAAGCCCCTCGACCAGGCGCCGCGCAATGTGCTCAGGAAGCTGGTCGATGAAGCCGCCGAGCTGGGCCTGCGCGTCAAAACCGGCGTCGAGCCGGAATTCTTCCTGCTCAACCCCGATGGCTCCGCCGTCGCCGATGAATTCGACGATGCGGTCAAGCCCTGCTATGATCAGAACGCCATCCTGCGCCGCTATGACCTGATCAAAGAGATCGCCGATGCGATGCTCGATCTCGGCTGGGAACCCTATCAGAACGACCATGAAGACGCGAATGGCCAGTTCGAGATGAACTGGAAATATGACGATGTGCTGGCCACCGCCGACAAGCACGCCTTCTTCAAATTCATGACCCGCGTTCTGGCCGAGAAATACGGGCTGCGCGCCACCTTCATGCCCAAACCCCTGATGGGCAAGACCGGCAATGGCTGCCATGCCCATATCTCGGTCTGGACCATGGACGGCAAGGCAAACGCGTTTTCCGATGACAGCAAAGAGCTCGGCCTCTCCGATAAGGGCCGCGCCTTCCTCGGCGGCATCATGAAACACGCCTCGGCGCTGGCGCTGATCTGCAACCCGACGGTCAATTCCTATAAGCGCATCAACGCGCCCCGCACCTCGTCAGGCGCCACCTGGGCCCCGAATTCGGTGACCTGGACCGGCAATAACCGCACCCATATGGTCCGCGTCCCCGGCCCAGGCCGGTTCGAGCTCCGCCTCCCCGACGGCGCCGCAAACCCCTATCTGATGCAGGCCGTCATCCTTGCCGCCGGCCTCGACGGCATCCGCACCAATGCCGATCCGGGCCCGCGCTCGGACATCAATTTCTACACCGAAGGCCATCTGATCAAAGACGCGCCGAAACTGCCTTTGAACCTCCTCGACGCCATCCGCGCCTTCGACGCCGATGAAGGCCTCAAAGCCGCCCTCGGCGAGGAATTCTCAAACGCCTTCATCAAAATGAAAACCCAGGAATGGAACGAATATTGCGGCCATTTCACACAATGGGAAAAACAAAATACTCTCGATATCTGAGG
>NZ_JBZEGG010000065.1:0-4384 GCF_058313095.1 Pseudogemmobacter sp. TB195
GATCACCATCGCAAATGCAATCCTGAAAACAGGAGAGGTATGGCGTCAACAGCTCAATCAATAGACACAATTGCTAAAGGGTTAGGCGCGTGCTTTCCAAAGCCCGATTCGTGCAACAGCGCCCATCGCCGTCGTCATCCCCTGTCTGCCAATGCGTGGCGGCTTTTTCTGTCTGGTGGCGATCAGGGACTGTCACACCCGCAAGGTCCTTGCGTAGCGGGTCTCAAATACTACGGACGCCTCGTTCTGCGTCGCGGCGCTGGACGAGGCCATCTCTTGGTTCGGATCGCCGAACATTATGAACAGCAATCAAGTGGCCCAGTTCACATCGCTTGCCCGGACAGACCGCCCGCAGTGATCTGCTCACCGCAAAGGGAAGTCATGAGCCCGATCAACAGGAGCAATTCAGAACTTAAAAAGCGGCAGATCATGTCTAAGGAAGAGGGGTGAACCCCACACCCATGACGCATTAGTCCCGAAGCGTCTCCTTCCATTTCAGAGAAAATATCGCACCAACAGACCGTCGGATCAGACACCCCTTCAAATATGTTGTGCTGAACGGACAAATATGCGTAGATCTAATCATCACATGATACGTTGCCGTTACGCAGACCCATAGCCTTTTACATTGTTCAATACATGTTTCCGAGGCGCTATGACTTATGCATTATGCGACTGCGAGACCGTCTCCCCTGAAGCACCCCAGGCCATAAAGGCACGGCATTACAAAAGGCCGGCGTTAAGTCCCGGGCCGCATATGGCGGGGTTGATCTCTGTCCTTAAGCGCTGCCTTGCGCAAGCCATTCTGGCGATTTGCGCTTTGCTCTTCGCTTTCAGCCCGGGCCGCGCCATGGCGCAGGTCGTTTGGGAGGATTTCCGCGGCAATGAACGTGTTCCCTTGCCACTCGGAAACCCACACTACGAAAATGATGAGGGCGCCCCCCTTGTGACGCTGAAGAATTTCTCAAGCAATGTCATTAATGTAGCGCGATCAGGGACGAGTAATAGTATAAATTTCCGGGCCTCGGATTATACCCTGTGCAACTACGAGGACGCCCCAGGGAGCGCGTCATGTATTGCCCGGGTTCAGGGGCGCGTGCTTTGGGCAAGGGTTCAGTTTCCCCAACCTGGGAATTACACATTCTCGCTGGCGCATGACGACCAGGTCGATATCGATGTGTCGGGCAACTTTGCCAGCAATTCCTTTAAAACGATTTCGTACAATGTCCCGATCGGCTCGGTTCCGGACTACACCGAAGATGATGAAACCTGGGATAGCGTCAGCGGGACAATCTATGCGCCGGTGGCAAACAGCTGCGCGTGGATTCGTATCTATTGGAACAATGTGGGGGGGATCAATCACCTCCGGCTGCGCTGGCACAGGCCAGGTGCCCCTACCCCGGAAGTTATCCCCGCCGCCTATTTTCTGAGCTCCAGCGTGACACCTGGCCCGGCGACCTGCGCTGCTGCTGTCACTTCGGCCGCGACTTCTGTCCAACTGGTCAAGGAGCTCAACGAGACGGGTCGTGCCCATTCTGATGATCAGTTTACGATCTCAGTCCAGCGGCCGGCAGGAACCATCGTGGCCAATGCCGCGACAGGTGGCACGACAACGGGCATTATTGCCGATACGGGCGCCGTCCTTGCCCAAGCCAATCAGACTTACAGGCTGAGCGAGGGCATGCTGGCAGGCAGCGTGTCGCTGCTCAGCCGATACAATCCGACCATTTCCTGTACCCGAAACGGCGTTGTCTTTACCCCCGGCGGAACGGCGCCGAACTGGACCGTTACGCCCGCAGCAAACCAGCAGATCATCTGCCGCATTATCAATTCGCGCATAATGACCGCTCCGGTTGCGGTGAATGATCTCTTCACCGGGCTTACGATCGGCGTGGCCGCATCTGTTAATCAGCTGTTGAACGATACGGATGCCGATGGAACGCTGGATCCCGGCTCGGTGGTGCTTTTGTCGACCGGCATGCCGGCGGGGTCGGTTCTGTCGGCCAACGGAAAGTCGCTTGACGTTCCGGGGCAGGGCAGCTGGAGCGTCAGTTCAGGGAGCGGATGGCTGGTCTTTCAACCGCTGCCTGGTTATGCGGGCGATCCGACACCAGTGTCCTACCGTGTGTCGGATAATGATGGGCTGCAATCGAATGCTGCGACAGTCACCTTAAGGTTTGCTCCGCAGACCGATCTTTCCATCGTGAAATCGGTGAACAACGCGGCACCTGCGGTGGGCTCGACTGTGGTCTTCACGCTGGCCGTGACCAATAACGGCCCCTCGGATGCGACGGGTGTCAGTGCGACTGACCTGCTGCCTTCGGGCTATACCTATCAGACCCATAGCGGCCCCGGGAGCTATGATTCCGCTACGGGTCTCTGGACCATTGGTGCGCTGGCCCGCGGGGGGACACGGACGCTGCTGATCACGGCACGGGTCAATGCGAGCGGGGCTTATGGCAATACGGCCAGCGTCAATGGCACCGAGACGGACCCGACGCCGGGCAATAACAGCAGCAGCGTGACGCCTGTACCCGTGCCCCGGACCGATCTTGCCATCGTGAAGACGGTGAGCAACGCGACGCCTGCGGTGGGTTCGACTGTGGTCTTCACGCTGGCCGTGACGAATAACGGCCCCTCGGATGCAAGCGGGGTGGCGGTCACGGATCTTCTGCCTTCGGGCTATACCTATCAGACGCATAGCGGCCTCGGGACCTATGATTCCGGGACCGGGCTCTGGACGATTGGTGCGCTGGCCAATGGGGTGACACGGACGCTGCTGATCACGGCGCGGGTCAATGCGAGTGGGCCCTATGGCAATACCGCCAGCGTGACCGGCGCCGAGACGGACCCGACGCCTGGCAATAACAGCGGCAGCGTGACGCCGGCACCTGTGCCCCGGACCGATCTTGCCATCGTGAAATCGGTGAACAACGCGACACCTGCAGTGGGCTCGACTGTGGTCTTCACGCTGGCCGTGACCAATAATGGCCCCTCGGATGCGACGGGTGTCAGTGCGACTGACCTTCTGCCTTCGGGCTATAGCTATCAGACGCATAGCGGACCCGGGACCTATGTTCCCGCTACGGGGGACTGGACGATTGGTGCGCTGGCCAATGGGGTAACGCGGACGCTTGCGATCACGGCGCGGGTCAATGCGACCGGGGCCTATGGCAATACCGCCAGCGTGGCCGGCGCCGAGACGGACCCGACGCCTGGCAATAACAGCAGCAGCGTGACGCCGGTACCGGCGCCGCAGACCGATCTTGCTGTTACGAAGGCAGTCAACAATTCCCTGCCCGGCGTGGGCGACAGGGTGGTCTTTACGCTGACCGCTGCCAATAATGGGCCGTCTGACGCCACGAATGTGCGGGTGTATGACCCGCTGCCCGGTGGCTACAGCTATGTCTCTGACACCTCGGGCGGTGATTATGATACGGGCACCGGTTACTGGATCATCGGCAGTCTTGCGAATGGCGCCACCGCCACGCTGGCCGTCACCGTCGACATCAGTCCGGGCGGCCCCTATCTGAATACCGCAACGATTTCGGGTGGCCAGATCGATCCGGATCCTGGCAACAATACCGCCTCGGTTGCGCCGGGCCCGTTGCCGCGCGCCGATCTTTATGTGAACAAATCTGCCTCCGATATGTCTCCGGCCGTCGGCGACCAGGTGACCTTCACGCTTCGGGTTGGCAATAACGGTCTTTCGACCGCGACGGGCGTAGAGGTCACGGATCTTCTGCCATCGGGTTACACCTATATATCCCATAGCCCGGGCGCGGATTATGACCCGGTGAGCGGGCTCTGGACGATCGGAACGCTGCCCGCAGCGATAGGGCCCACGGCCGAGCTTGAAATTGTCGCTTTGGTGAAGGCAGGCGGCAATTACCGAAACAGCGCCACCGTGCGTGGGAATGAAGCCGATCCGAATTTCAGTAACAATACCAGCAGTGCGACGCCGGTACCTGTGCCCCGGACCGATCTTGCCATCTTGAAAACGGTGAGCAACGCGACGCCTGCGGTGGGCTCGACTGTGGTCTTCTCGCTGGCCGTGACCAATAACGGCCCCTCGGATGCGACGGGTGTCCGTGCGACTGACCTGCTGCCTTCGGGCTATAGCTATCAGACCTATAGCGGCCCCGGGACCTATGATTCCGGGACCGGGCTCTGGACGATTGGTGCGCTGGCCAATGGGCTGACGCAGACGCTTGAGATCACGGCGCGGGTCAATGCGACCGGGCCCTATGGCAATACCGCCAGCGTGACCGGCGCCGAGACGGACCCGACGCCTGGTAATAACAGCAGCAGCGTGACGCCGGCACCTGAGCCCCGGACCGATCTTGCCATCGTGAAGACGGTGAACAACGCGACGCCTGCAGTG
>NZ_JBZEGG010000066.1:0-3874 GCF_058313095.1 Pseudogemmobacter sp. TB195
CGATGATCGCGATCTGATCATGCTGTTCGCGGCTGAGGTGCCATATCCGCGCTGGCGCATCAGGATCACCGGCCCGACCGCGCCAGCCATCGGCATTGCGTGGATCGGACCGAGGCTCCTGATCCCGGGCGGGGTGGTGGCGGGCTATGTGCCGGTCAATCTCGCTCTGGACGTAGAGCTTTCCCCCTCCAGCACGATCCGGGGCCAGTATGTCGGCACCTATGAAAAGCGGAAAGGCGCTGGAACATCGATCCCGCTGGCGGCGCAGGAGCGCTGGTGGGTGCAGTCTGAGGCCGCGCCGTTCATCGCGCATTACAACGCTGGAAAGCCGTTTCTCTGGATGAGCTGCCCCGATCTCCTGCCGGAGGATGGGTCTTACTGCTGGAGGGACGGCAACACGCTCAGCGCCAATTTCGGGGCTGGCACAGTATGGGCATCTATGACCATGCAGGTGTCTGCCTATGTCTCGTGAGCCCTTTGTCTGGATCGAGATCGATGTAGACGGGTGCGCGTTGGATTTCGGCGTGGGCGCTTGCCCTGCGGCGCTTGGCGGTGAGGTGGCGCGCAAATGCTACCGGCTTTACGATACCTGCAGGGTTCCGGGGCGTGCCGCGTTCCAGCATCAGAAGGTTTTCCGCACGCTGCGCTACTGCCAGCCACGCTCCAGCACCCCGAAGGGTGCGACGTGGTTCCCGGTCATGCAGGGGCAGCCCAGCGAGTTCTCGGCCAGCGTCAACATCGCAGGATCGGACAGCGACCTGTCAGCATTCGGGCGCCGGGCAACGGTCACCGTCACGCTTACCGACTTTCCTGATCATGAGAGGCTGTTGGATCCATATCAGGCGCAGCGGGTTTCCGGCGCGGCCCAGGCTGATGGCGTCGGGTACGATCCATATTCTCGCGGAACGCACTTTGGGAAGCTGAAGGCGCGCTGGCCGTATTACTCAGGCAGACCTCTTCGGGTAAACTTCGGCTATTTGGTCAATGGCTTGCCGACCGATGTTTCGACGCGGCACTATATTATGACCAACATCTCCGGCCCGGACGAGAGCGGCAAGGTTGTGATAAGCGGCAGCGATGTGCTGGACCTTGCCGACGACAAGCGCACACGGGTTCCCGAGGCATCGAATGGCAAGCTCCTGGCGGATATTGAAGCCGACACGGCAGCGCTCACTCTCAGCCCTGAAGGCATTGGCGATCTGGAATACGAGTTATCAGGCCGTGCAAAAATCGGGTCGGAACTGGTTGATTATACGAGAGTAGGGGACGCTTTTACCTTGACCGCAAGGGGCGTCAATCGCACGGCAGCCGCTACCCACAAGGCGCTCGATACCTTCCAACGGGTCAAGAGCTACGTGAATGCCCGCGTCGATGATGTGGTTGCCGACCTGCTGGCCGAGGCCGGGGTTGATGCGACCTTCTTGCCGGTGGCGGAATGGGAATCCGAAGTTGACCGCTGGCTCTCTGGCACGCGGATCACCCGCGACATTACCGAGCCGACCGGCGTCAAAACCCTCATGTCCTCCATCGTGCCGCTTGGCTTTAGCCTATGGTGGGAGGGCGCCGATCAGGACATTCGCTTCAAGGCAAACCGTCCGGTTGATGGCGATACGATCTGGGATGTAAGCGACCGCAACAGCATCCTGGAGGTCTCGATCACCGAGGATGACAAACAGCGGGCATCCGCTGTGCTGTTCTGGACCGTGCAGAAAGACCCGACTAAATCATCCACCTCGGGCGACAATTATTCGCGCACCTGGGCGGCGGGCGATCCTTCTGCACTTGAGGCGTGGCGCTATGGCTCTGGCGCAGTGAAGAATTTCTTCTGCCCGTGGCTTGAGACTGGGGCGGATGCGATTGTGCGGGTCGCGGCCCGCCGACTGTTGCGCCGGTTCGACAAGACCCCCAAGCGGATTGAGGTCGAACTTGACGCGGAAAGGTTCGCAGGCATCCGTCTGACCGATGTGATCAGGGTCAGAACCTCTGGCCTTCAGGACGAAACCGGGCTGGAGCAAATGGCCCTCTATCAGGTGATCAGCCGCAGCGAGCCGAAGCCGGGTGAGCGGATCAAGATCATCGCGCAGTCCTATCAGTTCGAAGGGCGGTTTGCTTACGCCACCGCGAACGATGCCCCAAACTATCTGGCCGCGAGCCCGGCGCAGCGTGATCCAGGCATGTTTGCAGCTGACGCAATCACGAAACTCATGCCGAACGGCGATCCACCTTATGAGGCTATCTGATGGCATTTCCACCGACTGACTGGGGCGGATGGACCCCTGAGGAATACGAGGTCGGCGCGCCCGCAACCTCGAACCACTTCGAGCGGTGGTTCCGCAATGTGGTGGCGGCATTTCAGGGCGCCCCGGACGCGCCCCGCTTGGCCCTTGGCGCTTTGCCACGCCTGACTGCGGGAGATGAGATCAGATCAAGGCGGGATCCCCCTGTATCGGGAAGCGCCACAGGCTTGTCACCCTTTGTCGGTCTGAGTTTTGCATTTTTGCAGGCTGGCGTTATCAGGGTGGCTTTCAGTCATGCGGGGGCAGCCGGTGGATCGGCTCAGGTGATCAGAACCAGAAACTTGGCCGACACTGCTGTCGCTTCATATCTGAATACAGGCAGTTACGTGGCTCGTTCTGTCGATGTGCCAGTTCTACCTGGTGATCTGGTGTCCGTCGCGATCGCAGCGACTGGTGGCGGCACTGTAACTGGGTCTCTCCAAAACCAGCGCTTTATGACCGGCGGCGAGGATCTGTGGCCTGGGCAACCCAGCCCGTTGGAGGGGATGACCTATGCCTGAGTATCGCAACGTTGAACATACGTTGATCTTCTGGCCGGGCTCCCCGGGCGGGCGCGATCTGGTGTTGGAGCCGGGGCATCCGCTCTGGGCTTCTGCTGTTGCCGCCAAGCCCGTACCCTATGCCGAACCTGTGACCGACCCTTGGGCGGATCTGCGCGCCGAGCGTGACCGCGTGCTGGCCGCGTCTGATCCCCGCGCGCTGCCGGACTTCCCCCAGACCGAGGCCTCGCGCGCCGCATGGCTGGCATACCGCCAGGCGCTGCGTGACCTGCCTGATGTGACGAGTGACCCACTGGCCGCTGTCTGGCCCGAGCCCCCGCAGGGCTGACCCTTCCGCACAATCCGACCTGACACACCCCGCCGCGCGCGGGCTTTTTTACGTGGATATGCCATGGCTTTGACCAAGAGCACGATTACGGGCCGCGTTCCGCTGCCGACCGATGTGGCAGCAAAGGCGGCCGAACTTATTTTCACGCTCTCATCCTGGGATACCCAGGGCGCCGACGTGATCGCACCTGCAACTGTGCGTGCCATCCTTGGCCCGGATGCCTCGTTGCCAGCAGGGTTCGCGCTGTGGCGCAATACCGAGGGCCTGCGCGGGTCGCATTACATCGTGACGGCCCGCTGGACCGAGGAAGACCGGTCGCGGGGGGCCGTGTCGCGAGAAACGCGGCTTGGCAACATCCAGATCGGCGATGATGCGAGCTATCCTCTGGCCGTCCTGCTGGAGCGCGGCATTGATCCAGCGCCGCCGAGCTTCTGGGTCGCAGCGTCGGCAGGCGATGTGCAGACAATCGTCGATGCTGCCGACGCGCTGTCGGGCTTCACGGAACCGGGCTACCTGGCTGAGGTGCAGGTGGGCGCGGGTCTGGCCAATGGCGCCGCCACCCGGGCGGAAGCCGCTGCGGATGCAGCCCTCGGCGCGGCGGGTTGGGATCAGTCCGTCCCGGATGAAGCTGCGCGCCTGGCGCTGACCGGGCTGCCGGCCAACTGGCGGGTCTATCAGATCGCTCCCGACCCGGGCCGTATCTGGCGCTGGACCGGCACCGCATGGGCCGACACCGGGGAGAACCCGCT
>NZ_JBZEGG010000067.1:0-3853 GCF_058313095.1 Pseudogemmobacter sp. TB195
TGCTGATGATCCCGGGGGAGTATTTCCCTGTCCTCGACGAGGATCAGCGCAACGGGGACATCATCTGGGAGTTCTGGATGATGGGTTTCGTCGCGGCGATGCGACTGCGGCCTGACGCCTGGGATCTGATTGAGGACAGCAAGGACCGGCGGGCGAAGAAGGCGCTGGATCTCGCAGGCAAACTCTCGCGTATCTCGACCGGGTTCGCCGAAGGGAAAGGCTGGAAGGCTACAAAATTGTCGCGCGAGGCCCATGATCTGATCCCCGATATGGTCGAGGATCTGAACGCCTTCGCCAAGGCGCATACGGCGAAATCCATGCCCGGTCTGCCGCTGGCCTCCAATCTGGCTGCTGCGCCCTCAGCGGCACCGAAGCCCGGTCGCAATGATGCGTGCAACTGCGGCTCCGGGCGCAAGTACAAGAAATGCTGCGGCGCTGTTCACTGATCTCAGCCTTGCGGGAACAGGATCGCGTCAACGTCCATCGCGCCGTTCACGACATGAAGCACTGTCACCTGATCCCCGCGGATCTGGTAGAAGATCAGGTACCGGCCATGAACGCGGCGCCCGATGCTTTGCGTCTCATAGCGTGGGACAATCGGCCAGGCCTCGGGGAACTCGGCGAGTTCCATGCAGCTTCGGCCGAGTTCACGCACGAAGCTGATAGCGCGTGCGGGATTGTCGCGTGCGATGTAGTCGCCGATGGCTTCCAGATCCGCTTCGGCCTCAGCGGTGATCTCGACGATCATTTCGCGGGTTTGCCCATCGCCTGATACTTGGCCTCAAGCCGCGCGAAGACGTCGCCGGCCGGTTTGACCCGCCCGGAATCAGCATCTGCAAGCCCCCTGGCCAGGGCCTGGTCCAGGACAGCAAGGCGGGCTTCTCGCTCCTGGATCAGGCGGATGCCTTCGCGCAGGACCTCGCTCTTGGAATTGTAGCGGCCGGTTTCGACCAGCTTTGTCACAAAGCTCTCCAGCTGTGTTCCCAGATCGGCACTGATCATCGCGGCCTCCGCTATTGCTGGTTTCACAATGCCACGCTTGATAACTGTTATCAATCCTTGCGGCGTTCATGGCGCGGCCTTCCTGCTTTTCGCCGGGTTGGCTGTCGGTCGGATTTTCCCGTCGTCATGAGCGCACAGGGCTCAGTCTTTCCCTCTTTCCGGCCTCTTTGATCGTTGGGTTCTGCGGACCAGTGGCACGCTCTGATCTCGCTTCCGGCCCTGTCCCTCTTCCCGGTCGAGCACTCGGGCGGCAGGTGCCGATCCGGTGGCCCGCCCAGTTTCCGGTCTGATGCGGTGCGGTGCCCGTGGCCCGCAGGTCGGCGGGGAGGGGCGCAAGCCCGCCTGTTTACAGCTGGGGTGACCATCGCCGGTGGTTGCCTTTGGCGCCTTCCTGCCGGTTCCTTCAGGATCGCCGCTGTCTCCTGTCTCTCTGGGGTGACGGGACCGCTCGCATGCGTCCTCTGTGATGGGCTGATCTGGCCGAAGAACAGCGCGGAAGCCGCGCTTCGACGTCTCGGCGCAACAGCGTCGTTGAACTTTCTTCCCCTGCCGGCGGTGCCGTCATTCCTCGCGGAAGACAAGAAAGCCCTGCCTGTGCTGTCAGGGTCCCGGACGGGACTGCGCCGGCCGTCGTCCCCGGCCTGTCGATCGCCATCGAGGCCGCAATGGAGCGGGCCCGAACACGAGAGAATGGAGACAGACAATGGCGACCATCGGCACCTTCAAGAAGACCGGCAACGAATACACCGGCGAGATCGTCACCCTGAGCGTGCAGGCCAAGGGCGTGCGCATCGTCCCCGACCTGCGGGCCTCGGGCGAGAACGCACCTTCGCACCGGATCCTGGTGGGCCGCGCGGAGATCGGTGCCGCCTGGTCGAAGCGCTCGACCGAGGGCCGGGACTATCTGGGCCTGAAGCTGGACGATCCGAGCTTCTCGCACCCGATCTACGCCAACCTCTTCGACGACGAGGACGGCGAGGGCTCGAGCCTGATCTGGTCGCGCCCGAACAGCCGCCGGGGGGAGTAATCCCCCCAACCAGGGCCCCGGTCGAAAGGCCGGGGCCTTTCATCTTGCCGGCGAGCAATGGCCCTCAGCGCAACTCTTCTGTCACGAAGCTGCGCTCGGCCTTGCCGAACCAAGCCGTCTGCGTCTCGCCTGTGTTCCATTCATAAACCAGGCCAATGACCCTGCCATCGTCCTTGTGGCGCAGCCGGGCGATTGGCCGGGCCTCGATGCGGTTGGTGCGGCATGAGCCGCCGCGATGGTCACTGGTCTGCACGTTCATAATACTTGCCTCGACTGTCACAGAACTTCGCTGGCTGGCGATCGGAACCCTTTTCGCAAGGTCGCTTCACGGTTGATTTGCGCGCGCTTTCATCACAACCTGACATAACGGTGGGGGAGCGGCCATGCCGTTACCCTTTTTGGTATCGCTGTTTGAGGACTGCACATTTTCTCGTGCGGGAGGGGTAATGGTTTGGACTATTGTTCCGGAAATGGCCCATTTGGATGCCCGGCTGCGGGCAATTGCACCGATGGGCTATTCACTCGTCATCCATGTGCGCAGTTTGACGCCAGAGCATTATGTCTCCACCTATCCGGAGCGTTGGGTCGAGATTTACACTGAGCGGCAATATGCGATGTTTGATCCGGTCAATCTCTGGGCCAGGACGCATTCAGGTCGCATCAGATGGAGTGAAGTGCCGGTCGAAAAGCTCTCGCCTGCTGGCACTCTGATAATGGATCACGCGCGCGAGTATGGCCTCAACTATGGTTGCGGCGTTTCTCGCAGTCGCATTGAAGAATATGGCACGCTCAGCTGCCTGTTTTGCGCCCGCGAGGATCGGGAACTGACCGACGGTGAGCTGGACGAGGTTGAGGGCATATTCAAACAGCTGCTCGCCTCTATCGAGGCGGCAAGACCGCTTTCAGAGATGGAGCGTGCTATCCTTTCTGATCTGGCGAACGGTTTGCCCTATAAGGAAGTCGCGCATCGACAGGGCGTCAGTACCGAGACCATAAAGAAGCGCCTGGAGCGGATAAGGAACCTGCTCGGGGCGCGGAACTCGGTACAGGCAGTGGCAATCGCTACCAAGCGCGGTCTGATCCTGAACCAGCCAGCGTCAGGGCCTGAATAGCCCCTGCCAGCGTGGGTCAGCGGACATCGTCGGAGTCGTCACTGAGCGATGCGAGGAGAGCATCGATTTCCGCCCAGACCAGCGGCTCCAGCTGACCCCGCACCAATGACCACCGGCTGTCGACCCCCAGAGGGTCCTGATCGGCAAGCAGCCGATCAAAGATTGCGGCGGGCACTGCGACGCTGGTCCTGACGGTCCAGCTTGCCTGACTTGCCCGCCTGTCACTGGAGGGGATGGCATATGTTGCTGAGAGCCCCCACTTCTTGACGGCCTTCCGCAGGGCGGCCCGGATCACCTGTCGGGGGGCAATGCCGCAGGCAACCAGCCCTTGTTCCTGGCGCTTCAACGCGTTCACGCGCACGTCGACTTGGATCGAGGCTTTCGAGTCATCTCTTGAGGCTTGATCCTCCGATGCGGCGTTGGCGCTCAGCTGCGCCGGCGCACGGGCCTCGGCCGCGCTGGCTGGTTCGTCTCTGTCTCGCGTCTGCGCCGGGTTCGTCGTGTTTTGTTGGGTCAGACTGAACGAATAGGCCTGATCCGGCCGTGTCACGAGGGGGATGCGTTTGCGGACCATGTCACTCTCAGCCGCTGATGATGGTGTTCAAGATGTCGGTGGCTTCTTCCAGCGCCTCGATGAGCGGGCGGGCATGGGGCTTCATCAGCGGGTTGGGATCATTCTGCCGCGCAAGAGCGATGGCATGAAGCAGACCAA
>NZ_JBZEGG010000068.1:0-3630 GCF_058313095.1 Pseudogemmobacter sp. TB195
TGCCGTCCGACGCACTTGGCGCAGGCAGCGGTGCGGCGGGCGGTTCTGTGGCCTATCTGACCGGCTCCCTTGGCGCCACCATATTCGAGGTGATTATACAGCGTATCCGTGCAGGGAGGCTGCCCCGTGACAATCCGTGTTCCTCGCCCAGTCGTTCTCTGCCCGGTCAACGCGCTGATCGTGCGAGTGGTCTTTGCGCTGCTCGTGGCAGGGCTGATCGCAACACTGTGAGGCTCACGCCTCGGCCCACGTGGTGCCGGGGCGATGGTGGAGCGGTGGACTAGCCGAAAGGGGTGACTTGGAGTTGGAGAAGCTTCAGCCTATGCCCCGGCATCTCGCGCTCTTTTGAGATCTGGAGGTAGGGTTATATGCAGCGTGTTCGCAAATTACGTGATTGAGTCTGCCAATGCTTGCGCCATTGCACGCCCCATTACTGCCATGCCTTCAGGGGTTGGGTGGATGCTGTCCCGGTAGAGATTGGCATTCCAGCCGGGCACATCGCGAACGCGATAGATTTCGACACTGGCCGGGATGAATGAGGATATTTTGGCGAACTCGCTTTCAAGTTCAGTGGATTCGGCTTCCCGCTCCAACTCTTCCCTCGTTGGGTGAAGCCATATCTGAACCCGGCATTGGCAGGCCTCAATTGCTTCGGCCAAAGCCGGGCCGGTCGCTCGATCTGGAACGGTCAGCTCGGGTGGGGCGGTCGGATAACTGGGCTTCAAGATATATTTCGTTGCAAGGTATGCGAGTGCAGACAGCGGCCTCTCCCGAGGGTGTGTCATAGGGTTCGACCACGACGAGGGCTTATCGAACTCAGCGCTGTTCAGAACGAAAACCATCGATTCGGTGGCGCTAGTGATTTCCGGGTGATCTTCAAGCCAATTTACCTGGTTCACCACAGCCCAGCTTCCGGCGCTGATTGGCCAGACCATCGCATCCAGACCACTGTCGTCGAGCCAAAGCTGAACTTGTGCAGGCAGTTTGTCGTCTTGCCGATAAGAGTTTCCACCCCAGACAATGCTGTCGCCAATGAGTAGGATATCGTTGGGGCTGTCTACGAATTCATGCGCCACGCCCATGCTCATACTATTGAGTACCTAGTCGTTCTTGCGCATGAAGCTGCCTGATTGACTGGGAGCAGGGATATAGCCGTATCGGTTGTTCGCGAGATACACCGGAAAATCTACAAGCCCGAACGAGCGCGCGGCAATTTCAAAGGCAAGGATTGCCCCGGCGACAAGGCCAATGCCGAGAACGGATTTTCGCATAAAGTTCTCCATCAAATTATACCGACCTTTGGGGTAATTCTTGCCGCCTGACAAGCATTGTCAGCACTGATGTGGCTTTCTCGCATCTCACACGCCCCGCCAGCCAGCGGGGCTTTTTCACATCCATCATGGAGATCGACATGACCGAGGCATTCTTTGCCGCGATCCGTCCGCTGTTCGGCGGCAGCCTGAAACAGGCGCAAGTTGACGGCCTGAACGGCATCCTCGCCGCCACCTCGACCCTGCCGCGTAGTTTCCGCGCCTATATCCTTGCGACCGCTTATCACGAGACTGCCCACACCATGCAGCCGATCCGAGAATATGGCCGGGGCAAGGGTAAGAAATACGGCGTGGTCGATCAGACCGGCAAGGCGCCCTATGGCCGGGGCTATGTCCAGCTCACCTGGCGCGAGAACTACCAGCGCGCAGATCGTGAGCTCGGTCTGGGCGGCCGGTTGGCGGCGGATTACGACCTCGCACTTGATCCGGCGATTTCGGCGCAGATCCTTGTCGAGGGCATGCTGGACGGCTGGTTCACCGGCAAGGCGCTGCGGGATTACCTGCCCGGGGACTATGTCGGGGCCCGGCGCATCGTGAACGGCACTGACCGGGCGCAGCAAATTGCGGGCTATGCGAAGGGCTTTGAGGCAGTGCTGGTGGCCAGTGGCGATCCTGCCGGCACAGCTGCCGACCCTTTCGCCACGCGCGGGTGGCTCGCCGCCTTCCTCAAATTCATCACAACCCTGCTCAGGAGGTCGAAATGATCGCCCCGCTTTCCCGCATCCTCGCCCGCTATACCGCTTCGGCGCTCGTGACCTATGGCGCCATCGCCCCGCCGGATGCGGCATTCATGGAGCCGGAGATCGCGTTGCTGATCGGCCTCGGCCTCGGTGCGCTGACCGAAGGCGTCTATGCACTGGCCGTGAGGTTCGGATGGGCGCGCTGATCCTCCGCTGGCTCTGGAAGCCCGTCGCCGTGCTACTGGCCCTACTGGCGGTCTGGCTGCGGGGCCGGGCGAGCGCAAAACAACAGACCGCGCTGGAGGCCGCAGAGGCCTATGCGAACACCCGGAAAGGAATGGATGATGCGTCTGATCTCGGCAATGACCCTGACGCTGCTCGCCGCTGGCTGCGCGAGCGTGACGCCAACCAGCGGTGATGCGCTCTGCGACGGATCGCGGGCGGCGCGGGCTGATCATGCGGCGGCGCTGGCGGTCTCACCGGACGACCGGGCGGTGGTGAGTGGCGCCCGGCTGATCGCGCTGATCGATGCGGGGTGTCAGGTCTGATCCCGCGTTTGTGCAGGCAGATCATATACAATCTGGCAGCGGTCGCTCCATTCCCATTCGTGCTGCCTGAGCGCAACCTCGCAACCGGCGGCCCGGGCAAACTCCAGCAGCGCAGGCGGCGCATCCTCGGTGCCGGCCAGCGCGACATAGCGCGCGCGGCTGTATCGGCCTGATCGGCCGCACTGGTCACAGATCAGATGGATGGTGTCAGGCAGAAGAGTGACGGCGCGGAACATGAGCGACTCGGGGGATGGGATCACCAGTGTTCACTATGTGTTCTCATGATGCAATGGCTGCGCGCACAGTCTGTCTCCGGCTCTTATCGGATCGATCACCGCTGGCATGCGGATTGCAGCACTTTGGGAAGCCGGGGGGCTTTTGCGTGGGGTGGGGATTCTCGAGAACATGTTCCCAACTAAATTCCCAACTGGTCAGTGATTGTCGGGAGGATGAACCACTAAGTCTTTGGTTCGATTGGCAGGGGCAGCAGGGTTCGAACCCGCGACCTACGGTTTTGGAGACCGTCGCTCTACCAGCTGAGCTATACCCCTGTGATGCGGTTTCATTAGGTTTTTTGCCGGAGGGCGTCAAGCGGTTATCACTCATGTTATCAGTTTCCTGCTCCGGTCCCGTTCTGTTCATTGCCGCTTGCTCGCTGCCTGTCTGGCCCGCATATTTGATGATCATGGCCTACGTGGTGTGACCGCTAAAGCTGGCGATCTCGTCATCGCCACAGCCGGCCCATGCCAATTCCATCACCCCTGGAGAACACAGCCCATGCTGGTCGAAGGCTTTCGTCATGCGGAGGCGGGCGCGCTCCTTCCGCATGATCTGCAACAGGCCATTATGGGTCAGACGCTCACCCCTCACAGATGTCAGAGTGGTCCGCGCAGGGGAGGTTCGGCGCCGAGCGCCGCTTTCGCACTGTCCAGCTCTGCTTTGAGGAGCGGTGTGCAAGGAAGCTTGAGCGGAACACCGGTCTTGTTCTGCCGCAGTGGAATGCCCCCACTGAAGTGGTCCACCCACAGGGATATGCTTATCCCGTTTTCAGGAGGACCAGATTATGGCTGG
>NZ_JBZEGG010000069.1:0-2036 GCF_058313095.1 Pseudogemmobacter sp. TB195
GAGACGCTTGCGGCGATGCGCGCGCGCATGACCGCGCTGCCGGAAGGATTCGACGCGCGCGGCGTGATCTGCCTTAACGGTCATCCGGTCCCGCGAGATCTCTGGGGCATGGTCAGACCGAAGGCCCCCGCCATCACAGAGGTGACATTTCACCTTCCACCTCAGGGCGGCGGTGGTGATGGCAAGAACCCTCTCGCGACCATCGCCAGCATCGCGCTTATGGTAGTCTCGGGTGGTATTGCCGGCGGCACAATCCTTGGCGGCTTCACCGGCTTCACCGCCGCCGGCCATGCCACCTTTACCTCGATGATGCTGGCGGCCGGCGTGTCGATCGGCGGCTCGCTCCTGATTTCCGCCCTGATCCCGCCGCCCAGCATCGACAGTTCAAGGGGCAGCACGATCCAGAACCCGGGCGCCGCCTCGGCTGAGGGCAATGTGTTGGAGCCGAACGGGCCGATCCCGCGCGTGGTCGGCGAGCGGAAGGTCTACCCGCCTCTGGCCTCGGAGCCCTTCACCTATTTCTCGGGCCCGGATGAGCTCGTGGAGGCGGCCTATATCCTCGCTGGGCCGCACCAGATCTCGGACATCCGCCTCGGCGCCGCCTCGGTCACCAGCGTGACGGATATCGAGCATGAAGTGCGCGAAGGCTGGCCCGGCGAGCCACTGATCAACATGATCCGTCGCCAGTCCCGGACAGAGCCGGTGCAGGCAGAGCTGCGCGGCCATATCGTGAGCGATGAGGATGGCCGGACGATTTCCGCTCCGACCGGTGATATCGGCTCCTCTATGCCGCAGGTTCAGGTTATCGCCACGCGCGATGCGCCGGACGAACATCAGCTGCAGCTGACCTTCGGTCAGGGTCTGCACCGTAATGGCAGTGAGACGGACCGGATCCGCGTGCCGCTTCGGATGAGGATGCGGCCAGTCGGCGGGGAATGGTTCAATCTACCGGAGCTGCATTTTCAGGGGTCCACCCTTCGGCAGGTCCGGGCGACGATCAGGCTGGTCTGGTCCGACGACGCCGGCCTGACGCCGGCCGCGTCGAATGCAGAGGGATGGGTCGAGGCGCGCAAGGCATCGCCCGGGCAGACCGCTCTGCCGGCCTCGCCGGATTGGGCCGCTGATCCTTACTTCAGCGGCGCTGGCGACAATTACATGAGCGCGGCAAACCTCGGCACCACGGGGCTGCGCCATATCGAAATGGATCGCTACACCGCGACCATCGCGCTTAAGCCGGCGGTATTCCCGCGCGGGCGCTATGAGATCGATATCCAGCGCGGCGCGGCCTTCGCGTCGTCGAATTACAATGCGGTGGCATATACCTTCAGCGGCTCGGTCTGGAACTTCTGGGGCGTCCAGGGCGCGCCGGGCCAGATCGTCATGAGCCGGGACAAGGTGCTGGACACGCTCTACCTGCTGCGCTCGATCTCGATCTGGAACCAGCACCCGCTGCCCTCGCGGGATCTCGCGGTGGTCGCGATCCGGGCCCGGAACAGGGCGGTGGATCGGGTGTCCTGTGTCGCCGGCGGCTGGGTGAAAGACTGGGATGGTGCCGGCTGGAACAGCTGGAGTGTGACCGACAACCCTGCGCCGCATCTGCGCGATATCTGGCTCGGGGCCGAAAACCTCGACCCGGTACCGCAGGAGCTGGTCGATGATGACGGCCTTGTGGCCTGGCGCCAGCACTGCATCGATCAGGGCTATAGCTGCAACGCGCTGATCGAGGATCAGAGCCTCGACGACGCGGCCCGGATTGTCGCGGCCTGCGGCTATGCCAAGCCGATGATGAGCGATATCTGGAGCGTTATCCGGGACTATGACCGTTCCGGCGAGGCTCCGGTGCAGATGTTCACGCCGCGCAACATGAGCGGCTTCCAATGGACGAAGGGCTTTGCGCGCGTTCCCGAGGGCTTCCGGGTCAATTTCCGGGACGCGACCCGGGACTATGACAGCCACCAGATCAGCGTGTTCCGGCCTGGCAACTCGGATGACAGCGGCCGGATGGAACAGATCACGCTGGAGGGGCTCGTGCATGA
>NZ_JBZEGG010000069.1:2131-3571 GCF_058313095.1 Pseudogemmobacter sp. TB195
TGCGCTGGATGCATCTGGCGGCTCAATGATCGCGGGGGCTGCAAAAGCAGGTACGCGAGCGCTGATCGAGTATATCGCCGGCGCGTTCCGGGTGCTGACCGGCGGCGGGGCATCGGCGGCTGATCAGCGCTTCTTCTGGAGGTACACAGCTTCGGCCACCTGGGCAAAGCCTGCCGGGCTGTCTGATGACACCATGGTCCATTTGGAGGCGTGGGGTGGCGGAGGTGGTGGAGCGAACGGGGGGGGTAACGCCGGTGGCGGAGGGGGGGGCGGTGGCTATGCGACCCGCGTTGTTCGTCTCGCGGATTTGCCAAGCTCCATGTCGGTGTCGGTTGCTGCTGGCGGTCTCGGCACTAACCCCGGTCAGGCTGGAGGCGACTCGACCGTAGGCACGTTCCTTATAGCGTACGGGGGCGGTGGCGGTGGTAGCGGTGGCGGCGGTGGTGCCGGTGCCTTGGGTAAAGGCGTTATTGGATCGAACGCCGGTTCTGCCGGTGGTCCGATGGGCGGGGGGCGAGGCGGAGGCGTTGATGGTACTGGCACGGCTTCTGGAGAGATCGGATCGTACTTCGGAGGGGGGGGTGGTGGAGCGGGAGCGGCTCCATCGACATCCGGAAGTGGCGCCGATGCACTCTGGGGCGGCGGAGGTGGTGCTGGTCGCGGAAACACCAATCAGGCCGGTGTGCCAGGCCAGAGCGTCTATGCTGGCAGAGGCGGAGCGCAGCAGGAGGCGGGACTGGCTCCTGCAGGTGGTGGTGGCCGTGCCGCCGCAGGCGCGCGCGGGGAAGTGAGGATCTGGATATGAGGCTGGCGGAAGTCAAAGACGGTCTGGTCGTCAATGTGATCATCGTTACGCCCGGCGATGTTCCGGAATGGTGTGCGAGCTGGCCTCAGGCGGACGAAGCCGGCCCGGGCTGGACCTATGATGGCGAGACCTTCTCGCCCCCGGAAGATCAGCCAGAAGCCTGATCAATCACCTGAATTACGACACACAGGCCCCGGTTTTCCCGGGGCATTTTCACATGCGAGGGTGGCAATGGCTGACCGCAAGATCACACAGTTCGCAGATCTGACATCAGGTCAGGCGAATGGTAACATGCAAGTGCCCGTCGCAAATCCGGCTGCGTCAGGGGGCGCCGGCAACCGGAGCATGACGCTGGCGGAGCTTCGTAAGTACACGGGCGGCAGCGCAGCCGGCGCTGAGATCGTGGCTGAGGCGGAAGAATATGCGAGGCAGGCTGAGGAAAGCGCTGCCCGCGTGGATCTCGGTGCTCTGGATGAGGCTGTCAACCAATCCGGGGCGAACGCGGCCGCTTCCGCCGGATCAGCCACCCTTGCGGAAGCCGCTGCCGATGCCGCCCTTGGCGCGGCGGGTTGGGATCAGTCCGTCCCGGATGAAGCTGCGCGCCTGGCGCTGACCGGGCTGCCGGCCAACTGGCG
>NZ_JBZEGG010000070.1:0-2957 GCF_058313095.1 Pseudogemmobacter sp. TB195
GGCATGTCACTGCCCAGCCGCGTGTTCAACACCATCACTGGCGACCTCCAGCGCGTGGCCAGCGTCTACAACTCGGCGCAGTCGCTCGGCCGCAACATCAGCAATCTGGACGAACAGTTTCGCCAGCAGTTCAAGGGCTATGACAGCTATCTGAACTCGATTGGCCAAGGGCAAAACAACATGCCGCAGCGCTATCGGGACTGGGCACAATCCGGCTTCGATAACGCCCGCACGGCCAGACGATAGGTCAGCGTGAGCACCTGATTGAGCGTGGCGCTGCTCATCGGCAAGTCCGAGTTGTTGTTTTTCACCCAGAACTGAGCCGGTTTTTCCATCGAGAAGTGAGCCACTTCTGACTATGGATTTCCGGTCACGCAGTGGTCAAGGCATGGTTTGCCTCTCTCTTTTTCCTGCCTGCGGCGGCTGAGCTTGCCTTGAATCGGAAGCTGTCGTTTCCGGTCTCCAGAATATGGCAGCGGTGTGTGAGGCGATCGAGCAAGGCGGTCGTCATTTTGGGGTCGCCAAAGACCGAAGCCCATTCGCTGAAGCTGAGGTTTGTGGTGATGACGACGCTCGAGCGTTCGTAGAGCTTGCTCAGCAGATGGAAGAGCAGCGCGCCGCCTGAAGCGCTAAACGGGAGGTAGCCCAGTTCGTCGAGGATCACCAGATCGAGGCGGGTCAGGCTTTCGGCAATCTGCCCTGCCTTGCCCCTGGCCTTTTCCTGTTCGAGGGCGTTGACCAGTTCGATCGTGGAGAAGAAGCGGACCTTGCGGCGGTGATGTTCAATGGCCTGAATGCCGATTGCCGTCGCGACATGGGTTTTGCCGGTGCCCGGGCCGCCGATCAGCACAATATTGTGCGCGCCATCCATGAACTCGCAGCGATGCAGCGTTCTGACAGTCGCCTCGTTGATTTCGCTGGCAGCGAAGTCGAAGCCCGCGAGGTCCTTGTAAGCGGGGAAGCGGGCCGTCTTCATGTGATAGGCGATAGAACGGACCTCACGTTCGGCCAATTCAGCCTTCAGTAGCTGCGACAGGATCGGGATGGAGGCTTCAAAGGCCGGCGCCCCCTGCTCGATCAGATCGGTGACGGCCTGGGCCATGCCATACATTTTGAGACTGCGGAGCATGATGACGACGGCGCCGCTGGCAGGGTCATGACGCATGACGGCCTCCAGCAATCCGGGCGCGCAGGCCATCATAGCGTTCGACATTGGCCTTGGGCTCACGGCGCAGGACCAGCGCCTGTGGCGTATCGAGATCAGGTTCGCAATTCGTCTTGCCGTCGATAAGGCGGTGCAACAGGTTCAGCACGTGGGTTTTGGTCGGCACACCGTCGGCCAGGGCGAGTTCCACGGCGGTGAGCACCGCCTCCTCATCATGATGCAGCACCAGGGCGAGGATATCGACCATCTCGCGGTCGCCGCCATGCCTGCGCAGCATCTGGTCCTGCAACTGCCTGAAGGCGGCTGGCAACTCCAGGAAGGGAGCGCCGTTCCGCAGCGCCCCCGGCTTGCGCTGGACGACCGCCAGATAATGCCGCCAGTCATAGATCGTCCGCGGGGGCAGGTGGCTGCGCTGGATGATCCGCGTGTGTTCGCACAGGATGTTCCCCTCGGCAGCGACAACCAGCCGGTCCGGATAGATCCGCAGGCTGACAGGACGGTTGGCAAAGGAGGCCGGCACACTGTAGCGGGTGCGCTCGAAGCTGATCAGGCAGGTGGGCGAAACACGTTTGCTCATCTCGATGAAGCCGTCAAAGGCAACGGGCAGCCGCATCAGGGCGGCCCGTTCTTCGGCCCAGACATCGGCGATCGTGCCGGGCAAGGAACCATGCGCCGTTTCCCGCCACAGCTCGAGGCAACGCTGTTCCAGCCAGGCATTGAGCGCCGCAAGGTCAGGGAAGCCCGGCATCGCGTGTAGCAACTGGTGGCGGGAATCCCGGACGTTCTTCTCGACCTGACCTTTCTCCCATCCTGCAGCCGGATTGCAGAACTCGGGCTCGTAGACATAGTGGTTTGTCATGGCGAGGAAGCGGATATTGATCTGGCGCTCCTTGCCACGACCGACACGATCCACTGCTGTCTTCATGTTGTCATAGATCCCGCGCCCGGGAACGCCGCCGAACACACGGAACCCATGCCAGTGGGCGTCGAACAGCATCTCATGGGTCTGCAAGAGATAGGCGCGCACCAGGAAGGCCCGGCTGTGAGACAGCTTGATATGCGCCATCTGCAACTTCGTGCGTTCACCGCCCAGGACGGCAAAATCCTCACTCCAGTCGAACTGAAAGGCTTCGCCCGGACGGAATGAGAGTGGAACAAAGGTTCCGCGTCCCGCGGTTTGCTGCTCGCGCTGGCGATCGTCTCGCCATCGCCGCGCAAAGGCTGCTACGCGGCCATAGGAGCCGTTGAAGCCAAGCGCCACAAGATCCGCATGTAACTGCTTCAGCGTGCGCCGTTGCTTGCGGGACTTCCCGGCCTCGCTCTTCAGCCAGTCAGCCAGCTTCCCGGCGAAGGGATCGAGTTTGCTCGGTCGGTCCGGTGTGGCGAACCTCGGCTCGATCGTGTCTGAGGCCAGATGTCTGGTCACGGTATTCCGGGACAAACCCGTGCGACGCGAAATCTCGCGGATCGACAGCTCCTGACGCAAGTGCATCCGGCGGATGATGTTCAAAAGTCCCATGTGGATCACTCCGTTGCCCCCGTCGCTATCCGGCAGGGGGGAAGGGTCACATGGCTCAATTCTCAGTGGAAATTACCCGAGAAACCGGCTCAGTTCTGGGTGAAAAACAACAGACGGGCATAAGCATCGATGACGAAGGCTACATAGACGAAGCCTGACCAGGTGCTGACGTAGGTGAAGTCCGAAAGCCAAAGCCTGTTCGGGGCTGGGGCATGGAAGATGCGGTTGACATGGTCGCGTGGACAAGGCGCGGCCTTGTCATGCACCGTGGTG
>NZ_JBZEGG010000071.1:0-2735 GCF_058313095.1 Pseudogemmobacter sp. TB195
GGCGCCGATACCCGGGATTGTCATCAGCAATTTGGCAGCCTTGCTATTGCGCGCCGCCGCCAACAACTGCCGGTCCAGGTTGGCAACATGCTTGCGGATAGTAAGCGGTGTCCCGGCGCCACCTTTCGCTCTGGGGTGCGAATGGTGATGCTCGAAGCGTTTGAGGGCTTCGACATATGCCGATTTCAGAGTTTACGCTTAAGTCCAGGGATGATGAGCCGGTCCGCCGGCTTGAGATCTTCACGGGCTCGGGTCGCCGGCGGGACTGGTCGCCGGAGGAGAAGGACCGGATTGTCGCCGAAAGCCACGAGGGGTCCGGGACGGTCTCTGCCGTGGCTCGTCGGCACGGCCTGACGCCGCAGCAACTGTTCACGTGGCGTCGGGAAGCGCGCCGGCGCATGGAAGCTGAGACGCTGCCCGCTTTCGTGCCAGCAGTCCTGGTCGAGGCCGAACCCATGGCCGCGAAGAAACAGAAGCGGCGCGGGCCACGGCCAACATCCGGGGCCATCGAGATTGAGGCGTCAGGGGTCACGGTAAGGTGCGGCGATGGCGCCTCGCCGGCCACGATCACCGCCGTGATCCGTGCCCTGAAAGGCGCGCCATGATCGGCCCTACCGGCGCTGTGCGCGTCATGGTGGCGACCCGGCCAGTAGACTTCCGCAAGGGCGCGGACGGCCTGGCGGCGCTGGTCCGCGAGACGATGGACGCCGACCCATTCTGTGGGGCGATCTATGTCTTTCGGGCGAGGCGTGCGGACCGGATCAAGCTCGTCTACTTCGACGGGACCGGGGTGTGCATGCTGGCGAAGCGTCTGGAAGACGGGAGGTTCTGCTGGCCCGCCATCACCGATGGCGTGGTCAGGCTGACGGCGGCGCAGTTACAGGCGCTGCTCGAAGGGCTGGACTGGCGGCGCGTTCATGAGGCTCGTGAGACGCGTACGCCGGTCGCGGCAAGTTGATTCCTGGGGCGGCGAAAGCGCTGGCAACGCACTGGAATCCAATGTCTAATCGGTTCCGTGAGCACTCCGGCCGAACCTCTGACAACTGATCCGCTCGCCCTTCAGGCGATGCTCGCCGCCGAGCGCGCCGAGAACGTGCGGTTGCGCCAGATCATCAGGGAACTGCAGCGTCACCGCTTCGGTCGCAGGGCGGAGAGCCTGCCCATGGACCAGTTGCTGCTGGCCCTGGAAGAGGTCGAGCAGGTTGAGGCAGAAGGCCTCGCTGCCCAGGAAGCCGCCGATCCTGCAAAGCTTGAGGCCCGCGTCAGAAAGCGCCGCGCCAACCGCGGCTCACTGCCCGCACACTTGCCGCGCATCGAGCAGGTCATCGATATCCCCGACAGGACCTGCCCGTGCTGCAAGGGGATGCTGCACGTCATGGGCGAGGACCGCTCCGAACGCCTCGACATCGTCCCGGCCCAGTTCCGGGTGATCGTCACGCGCCGCCCGAAGTACGCCTGCCGGAGTTGCGAGGAAATTGTGCTGCAGGCGCCGGCTGCGGCGCGTCTTGTCGAAGGCGGCATCCCGACCGAAGCGACAGTCGCCCACGTGCTGGTCAGCAAATACGCCGATCACCTTCCGCTTTACCGCCAGTCCCAGATCTATGCCCGTCAGGGCGTGAACCTCGACCGCTCGACGCTCGCTGACTGGGTCGGCAAGGCGGCCTTCCTGCTGCGACCGGTCCACGAGCGCCTGTTCGAACAGCTGAAGACCTCATCGAAGCTCTTCGCCGACGAGACGACCGCGCCAGTGCTCGATCCCGGGCGCGGCCGCACAAGGACGGGTCAGCTGTTCGCCTATGCCCGTGACGATCGCCCCTGGGGCGGGATCGATCCACCCGGCGTCGCATACATCTATGCTCCTGACCGAAAGGCTGAGCAGCCGCTTCGCCACCTTCAGGGCTTCGCCGGCATCCTGCAGGTCGACGGCTATGCCGGCTACCGGGTGCTGGCCGGGCGCAGCGCCATCAGCCTGGCGTTCTGCTGGGCGCATGTCCGTCGCCGCTTCTATGAACTGGCGCAATCCGGTCCGACGCCGATTGCAACGGAGGCGCTCCGGCGCATCGCGGAGCTTTACAGGATCGAGAATGAGATCCGGGGGCGCCCGGCGGAGGAGCGCCGCGCCGCTCGCCAGGAAAAAAGCCGGCCGATCATGGATGCTCTTGAGGAGTGGCTACGCGAGAAGCTCGCCCTGGTCAGCCAGAAGAGCAAGCTCGCTGAGGCGATCCGCTACGCGCTCACGCGCTGGCCCGGACTGGCCCGTTTCCTGGAGGACGGCCGCGTCGAGATCGACTCCAACGTGGTCGAGCGCTCCATCAGACCAATCGCCCTCAATCGGAAGAACGCGCTCTTCGCCGGCTCCGACGGCGGCGGAGAGCACTGGGCGACAATCGCCTCGCTAATCGAGACCGCGAAGCTCAACGGCGTCGACCCGTATCTTTACCTCGCCGACGTCATTACCCGCATCGTCGCCGGACATCCGCAAAGCCAGATCGACGACCTGCTGCCATGGGCCTACGCCTCGGACCCAATCAAGGCCGTGGCCTGAGAACAGCGGTTACATCCGGTGGCAGGTGCGGCGGTGCGCTACGGGAGAGGTCGCCCCTATGGCGCGCGGAGGCGACATACGCTCCTGGCGGGTGGAGGAACGCGCATCCATGGGAGGCACGCAAGGACATCACGCTGGAAGAGTTGCGCCAGGCGCTGGCAGGGATTGGCCTGACTGTTTCCTTGGCGGG
>NZ_JBZEGG010000072.1:0-2426 GCF_058313095.1 Pseudogemmobacter sp. TB195
TGGGGCCGGTGATGAGCAGGTTCTCGTGGCGGGCGATCCAGGACCCGTCGACCAGGTGCGCCATCACGGTGCGGTCGATGCCGCGCGGGGTGCGCAGATCGAGATCCTCGACGCAGGCGCTCTGCCGCAGGGCTGCGGACTTGAGCCGGGCGACCAGCCGCCTGGCGTCCCGTTCGGAGGCTTCGCGATCGACCAGAAGGCCGAGCCGCTCTTCGAAGCCGAGGCTGTCGAAGGTGGCCGGGGCGTGGCGCTGCTCGTGCAGCGCCTTCGCCATGCCGGTCAACCCGAGGGCAGTGAGGCGCTCGGAAGTGGGGTGTGTCAGCAAGGTCCGTCTCCTTTAATGGTAATAGCCTTGGCCGCGGATGTTGGGGTGCTGCAGGGGAAGCTGCCCGGCCTCCTCAAGGAAGGCGCGGTCGAGCCCGCTCTGCAGGATTGAGCGGATCGACGCGACGGAACGCGCGCGGATGGACAGGCCTCTCCGGCAGGCCGCGTCGAGACGCGCCGGTTCAAAGCTCCTGGCGAGTGCGAGAACGCCCAGGCAGGTGCGAAAGCCCTGCTCGGGGTGGGGGCGATCGGCCATCACCGCTTCACAGAAGGCGGCGACCGATGGTCCGAGCTTCCCGGCCTGCGCCAGCATGCGCGCCGGCGTCCATTCGGCGTAGCGGCGATGCGCTGAGGGCATGTGCTCTGGCGCCGTGATATGGCTGCGCCGTCCCGGACTGCGGGCGTGGCTGGCAACCCGTTGGCCCTTGTGGAAGATCTCGACGGTTCCGCCGCAGATGCGTACATCCACCTCCTGGCGGATCAGCCCGAACGGCACGGAATACCAGCAACTGTCGACCTCGACGTGGTAATCCGGCGCGATGCGGGTGCGCTTCCAGCGGGCGAATACGTAGGGCTCCGGCGGCAGCGGCTGCAGGTTCGGCCGGTCGAGGGTGGCGAACAGATCGGCGCGGCTGGCGCCGTAGCCGCGCATCACGCGCATGTTCAGTTCGTTGACCAACTGACGGATTGCGGCGTTCATCTCGGCCAGCGAGAAGAACCGCCGATTGCGCAGCCGCGCCAGTATCCAGCGCTGGGCCACCTGCACCGCAACTTCGACCTTCGCCTTGTCGCGCGGCCGGTAGGGGCGCGCCGGCAGGATAGCTGCCCCGTAATGGCCAGCCATCTCGGCGTAGGTCCGGTTCAGTCCCGGATCGAACCGGTCCGCCTTGAACACTGCCGACTTGAGGTTGTCGGGAACCACCACCTTCGGCACGCCGCCCAGGAAAGCAAACATCCGGACATGTGCACCGATCCAGTCCTCGAGGCCCTCCGATGCGACGGCTTCCGCGTAGGTGTAGTTTGACGCCCCCAGCGCGGCGACAAACAGCTTCACCGCACGGACCTCGCCGGTCTTTGCGTCGACCAGATCAGCCGTGTCGCCCGCGAAGTCGACGAAGACCTTCTCGCCGGCCACATGCGTCTGACGCATCGAGGGGCGGACCCGGCCCTTCCAGGCCTCGTAGTGCTCGCAGAACCAGGCATAGCCGAACCCGAGAGGATGGGCCGCGCGGTATTCCTCCCAGAGCAAGGCGCGCGTGACGCCGGGGCGCCGCAGTTCCCTGTCGACCACGGACCAGTCAGGCACGGGACGTTCGTGATCCGGAACGGAAGGCGCCGCCGGGAACAGCAGCAACTCAAGGTCGTCGTCGGTCAACGTCTCGGGAAGCGGCCACGTCAGGCCGGCCCTTCGCGCCCGGCCCAGGTAGGCTCCCACGGTTCCTTTGCCCAGCCCGAGCGAGCCGGCGATCGTCCGCTCGCTCAACATCTGGGCATATTTCAAACGCAGCACATCACGTATCACGCGCATCGACAGTCGTTCCGTTGGCATTCAGGTTCCCTCGCTTGAGCGAGGGAACCGTAGCTTCAGACTGTCGGCCAGAAATGCCCACGATCGCGTGGAATCGTTGCCCACGATGCCGTGGAAATGCTGCCCATGATCGCGTGGAACGCGCGCCCATCATCCGGTGGAATCAGTGCCCACCATCCCGTGGAACACGCAGCCAAGTTAGGGGATAAGGACTGCGGCCCGCGTTACCGGATTGTCTTCACGACCCACATTCCGGCTTTCCGTCTGGGTCGGAAGGTGGCGCGCCAGCTGCCCGGGAAAGCGCACCGTACTCCGGCGCGTGCAATTGTGGCTGTTGAGCCAGTCGAGAGCGTCCCCGTCAGGTGCATTGAGGTGGATAGCGAGAGCCACCTCTTTTTATGCAGCGAAAGCTTCATCCCTACGCATAACAGCCGCTGGCTGGATCAGGTGGCGGTTAGCATGGCGCAGCTTCACGGCTGGGCCTGGGCGATTTTTAGCCCGGAGACTGGCAGCGCCAATCACATCATCGACCTGTGCGAGATACGGGCCGGTCGCCCATTCCACGATGGCCCTA
>NZ_JBZEGG010000073.1:0-2312 GCF_058313095.1 Pseudogemmobacter sp. TB195
AACCCGCTGGCGGGGAAGGCGGGTCAAGCCGATCTGGATGTGGTTCGGGCAACGGTTCAACTGGAATTGGGGTCGGCGGCGCAGCGCATTACTCTGGGTAAGATGATCGCTGGCTCTCAGGCGTCTGCCGGTTCGTTGCGCGCCCTACAGACTGAGTTGCCAGACGGCGCTTTCATCGACAGCGTTAAGATTGGTGTCGCGGGCCCCGGCACTGGTGAAATTCACATCATGTCTGTCGTGGCTGGCGTCCGTACGACAACCGCGATCTTTCCTGTCACATACGCTGCGGCGGGTGATGTAGTTTTCAGACTAGAGGCGCAGGCGGGTGTTCGCTCTTTTGTGGCCTTCAAGGAGATTACCGGCGGGCGAATTCGCGCTTGGACTGGTGACCCGGAGCCAGTCGGGTTCAGGTATTGGGATGCCGCGTCTTCCTTGGCCGTGGGGGATCATCCGGGTGGGGGGCTTGCATACAACACCGGGACCGCGGCTATTGAGGTCAGCTATCTTACGGTCGAAGGGGAAACCATCGTCGGGAGGCTGTCCGGCGCCGAGGCGACTATTGCTGTAGATTCACCGAAGACGCAGATCGCCGCTGACTATCTCGATGTTTCCTCGCTGTCCTATGACGAAATCACAGTCGGCATGGACAATACCTGGAACACCTGGGTCTCAAACAGCAATGCCTTCGGCCCGGCGGAGGCATCCCCCGGAGGCAGCCTTTCTCAGCTGGTGATGGATTTCGCCGGAGCGGGGCAGCACCTCTTGCTTGCGACCGATGCGAATAAGGTGGTGATCGCGACCCATACTCTTGATGTGTCTGCGGCTGGTCAAAAGACCTTTGTCGCGGGCGTGGATTATCCGCAGCTTCATATTCCGGTTGGTGGCCGGTTCTTTATCCGCCGACTTTCGGGATCGGGCGTCCGTTACAACGGCAGCAACGGCCAATGTGTCAGCACCAGCGCCTTTGCACAGGCCACCGAGGTCGGGCAGGTTCAGGACTTTGCCATTGTCAGCACCACATCGCTTGCGATCAAGGGTGTCTACCAGCGGCTCGCCCGCACCTTGGAGTCTGACCACCCGATCTTTCCAGCAGAGCTGATCCGGCAGGACTTCCAGAGCGGCGCTGGCTGGACACTGATCGGGGCCGAGGTCACCGGCGGCAGGCTTTCCAGCCTGGTCGCAGATGGTTGGGCAAATCGTTGTTTTCCGACCGGCTATGGCAGATCCACGCTGAGCCGCCGCACCCTGAGCGCGGTTGCTGAAATCTCTGCCGCCAATCAGGTCTGGGGGATAGGCTTCATCCGCAACCCGGATGGCTATCTGCTCAACTCGCCAGCAGCCATAGTGAACGGCACCAACGGCAACCTTGAGATCTACGAGTGGGATGGGGTCAATGCGCCGACCTTGCGCGTCAGTGAGCCGATCCCGTGGACGCTTGCCGGGTCAAAGGTGCGCCTCGACATCAAGCGGGTCAGGTTCGCGACCACGGTCACGCTTTTCAACCTGACCACCGGCCAGCAGGCTCAGATTATCCTCGACTACGCCGCCGGAACCGGGCGAACGACTGGCCGTCCCCAAGGCACCCCTTGCGCGATCTTCCTGCAAGCCACGGCGGGCGGGGTCAAATTCTCGCTGTTCCGTATGGTCGCAGATTATCCTTACCCCTCTGGCCGCCCCGCGCGGGTCATCATTATAGGAGACAGCAACGCCGAAGGTTCGCAGATCGGGCCGAATTATCACCTCGCCTGGCCCAACCGGATTGAGGATGAGCGGGCTGCAAAGGGCGCTCAGGATGTGGTGATCGCGGCGCGTGGCGGCGGCAGGTCAGAGGGGGCGCTGGCTGCGCTGCCGGAGCTGGTGACGCTTTGCGATCAGAATACGATTGTCATCATCGCAATCGGCACCAATGACGCCAATCTCGGTGGAGCGCTGGCCCCATGGCGCAGCAACGTCTCGGCGATGATCGCTCATTTACGGCGGCGCACCGGGCGCATCGTGCTTGCGTGCCTGCCACCCTTGGGCGGTGGCAGCGTTGCGACGCGCAGGGCGGAAATGAATGCCGATATCGTGTCGGGGTATTTCGGGGCGGATCTTCTGCCTCCGATCAGGCTGGATCTGGCGCTGTCGGCAAACAATGACGGAGCAACATGGGGCGCGGGAATGCAAATCGGGGACAATATCCACATTTCCGCCGAGACTGGCATGACGGCAGTGGTCGCCCGCGTTCGCCTCGACTGCCCTCAGGTGTTCGAATGACACCCGCACTCCCCAATACCTGACGTGCTGGCCCCGTCGATCCTCGGCGGGGCCGC
>NZ_JBZEGG010000074.1:0-2065 GCF_058313095.1 Pseudogemmobacter sp. TB195
CCAGCCATAATCTGGTCCTCCTGAAAACGGGATAAGCATATCCCTGTGGGTGGACCACTTCAGTGGGGGCATCCCAGCAAGGGTGATGAGGTGTGAATATTCCATGCGCCCTATAATGCAGATTTGCATCTATTGTGCAATACTAATTTACATCACTTCGGAAACAGACTGTGCAAATTCACATCAGCTTGTGCAAAGGCGCGTTTGGTGTAATTTTACATCATGCCCACACCAGCAGAGATATACGAAGCCCTAGAGGCAAGACGCGCTGAGCTGGGCCTCTCCCAGGCAGACATTGGCGCTCGCGCCTTCGGCCGTGCAGACAACGCAGCTTTTCAGGCCCTTAGGCGAGGATCGTCACCCTCTGCGGACAAGCTCGCGGCTCTTTGTGGTGCGGTAGGCTGGGAATTCTACTTTGGCCCCCCCCGCGAATCCGGTGCGGTTGAGAAGCTGATTATTGACAGCGATGAGTATGCGCACGTGCCGCTGCACGATGCTCTCGTTGCGGCGGGCAATGGCTCGTCTAACGGCTCGGAAGCCATTGTGGACAGTTTAGCGTTTCGCAAAGACTGGCTGAAGAGGATCGGAGTCACATCGTCCGCAGCTCGATTGGCTCGCGTTCATGGCGAAAGCATGCAACCAACTTTATGGCACGGCGACGTAGTCCTAATTGATACGAGGGCAACCGCGCTTGCCGTTCGGGCTAAAGACGGCAGAGATCAGCGCCGCTCACCTGTTTACGCGCTAATCGACGCAGGTGAAGCGCGAGTGAAGAGGGTGCAGCGGCTCTCAGAAAACTCTATTCTCTTGCTTTCAGACAACCCTGATTATGCTCCGGAACTGCGGCAAGATGCGGACCTTGCTGAGGTTAAAATCATAGGTCGAGTGGCTTGGTCTGGTCACACCTTGAAGGATTAGATGCATGAGGACTTTCATTCACGCGGGTATAGCCAGTGCTGCCATACTGGTGGAACCCGCCCGCTCGGAAGTTTCCGAAGCGATCAGTCTTTCGCTAGATACACAGGCTATCATCGCACAACACCTGTCAGCACGTGTGGAAACACGCGACTTCATCACATCTTCGCTGCAAGGTTCGTCCTCTGGTGACATGACACATGTGTGCGGGCTGGTACTGGTAAAGCGCGGCACCATGTATGCTGAGGATCCAGTGCCATTTTACGTATTCTTCGCGAATGCTGCCCCGGATATAGGGGCAGCTCTCGTAGCGAGGCCGAATACCACGCAATCCATCAGGGAAACCTGCGCGGAAAAGGGTGACCTGCTAAGGGCTGACTGGACCGCCAGCAAGGCATCACAAGACAAGGGATGGCGCAGCTGGGTTCCGGGCTTTTAGAAATTGGCTCCCGTGATGACGCAAGAATCTGTTCCAGGTATCAGTTGATCCTTCTGGGCGCGAAGACCTGTCAAGATGTTGAAAAAATAGAATATTTTCAAATCTGGACGCGGACAGCCCAACTTGGCAGAAAAGTTCCAGGTTCCGATACTGCCTAAGCGGATCACTTCGGACCATCCTGCGCCATATGCCCTTGATTTATTGACATCTTGAACGCCTTCGACTGCGCGCCTGTTTGGCCCTCAAACAGCCTTGAACGCCCCTTAAACGGCCATTTTCGTGCCTTCCTGCATGACACGCCGTTTTGGTCTGATTTCAGGCCTCGAATCTTCGGAAACCCCTGTTTTTGTTGACCTGTCCGGGTTCTTCCGAGGTCAGTTGGGGTCTTCCGGTATCCCTGAAAGAATAGGTGTCACACATCATTCGCGTGATAGATTCTGGCTTGTGCCAGAGCCGGAAGGTGCGATCCAGCCACTTCCCGAACATGCAGGAGGACATGCAAAGAGTAGTCATCTTTGCAAATTGTCCAATTCTTTCAAGGGTATATGGCGGACAGTGAGTGCGTCAGATCCGATCCGGAATCTAATATTATTGTTCAATAATAATAACTTAAAGTCTAAGCGTGCAGCATTTTGTGGAATGCCCCCACTGAAGTGGTCCACCCACAGGGATATGCTTATCCCGTTTTCAGGAGGACCAGATTATGGCTGG
>NZ_JBZEGG010000075.1:0-2060 GCF_058313095.1 Pseudogemmobacter sp. TB195
TCGCCAGCGATGCTGAAGCGCGGGCGGTGGTCACCCTGGCCTGCCGCCAGCGGGCTGAAGCGCAGCATCTCGCCGATCTGGGCAAACATGCCGATGCCAACCGTCTGCGCAGACAGGCGGCCGCGACTGAAGGGCGCCTGGTCGATCTGTTCTGGCGCGATGCTGCACAGTTGGCGCTTCTGCAGCGGAGGGCCGCGTGATGCCTTTGAACATCGAGATCACTGTCTATCGCTTTTGCGTCTGTGCGCCCGATCTGGAAGCTGGAAGGCACGCGTGGCACTGGCACGTAAGCTGGCGGTAATCCTGCTGACCATGTGGAAGGCCAATACGATGTTCGAAAATAGGAGCTTCGCCGGATAGTTTACTGAACAAAGGACGCCGGGCACGTTCCAGGTCTGGCCAAGCTATCTCGAGACTCGCTTTGCTGCATGCCCTGAGATGAGCCTGACAGCGTGAATCACATCGAGAGGCTTTATGCATGGCGCCATTATGAGGCAGACTCAAACATCTGACCTCGAAGACGACAACGCAATGGGTGCACCGCGGCAAAGACGACCTGGGATTTGCCTTGAACGATTAGACGACAAGCGCGTCCATCGGATCTATTGCGAGTTGGAACTGAACCTCCGGATCAAGCCGCGGCGACGGATCAAGCGCGACAAGCCCGATGAACTCAGCGTCCCAGAGGCCCCGAACACGGTCTGGTCAATGGACTTCATGGCTGATCGATTGGCCGATGGCCGCCAGTTCCGGATTCTGAACGTGTTGGACGACTTCAACCGTGAAGGTCTGGGGATCGAAGTCGACTTCTCGCTCCCGGCCGAGCGGGTCGTCCGGTCGCTGAACCAGATCATTGAATGGCGCGGGAAGCCCTTGGCGATCAGGGTCGACAATGGCCCGGAATACATCAGTTCCACGCTGATGATCTGGGCCGAGAAGCAGGGCATTGCCCTCAACCACATCCAGCCCGGAAAGCCCCAACAGAACGCTTATGTCGAGCGTTACAACAGAACGGTCCGGCATGAATGGCTGGACCTCTACATCTTTGAAACCATCGAGGAGGCGCAGGAGATCGCAACCGACTGGCTATGGACTTACAACAATGAACGCCCCAACATGGGCATCGGCGGCATCACACCCGCCCAGAAACTGAAGATGGCTGCCTGAAGTCTACTTCTGCGCCCCGTTAAAACGGGGAGGATTACCCATTGGCCTCGCAGATCATGTCGAAGCGCATTGGCCGGGAGTAGATCGTGTTCCTGTTCCGCGGCTGCTCTGCGAACTGGATTCCGTTGTCGGTGAGAATGGTATGAACCTGGTAGGGCACGGCTTCGAGCATATGCTGAAGGAACTCCCAGGCTGTCTTCCTGTCGGCCTTATCGACGAGTTGGGTCACGGCGAACTTGCTCGTGCGGTCGATGCCGACGAACAAATATAGTTTGCCTTCAGCGGTCTGCACCTCGGCGATATCGATATGGAAGAAGCCGATCGGGTAGCGTTTGAACTTCGACCGCTTCGGCTTGTCGCCCTCCATATCAGGCAAGCGCGAGATGCCGTGGCGCTGCAGGCAGCGGTGCAGCGCCGAGCGTGTCAGGTGCGGGATGGATGGCTGCAGGGCGTAAAGGCAGTCATCCAATGGCAGCAGCGTATGGCGCCGAAACGCCACGACCATCGCCTCTTCGGCCTCGGAAAGGACCGTTGAGCGCGGCTCCGACGGCCCTGTTTTCATGTCCTCGACCGTTGCCCGTTTCCGCCACTTCGCCACGGTCTTGGGATTGATCCCCAGCTCCCGGCTCAGTTGCGCGAGCGAAGCTTGCGATCACTGTATTGCTGCTCGGACAGCGTGCGTGGTCGTGGCGCTGCCGTGACGAATTTGTCCCATAGGGCGTCCTTCCATTCCAGAGAAAGGATCGCACCATCAAACCGTGGGATCAAACACCTTATGTGTCTCAGACCTGCTACATTAATCCCGTTGCCGGTCCAGGCCAGGACCAGCAACGGGGTAGGATACAGCGCTGAACACCTTGTGGCCTGACCACGATTGCTAGCCGGCTGATCCT
>NZ_JBZEGG010000076.1:0-1903 GCF_058313095.1 Pseudogemmobacter sp. TB195
GCCGCGCGCCATCATTGGAATTTTCGGCGGGCGCGCATGTTGATGCGGCGGGTTACGCGCGTCTTTATGGCGAATCGGTTGGGTCTCCTGATGCGTTCTGGGCGCGTGAGGGGCTCCGTCTGGACTGGATCCAGCCCTATAGCACGGTCAAAGAGACCAGTTTCGCGCCGGGGAATATCTCGATCCGCTGGTTTGGCGACGGCTCGCTGAATGTGGCGGCGAATTGCATCGACCGCCATCTGATCGACCGGGCGGAGCAGACCGCGATCATCTGGGAGCCGGATGATCCGAAGGAACCGGCGAAACATATCACCTATCGCGCGCTGCTCGAGCAGGTCTCGCGCATGGCCAATGTGCTGAAATCGCATGGCGTGAAAAAGGGCGACCGCGTCGTGCTTTATCTGCCGATGATCCCCGAGGCGGCCTATGCGATGCTGGCCTGCGCCCGGCTCGGCGCGGTGCATTCCGTTGTTTTCGGAGGCTTTTCCCCGGATGCCCTGGCGAACCGGATCAATGATTCCGAGGCGAAGCTCGTGATCACCGCCGACTGGGCGCCACGCGCCGGCAGAAAGACCGGGCTGAAGGACAATACCGACAAGGCGCTTTTGCATTGTTCGGACCGGGTGAAATGCCTGGTGGTGAAGCGCACCGGCGAGCAGACCTCCTGGGTCTCGGGTCGCGATTTCGATCTCCTGGCCGAGATGGCTGAGGCGAAACCCTATTGCCCCTATGTCGAGGTCGGTGCCGAGGATCCTTTGTTCATCCTCTATACCTCCGGCTCGACCGGCAAGCCGAAAGGGGTGGTGCATACATCGGGCGGCTACCTGACCTATGCCGCGATGACGCATCAATATACCTTCGATTATCATGACCGCGATGTTTACTGGTGCACGGCCGATGTCGGCTGGGTCACCGGTCACAGCTATATCGTCTATGGGCCGCTGGCGAATGGCGGCACCACGCTGATGTTCGAGGGCGTGCCGACCTGGCCCGATGCCGGCCGTTTCTGGGAGGTCTGCGCCAAACACCGGGTCAACCAGTTCTACACCGCGCCGACCGCGATCCGTTCGCTGATGGGGATGGGGCCGGAATTTGTCGAACGTCACGATCTGTCGTCTCTGAAGTTGCTTGGTTCGGTTGGTGAACCTATCAACCCCGAAGCCTGGGCCTGGTACGACAAATATGTTGGAAAAGGGAAACTCCCGATCGTCGACACCTTCTGGCAGACCGAGACCGGCGGCCATATGCTGACGCCTTTGCCGGGCGCCACCGCGACGAAGCCGGGCTCGGCGACGGTGCCGTTCTTCGGGGTGAAGCCGGTGGTTCTCGACCCGCAGACCGGGGCAGAGCTGAGCGAGACCGAATGCGAGGGCGTGCTGTGCATCAGCGACAGCTGGCCCGGGCAGATGCGCACGCTCTGGGGCGATCACGCGCGATTTGAAGAGGCTTATTTCAGCCAGTATAAAGGGTATTATTTTACGGGCGACGGCTGCCGTCGCGATGCGGATGGCTATTACTGGATTACCGGCCGCGTCGATGATGTCATTAACGTCTCCGGCCACCGGATGGGCACGGCAGAGGTGGAATCCGCCCTTGTCGCGCATGAGAAGGTCGCCGAAGCGGCAGTTGTCGGCTATCCGCATGACCTCAAGGGCCAGGGCATCTACGCCTATGTCACGCTGATGAACGGCGTCACCCCCTCGCCCGAGCTTAAGCGCGAGCTGGAGGCCTGGGTCCGCGCCGAGATCGGCCCGATCGCCAAGCCCGACCTGATCCAGTTCGCCCCGGGTCTGCCCAAGACCCGTTCCGGCAAGATCATGCGCCGCATCCTGCGCAAAATCGCCGAAAACGATTTTGCCGCCCTGGGCGATACCTCAACCCTCGCAGACCCGACCGTCGTCGA
>NZ_JBZEGG010000077.1:0-1585 GCF_058313095.1 Pseudogemmobacter sp. TB195
ATCGGCGAGATGCTGCGCTTCAGCCCGCTGGCGGCAGGCCAGGGTGACCACCGCCCGCGCTTCAGCATCGCTGGCGACGGGTTGAAACCAGGTCACGCCACCATTTGAAGCCTCGCCAGCCAGCACCAGCCCCTGATCGGCATCAACCACCGCGATCAGCTGCGGCGTGAAGCCGAGCGCGGGATCATCGCCACAGGTAATGGCGCCGCTTCCAAGGCGCGTTGACACCAGCATCATCGCGGCCTTCAGGCTGCCGCAGGTGCCGATGGAGACGCTGCGCTCGAACGCCCACTGCTCGAGCTCCGGATCGAGATAGCGCGCCTCGCCGGTACAAGTGACGGTCAGAGGAGTGTGCTGCGCCAGGCGAAGATGCGCAAGGCTCCGGCTGATCAGCGCCCGCCCGGCGGATCGAAACCCTTCAGTTGAGCCAGAATAGGACATCGCAGTGTCTCCACGACGGGCGGCGGAAGCCTCTCTCCCGCCTGATGTCCCGTCGCTCTACCCCGCCCCACCTCTTCCTCCCGGCCGCGCAGAGGCGCGCGCGGCCGAGAACGTCGGCATGGCCGCTCAACCATCTCCATTTTTTAGATCTTGATGCCGCGCGGGATCGATCACGAACCCGAACAGACCGGGTTCATACTCGGCTGAAGGTACAAGAAAGCGGCGGCGCTCAAAACCCGGTCCGCGCTGCCCGCCCGGTGTCGCGGTCGTTTCCACAAAGCCGGGAAAGCGATCCGAGCTGACCGCTGCGATCACGAGCCAGTCCCCGGCGTGCTGACGCTCGAAGGTCTGACGATCCCGTTCCCGGGATTCGCCGGGCTGAAGGGGGCGGCCATTTATGGCCTCCCAAGCCTCTGGCCAGTGATTGCGCAGCGCCTCATCGGCCAAGCGGCGCTCATAACCCGTGAAGAGATCGGGCAAAGCCTGCGCAACCGCTGCCCATTCGGCGTCTTCCTCGTAGAACCCCGAGGAGGATCGCAACATTGGATGCACACGTGCATTGTGCTCTGGCGCAAGCTGGAACCCGCCATGCCCGGCGGTGGAGTGGCAGAAGACGCCTTCGCCATAGATAGTGGCACCATGAGAGGAACCCCATGGCGTATGGAGACGGGAGACAATCTCACGCCTCCCGAGTGCCGCGCGCTCAAGTTGGTGTTCGGCGTTCTCCGCGACCAGAGCGCGGAATGCGGCCTCGTCGGCCACATCACCGGAATGGTCGTAGAAGTCATCGCGCCGCCAGGTATCGAGCGGGCGAGATAGTCGCCAGCCGGTCGCCAGGAAATGCCGCCCTTGCCGTGCCGGCACCATGGCGAAGGCGGTGTCACCAACATGGGCGACCAGCAGGTCGTCAGCGCTGCGCCCAAACTCGACGACGGGCAGATGCCGGGAGGGGGAAGCGGGGGTGATCGGAACCGTGGCGTTCATCCTGCGACCGCCTCCACGGCATCAATGTCCTCGCCATTCAAAACGGCATTCAGCCATTCATGCGTACTGATCCAGCCGAGGCTCTTGCGTGCGCCAAGGTCGATGACATGCGCCCCGCCACCGAAAGCCTCGACCCTGGGGCGAGAACAGGTGTGGGCGA
>NZ_JBZEGG010000078.1:0-1576 GCF_058313095.1 Pseudogemmobacter sp. TB195
ACTCCCGTAATGGTCTTGACGCGCTGCGGCGGGCAGATACCGAGAGGGTCGATATCGTTATGCTCTCCAACAGTCACGGCCAGTTCGGCGGTGGCGGGCTGGCGAGGTGGATGCAGGCGAGGCTGGCCGAGAAGTACGGATCTTATGCTACCGGGTTGAACCGCGCTGTTGCCGTCGGGGCGACCTCGGGCATGAGCGCCGATCTGGCGTCCTCTGCGGTCGCAATCGGCCCCCTGTCCTATGTGGCCGACGGAGCCAATGTTGCAGGCCCGGCGGGGGCAGTGTTCTTCACTCCGGCAGATCAGTTGCAGGTCGGAACTATCAACCCGAAACACAACCTTCGCGTCCACTTCGACTATGCAACCTTCCCTTCGGCAGGCGCAGCAGGACAGTTCCGCGTCCGGGTTCGCCGTGAGGATAGCGTTTTCAACATCATCGGGTCGAGCGACTGGATCAGCACCATCGACGCGGCTGCCGGCGAGACGATGCGCCACGGCTTCTTTGACATCCCCGCTGATGCCAGCCGCGCGGGCACAAACTTCGCGGCCCGTTTGGTCGGTCATGGCGACACTCTGGTGGGGCCATTCTTCTCCACCATGCTGCGGGTCGAGGATCGTGATGCTTTGCACGGGATCAGCTATCATGTGCGCTACGCTGCCGGCGGCCAGTCCGCATATGATATCGCGGCGGCTATTCTCGCGGCAGATCGGAACCGGGAGATCAATTTCCTCGCGGAGTTGCGCCGCTTGCAAGTCGAGCGTGGCCAGCGGGTCAACGTGACCTTCCACATCAACGAGGGGCACAACCAGAGAAACGAAACTCTTCAGCCGTCGCTTGGTCGGCGGGCGATCACAGACGCCGACAGTCCTCTCGGTTTCCTGGATGATGTCGAGGCAATCCAGACCTACTATGCCGAACTCTGGACGGAGCAAGGATGGGATCTGCGAGAACTGACCTGGATCGTGTTTGTTGATCATCCAGATGCAAGCCCGGACGGTCTGGAGCTTCCGGCATACCGTCGCATGTTCGCGGATCGCGCCAGCAGAATGGCGGGAACCAGCTTCTTCAACTGGCTGGATGTGCTGACCTATCAGCAGATGGTTGACAATGGATCGTTCGCTGACGGCCTGCACCTCGTTAACACAATCGGGTCTGGATACGATTTCTTGGCGCAGAGATTTGTCGCAACGTTATGACCCCCTGCTGGTGGCTGGTCCCGTCGATCCTCGGCGGGGCCGCTATATGGGCGGCCCTGATCGCCGCGATGTTGTGAAGCGCAGGAGGCGCCATGGATTCCAATCTCTGGGCCGAGATCAAGGCCGCAATCCTTGCCGGGTCCGTCATGGCAGCGGTGATCTGGGGCGCTCTTGGGGGCGCGACGAATGCCCTTGTGATCCGGGTGACTGCGCGCGATGCGCTGCGCCACATCGCTCTTGGTGCAGCGATCGCGGCGGGCTTGGGAGGTCTGGGTGCGCCGCTGATCGGCCACTGGCTGGGACTGCCGTCCGACGCACTTGGCGCAGGCAGCGGTGCGGCGGGCGGTTCTGTGGCCTATCTGACCGGCTCCCTTGGCGCC
>NZ_JBZEGG010000079.1:0-1548 GCF_058313095.1 Pseudogemmobacter sp. TB195
GATCATTCGGGCGGCGCTCGACGCAAAGCTCGCCGGCGGTATCCCGGGGGCTGAGGCGGCAAGCCAGATTTGCGCCTCGGACATTGACCGCCAGGCTGTCCAACTTGCGACGTTCTCGCTCTCTACGCCGACGCTGGCGCGTCAGCCGCTGCGGGTGTTCGCGCTCGACGCATTCAGTCTCCAGTCCACACTGGGAATCGAGTTCCGTGATCCCAACGACGGAAGCCTGATTAAAGAGACACTTGGGACCTTCGCCTGCATCGCAAGCAATCTCCCGTTCGTCGCTCAGGACGGCAGGCGCGCCTATGGTGATGCAACAGCGTCAGTTAACGCCCTGCTCGAACAGGACGGGGAAGGATTGCCCGGACGATCGGATGTGTCCGCATACCTCCCGTTCGTGTTCTACGATCTGCTAAAGGCGCAGGGACGCGTCGTCATCATCATCCCGAACGCATGGCTCGGCACGGCTTGGGGTCAGGCCTTTTATGATCGGCTAGTTGCCTTCTACCATCTTCGTGCGGTTATCACCTCCGGCTCTGGCCGCTGGTTCTCCAACAGCGATGTGGTGACAAACGTCTTGGTGTTGGAAAAGCGAGCCGCCGACGATGAAAGCCGATCGGATACGAAGTTCGTTATCCTGAAACAGCCCGTCGATCTGCTGGCCGACGATGCACATGTCGACAGCGTTGCGGCTCAGATCGAAATTGGCAGCGCCCAAGAGGACGTTATGTCCATTCGGTCGGTAAGCCACGATCAGCTCATCAAGGCCCGGCCCTATGGCTTAGCCGGGTCCGCTCAATTCGTAGATGTGGACTGGCTTCTGGACTGCCCCTTAGTGCCCGTGCGAAGCCTGTTCACTATCCGACGCGGGGAGAGACGGGGTTGGGATAAGCTGTTCTATCCCGCAAAAGGACATGGAATCGAGCCGGATTACATCGAGCCCGTTCTGAAGTCTTCGACAAAGATCGAGACTTACGAGGCCAAGGCCGATGGCGAAGCGTTTTGCTGTGGCCTCTCCGAAGGCCAGCTCAGAAAACTAGGTCACACAGGGGCGCTGAACTGGATCAAGCGCTTCAAAACCGTACGAAACGGAACAGGCGATCCGCTACCTGATGTTTTGGCGAAGGCCGGGCATCACTGGTATGAAATGCGCGCCGATCGCATTGCCGAGCTTGTGATTCCACTCGCCTACGGCAAGCGTCTCTATGTGGGCTGCGTAAATCCAGCAGCGTTCGTGAATCAGCGGCTCATGGGTCTGAATGCCCATGCGGGCGTCAACATCGACTTGGCTCACGCGCTTCTAAACTGCACGGTGGGGCTGCTCATGATTGAGGGCATCGGCTTTGGTCGTGGCCTGGGTGCCCTCGACCTAAATAAGGACAGGATCGAGGCCAATCTGCATATGCTTGATCCTGACGCGCTGAATAAGGTTCAGCGCAACGAGATTATCGCAGCTTTCAAAACGATGAAAAAGCGCAAGGTTCTTGAGGTATCCGATGAACTTGATCAAGAAGACCGGCAAGAACTAGATGACCTGATAATTAGCCA
>NZ_JBZEGG010000080.1:0-1493 GCF_058313095.1 Pseudogemmobacter sp. TB195
GTGACTGTTGGAGAGCATAACGATATCGACCCTCTCGGTATCTGCCCGCCGCAGCGCGTCAAGACCATTACGGGAGTGTCCTGCCGCCGTTTGACCGGGACAGGCCAAGTTCATCTGCGAGAAGCTCGACCGCCCTCTTGAACACCGCCAGCAGCCGGGCCTCGCTGTCCCGCGTCCACTGATCCACCATCGCCGCAAAGCTCTGCACCATCTTCACTCCAAGCACATTTAAATACACATTTCACTTGCGCAACCCGCCAGAAGTGTGTATATATTTACTCAAAAAGCAGGGGCGATGGAGCTGGAAACCAACTCACGAAAGCTCCTGAAGGTTCTGAAAGACGCTGGTTTTGAGGAAGTTTCCAAACGCGGATCGCACCTCAAGCTACGGAAAGGCGAGATAACCGTAATCTTGCCCCACCCTAAGAAAGACCTGCCACTCGGAACTGTCAGGAGCATCTACCAACAGGCCGGGCTTCTTTAGCCCGGTCTACATCACCCTCGTCGCCCTTCCGACTGATTTACTTTGCTTTGTGAGGCACAATTCATGCGCTACTATACCGCTATCGTTCACCAGGACGGTGACAGCGCCTTCGGCCTGACCTTCCCGGACTTGCCCGGCGCGTTCGCCGCCGCCGATGACTGGAACGGCATCTCTGCCGCTGCCACCGAAGCTCTCGACCTCTGGTTCGAGGATCAGCCAGACATCGTGCCCGCTTCTCTGGATACGATCCGTCAGCGCGCCGATGTGGCCGATGCTTTAGCTTCTGGGGCGGTTCTGCTGCCGGTCCCTTACATCCCGGCTGATACCGCTGTTGACCGCGTCAACATCACCCTTGAGCGCGGCCTTCTCCGGGCGATTGATGAAACCGCCAAGGCCAGGGGAATGAACCGATCATCCTTCCTCGCGTCTGCGGCCCGGCGTGAACTGGTCGGGGCGGCTTAGGTCGCCCCCTTCACCCTCTGCCTCTATCTGGCTTCCCGGTGCCCCGAGCATATGCCTGACGGCCTGCCCCGTGATCTTCGCCACTCTCGCCACATCACGCGCGATCATGGCTTCGAGCCAGTCGGCCCGCATCTGCCGGCATGGCCCCTCGCACATCAGGACAGGATCCATGTGTGATCGAGGCGAAAGGTTGTGTCGCAGGTGCAGCCTGCGGTTTCGGACAATGGCGCCGCCGGATCATGCGCGAACTGGATGCTTGCCCCGTTTGCCAGCCGAAACGGCATATCAAAGCCCCGCACCTGCTGATTGTTTGCTTGCACATGCCACCAGCACGGCTCTTTCACCCCGCCGCCGTGGCGCCACGACTTGATCACGGCACTGGTCGGGGCCCCGAGCTTGTCCACCTTTCGTCTGCTTTGATGCGGCCCCCGCCTACGGCATTCTGAATGGTGCCGTTCAGATCGAACTGACCTGGGATGCCCCCACTGAAGTGGTCCACCCACAGGGATATGCTTATCCCGTTTTCAGGAGGACCAGATTATGGCTG
>NZ_JBZEGG010000081.1:0-1463 GCF_058313095.1 Pseudogemmobacter sp. TB195
CGGGAGTGGACAAAACATGGGGGTCATCTTCGTCGTTGCGGCCCGTGCTAAGGTGAGTTCTTTGCGTGTGGGGCTGCCATGGACGTACGGATTACAATCGAAACTACCTTCGACAACGGGGAGAAGCGCACTCATCAGCTTGACGGCATTTCACGACCCTACCGGGTGACCTGTCCAGACGGGATCGGGTTGCGCCTCGAGGATGGGAAGAGGGTTGTCGAACAGATTCAGCGGGCAATTCTTTGCGATCAGGTTGAGGAAATCATCCGAGAAAGCCGCGTATGCCCGGATTGCGCCTCGGTTCGTGCCATTCATGACTATCGCACGCGCGATCTCGACACGCTCTTTGGGCGGGTTCGGGTCAAAGCCGCGCGCTTGCGCCGCTGTTCGTGTGATGCCAGGTCAGCGGCGATGCCCGGCGGACCTATTTCTCCGCTGGCCTATTTCTTTCCTGACCGGGCTACCCCGGAGCTGCAGCGGCTCCATGCGGAACTCGGGTCCCGGCATTCCTTTCGCGAAGCCGCGCGGCTGATGAAAAGCTTCCTCCCCTGCCATCCGCCCCATCACACCACGGTGCGTGACCGGTTGGGAAGAGTAGCCACGGGGCTCGAGAAAAGTCGAAGGGCATCAGGCGATCCCGCTGAAGCACTTCCCAAAGGGGGTTTGACGGTTTTTCTGGACGGTGCGCATATCCGCTGTCGACCGGAGTATCAGCAGCGACACCTGGATCTTGTGGTCGGTAAGATTGAAAGTCGCAATATGTGCCGACGATTTGGCTTGGTCGCCAATGCGACGGCATCGCCAGGCAGCCGGATGCGAGAAGAGCTGTCAGACTTTGGATGGAAGCCGGGCCGTCTGTTGACGGTAATCTCTGATGGCGAGCTTGCTCTCCCGAACCTCATACGGAATGCCATGGGTGGCGACGGCCAGGTGAAGCATATCCTCGACTGGTGGCACATCTCGATGCGTATTCGACATGTCGAGGCCGCCGTTCAGGGTCTGGTCCAGATACCGGGATTCACTGGAATTCCGGTGCTGTTCCAGCGCCCCGCGAAAAGCCTTCGCTGGTGGCTGTGGCATGGCAGAGCACGGGTCGCGGAAACTTATCTGAAAGGGCTCATGCACGATTGCACCCGCCTTGCGGAAGAACCTTTGGCTGTCCGCACCGCTGCCGCTCGTGTGCAGGCCCGATGCGGGACACTGTACACCTATCTCGCGAACAACATGGAATCCCTTGTCGACTATGGTCGACGGTACCGTAACGGGCTGCCCATCTCGTCATCTCGTGCCGAAGGATCAGTCGATGACATTGCCAATGCCCGCATGGGAAAGCGCAGAAGGATGCGGTGGTCGCCCAAAGGGGCTCACCGAGTAGCCGTCACAAGGGCCGCAGTTCTCGATGGTCGGCTGACCGTCGCAAACAGAAAACGCGCCGCATGACCCCCATGTTTTGTCCACTCCCT
>NZ_JBZEGG010000082.1:0-1460 GCF_058313095.1 Pseudogemmobacter sp. TB195
CTGCGCAACGCGCTGGCGATGGGCGCGGACCGTGCGATCCTGATCGAAGCCGCGTCCGACGTGCATACCGATATCGAGCCGCTCGCCGTGGCGAAACTGCTGGCCGCCGTGGTGAAGGAAGAGGCCCCCGGCCTGGTCCTGGCCGGCAAGCAGGCGATTGACAACGATATGAACGCGACCGGCCAGATGCTGGCGGCGCTGCTTGGCCAGGCCCAGGCGACCTTTGCCTCGGAACTGGCGATCGAGGGCGACAAGGCCCGCGTGACCCGCGAGGTCGATGGCGGTCTCCAGGTCATCGAGGTCAGCCTGCCGGCGGTCGTCACCGTCGATCTGCGCCTCAACGAGCCGCGTTACGCAAGCCTGCCGAATATCATGAAGGCCAAGGCAAAGCCGCTGGCGGTGAAGACCCCGGCTGACTATGGCGTCGATGTGACCCCGCGCCTGACGGTCGTGAAAACCACGGAACCGGCCGGCCGCAAGGCGGGTGTGCGCGTAGCCTCGGTCGATGAGCTGGTGGCGAAACTCAAAGATGAAGCGGGGGTGATCTGATGGCTGTTCTCCTGATTGCCGATGTGAACGAAGGCCAGCTTGCCACCGATTCGGTTGCCAAAACGTTGACGGCTGTGAAATCCCTTGGCGAAGTGCATCTTCTGGTCGCAGGCCCGGCAGAGGCTGCGGCGGCCGCGGCAAAGCTCGATGGCGTGAGCAAAGTTCTGAATGCCAGCGATAACAATGGCCTGGCTGAACCGATGGCCGATCTCGTGGTCAGCCTCGCCGGCGCGTACAGCCACATCACCGGTGCCGCGACCGCCTATAACAAGAACGTTCTGCCGCGCGTTGCGGCGTTGCTCGATGTGATGGTGATCTCGGATGTGACCGCCGTTATCGATTCTGAAACCTTTGAGCGGCCAATCTATGCCGGCAACGCGATTCAGACGGTGAAATCTTCGGACGCGAAGAAGGTCTTCTCGGTGCGCACGGCGGCTTTTGCGGCGGCAGGCGAAGGTGGTTCGGCTGCGGTCGAGGCTGCGGCAGAGGCTGCTGCAACCGGCCTGTCGAGCTTTGTCGAAAACCGGGTGGCGGCTTCGGATCGTCCCGAACTGACCTCGGCGAAGATCGTCGTGTCGGGCGGGCGCGGTGTGGGCTCGAAAGAAAGCTTCGCGGTGATCGAGAAGCTCGCGGACAAGCTGAACGCAGCCGTCGGCGCAAGCCGCGCAGCGGTCGACTCTGGTTACGCGCCGAATGACTGGCAGGTCGGCCAGACCGGCAAGGTCGTGGCGCCTGATCTTTACGTCGCGGTCGGTATCTCGGGTGCAATCCAGCATCTCGCCGGCATGAAGGACTCGAAGGTCATCGTCGCGATCAACAAGGACGAAGAAGCCCCGATCTTCCAGGTCGCCGATTATGGCCTGGTGGGAGACCTCTTCACCATCCTCCCCGAACTCACAGAAAAACTCTGA
>NZ_JBZEGG010000083.1:0-1459 GCF_058313095.1 Pseudogemmobacter sp. TB195
CGCGACTGCCGGAAGGCAACTGGCCGGAAGAGCGGCTTCAGAAGACCCTGCGCAACTATGCGATGGAATACATCACCTCGATCGTTCCCGAGGCCGTGGCGGCGCTTGGCCCCGAGCAGGGCGGCCATATAGCGGGCGCGGCCGCCCGGCTCATCGGCATGCACACGTTCGATGACGTCGCCGCCCTGCTGGGCGGCGTCGCGCCGGGCAAGGAAGGCTTTGCAGCTGGACGGTTCGAAAAACCTGGTGCTTTGAGGGCTCTGGAGCGAAACTGAGGCTGTCAGATTTTGGAGGCGTCGATGGCCAGCCAGCCCGGTTTCTTTGATCTTGCGGACCGTTACGCGGCGCTGAGCGCTGCCGGTGATCCCCTTGAGCGGCTGGCGGCAGTTGTGGACTTCGAGACATTCCGGACGCCATTAGTCGGAGCTCTTCACCGGGCGACGCGAGGCAAGGGCGGACGACCGCCCTACGACCCTGTCATGATGTTCAAGATCCTTGTCTTGCAGGCCCTTTACTCACTGTCTGATGGGGCCACGGAGTTCCAGATCCGAGACCGCCTTTCTTTTCAGCGCTTCCTTGGACTGGGTCTCGACGGAGCTGTGCCTGACGCCACGACCGTCTGGCTTTTCCGGGAGCGGCTGGTGAAAGCCGGAGCCATCGACAGCCTGTTCACCCGCTTCGACGCCGCCCTGACAGAGCGCGGCTTTGTCGCCATGGGCGGCCAGATCATCGACGCGACGGTTGTTCCGGCTCCGCGTCAGCGCAATAGCGACGGCGAGAAGAAGGACATCCGGGAGGGGCGTATCCCGGAGGACTGGAAGGACAGGCCTGCAAAGCTGCGCCAGAAGGACCGCGATGCGCGCTGGAGCATCAGGTACAGCAAAGCGAAGGTGAAGGATGACGCCGATCCGGCCGCCTTCAAGCCCGTCGATCTCGCCGTTCCCATATTTGGCTACAAGAACCACGTGGGCATCGATCGGGCCCACCGGTTTATCCGGACCTGGGACGCCAGCGCGGCCAACGCCCATGATGGCGCGCGCCTTCCCGCTCTCATCAGCAAGGCCAATACCGGTTCAAGCGTCTGGGCCGATACTGCCTACCGCTCGAAGAAGAATGATGCGTTTCTGGCAGATGGCATGTTCAGCAGCCAGATCCACCGCAAGAAGCCGAAGGGCCGCCCGATGCCCGCGCACATCGCACGGGCCAACGGTAAGCGTTCCGTTATCCGGGCTGCGGTTGAGCATGTCTTCGCGGCGCAGAAGCATCGGATGGGGCTGGTGGTTCGCACCATTGGCATGGCGCGGGCCCGGCTGAAGATCGGCATGGCCAATCTGGCCTACAACTTCACCCGGCTTGCCTGGCTTGAAGGGAGAAGTGCGCCCGCATGATGCCTCAAGGCCGCCTCTGACGGTCCAAAGGCGACAATCAAGCGAAACAGGGCGGCCAATCGGCGTCTCCC
>NZ_JBZEGG010000084.1:0-1379 GCF_058313095.1 Pseudogemmobacter sp. TB195
CAGATGTGGACGGCCCCTCTCTTGTCAGGATTGCAGAAGACTTTTGACCAAATCGTTTGCTATCAGATGTCCGGCCTGTTTGGGCGAGGCGAACTCGCTGGCCCAGATGGTGTGCGCTACGCCCGCTCCAAGCACATCAGCGACCTTTTCAGGGCCAGTGTAACCTTCGGAATCACGCGCGTATCGACCGATTGGGTACTCCATCTCATGCGTCCTGCAAGACTGGTAAGGCTATCCGGGGACAAAAGCGCCCTTCGAGCCCGATATCGATTATGCCGCCATGCTGTCAGATGGTCGACTGTAAATTCCGCCCGAGACCATCAACCGCCAGGCGATCCGCGCAAACTTGTTGGCCAGTGCCACCGCGACCAACTTCGGGGGTTTGCGCTCAAGCAGTGCCGCAAGCCAGACTGTCGGTTTGTGCCGACCAGCTCTGACATGCCTCAGTAGCGCCGTGGCGCCCACGATCAGAACGGATCGGAGTGCTGCGTCACCGGCCTTGGTGATGCCTCCGTGTTTCATACGTCCGCCAGTGGAATGATCCCGGGGTGTCAGCCCGATCCAGGCTGCAAAGTCCCGACCGGATCGGAAGCTCTCAGGCGGTGGTGCTTTCATGCTGAGCATCGTCGCCCCGATCGGCCCTATCCCGGGTATCGTCGCGATGCGTCGGCTGGCCTCATTCTCGCGGTGCCATTTCATAAGTCTGGCCTCTATCTCTTCAAGGCGAGCCTCGACGGCAGCATATTCCCTGGCCTGGAATCGGAAGAGTTCCCGGGCCAGTTCGGGCAAGGTCTCGTCTTCCAGAACGCGTTGTATCAGCGCATTGACATTCTGCCGGCCAGCGGCACCGACAATGCCGAATTCGGCGGCATAGCTGCGGAACGCATTCGAGAGCTGCGATTTGACCGAGACCAGGCGTTCGCGCACGGTCATCAACATACAGGCAGCCTGTTGTTCCTTCGACTTGATTGGCACAAAGCGCATGCTCGGTCGGGTGACCGCTTCACAAAGTGCCTCTGCATCTGCAGCATCATTTTTGCCCCGCTTGACGTAGGGTTTCACATATTGCGGCGGTATCAGCCTCACATCGTGGCCAAGCGAGGTGAGCAACCGCGCCCAATGATGCGAACTGCCGCAGGATTCGATGGCGACGAGCACAGGCGGCAGCTTCTCGAAATAGTGGATCATCTCGGACCGCCGGAATGATCTGCGGATGACGACAACTTCGTCTGCATCTACCCCGTGCAACTGAAAGACGGACTTGGATGTATCCATGCCGATGCGGACTGGTGGGTTCTTCATCGCTCTCTCCTCAGGTTTTTGACCGTGGTCCGGAAGACCATAGCGCAGGTGGGTGAGGAGCCGTCCACACCAGCACA
>NZ_JBZEGG010000085.1:0-1314 GCF_058313095.1 Pseudogemmobacter sp. TB195
AGACCTTCGTGCAAATGGACCACAGGCCGACAATGCACTAACATTCAAACCGGACCACTCAGTGGGGGCATTCCACTCTCGCGGGCCAGTACCTCTGCACAAGCGATCAGATCACGGTGGAGCGAACCGGGCAGTTCCACCGTCACTTTGACGGGTTTGTCTTCAACGAGTGGCCCAAGTTTCAGTTTTGTCATGGTCAGTTCCTGTAAGGTTCGAGTACGAGATCTGGGGTGACGATGACCCACACCGGATACCCCGGCCGGATGGTCAGCGTGGGCGCGACCTCCAACTGGCGCTGGACGATCTGCTGTCCGGCCTGATTGATGGTGTCTTGCGTCGCGCCGCGGATGGCGCGGATGAGGCGATCTTCGTCGTCGGTCGCCAGTTCCGTGCCGATGCCGAGCAGCGTGGACAGACCGGCAGCCTTCATCAGATCCCACCAGTGGTAATCGACGCCATCCTCCAGACCTGCATAGCCGGAAGCGTCAGCGCCCGGCTGGCGCTCCAGCATGATGGAGCAGCCATTGGGCAGGATCAGGCGGTTCCAGACCTGCAGCACACGGCGCTGCCCGAACTGCACACCGGCATCATATTGGCCGATGATGCGCGTTCCCTGCGGGATCAGGAGCAGCGCGCCGGTCGGGCTATCATAGACATTTTCCGTGACTTGCGCGGTGATCTGGCCAGGCAGATCCGAACGGATGCCGGTAATCATTGCAGCCGGGATCACGGCCCCTGCCTGAAGGATATGCAGAGGAAACTAATCGGCTGAACCGGGAACGCCGCTCCAGCGGCGATGCCTGGAAAGCAGAACTGGTGAAGATCGAGAAGCAGATCCGCGGGATCATCGAGGCGATCAAGGCTGGCATGTTCCATGAGAGCATGAAGGCAGAGATGGACACGCTGGAGGTGCGCAAGACCGAACTGAACGCCCTGCTGGCCGACGCGCCAGAGGACACACCGGACATTCTGCCGAGCGCCTCGGCGATCTATGCAAAGAAGGTTTCTGCCCTGACCGAAGCGCTCAACCGCAAGGAAGAGCGGCAAGAAGCGGCGAAGACATTGCGTGGCCTGATCGAGAAGATTTCGCTCACGCCGGGGCCTGAACGCGGCGAGATTTACGCAACGCTGCACGGCGAACTGGGCACGATCCTCAATTGGACGGAGCGGCAAGTCATTGGAAAGACTGCGAAAACAACAAAACCCGCAGCAGATGCTACTGGTTTGTCGTTATCAGTGGTTGCGGGGACAGGATTTGAACCTGTGACCTTCAGGTTATGAGCCTGACGAGCTACCTGGCTGCTCCACCCCGCG
>NZ_JBZEGG010000086.1:0-1157 GCF_058313095.1 Pseudogemmobacter sp. TB195
TCAGCGCTGTATCCTACCCCGTTGCTGGTCCTGGCCGGGACCGGCAACGGGGTCAATGTAGCAGGTCTGAGACACATCAGGTGTTCAGTCCCGGCATCTGGTGGATCGGATTTAGGATGAATCGATCTGGCTCTGATGTCCAGATTTTGCAGATGTATTCGTAGGGCGTGAGGCCGCCGAGGGTCTTGAGTCTGCGCGCGAAGTTATAGGCTGCCATGAAGTCGTTGAGGTGCGTTCGCAGCTGGTCGTGACTGGCGTAATGGAAGCGCTTGACGGTGGCGTCCTTGATGGTTCGGTTCATCCGTTCGACCTGACCATTGGTCCAGGGATGGTTGGGCTTGGTCAACCGATGCTCAATCCCATTTGCTTCGCAGATCATGTCGAAGCGCATCGGCCGGGAGTAGATGGTGTTCCGGTTCCTCGGCTGCTCTGCGAACTGGATTCCGTTGTCGGTGAGAATGGTGTGAACTTGGTAGGGCACGGCTTCGAGCATGTGCTGAAGGAATTCCCAGGCTGTCTTCCTGTCAGCTCTATCGACGAGTTGGGTCACGGCGAACTTACTCGTGCGGTCGATGCCGACGAACAAATATAGTTTGCCTTCAGCGGTCTGCACCTCGGCGATATCGATATGGAAGAAGCCGATCGGGTAGCGTTTGAATTTCGACCGCTTCGGCTTGTCGCCCTCCATATCAGGCAGGCGCGAGATGCCGTGGCGCTGCAGGCAGCGGTGCAGCGCGGATCGGGTCAGATGGGGAATGGATGGCTGCAGGGCGTAAAGACAGTCATCCAGCGGCAGCAGCGTATGGCGCCGGAACGCCACGATCATCGCCTCCTCGGCATCGGAAAGAACCGTCGAGCGCGGTTCCGACGGCCCAGTCTTCATGTCCTCGACGCTTGCCCGCTTGCGCCACTTCGCGACCGTCTTGGGGTTGATGCCAAATTCCCGGCTCAGCTGCGCGAGCGAAGCTTGCGATCGCTGTATTGCTGCTCGGACAGCGTGCATGGTCGTGGCGCTGCCGTGACGAATTTGTCCCATAGGGCATCCTTCCATTCCAAAGAAAGGATCGCACCATCAAACCGTGGGATCAAACACCTTATGTGTCTCAGACCTGCTACATTGACCCCGTTGCCGGTCCCGGCCAGGACCAGCAACGGGG
>NZ_JBZEGG010000087.1:0-1127 GCF_058313095.1 Pseudogemmobacter sp. TB195
GGCCAGGACCAGCAACGGGGTAGGATACAGCGCTGAACACCTTGTGGCCTGACCACGATTGCTAGCCGGCTGATCCTGCCTCTCCTCACCGTCTCGAACAATTGACGGCGGCCCGTTTTGCGGGACCGCGAAGCATAAGGAAGAGAGAGTGACATGATAGCAGCAACCAGTGTGGTAGGGATAGACGTGTGTCGTGACTGGCTCGACGGGTTCTGTTTGCCTGGCTTGCAGAGGTTTCGTTTGCCCAACACACCAGCAGGGCATCAAGAGCTGATCTCGATGATCCGTCAGTTGTCTGCCTCCATCCAGGTCGGTTTCGAAGCCACCGGCGGACAAGAATGGGGCTTGTGGACTGCGCTGGTCGAAGCAGGGATTGTCTCGAAGCAGCTTCCTCCAGCTCAGATCAAGGCGTTTGCCATGTCGCGGGGGACACGCGCCAAGACGGACCGGATCGATGCGGAACTCATCGCCCGCTTCATGCTGTTTCGCCCAGATGCCGGGCGAATGTTGCCGGATCATAACCTGCGTATTCTCAGAACCTTGACAACGCGACGCGCTCAGATCGTCCAGATGCGTAAGCGGCTCATGCTGCAGGTTGCAGCCCGCAAGAAGCAAGGTATCCTCGCAGATGTCGAAGATCTCGATCATGCGCTAAAGGCCGTGCTGGAGACCCAGATCAGCGATGTAGAGCAACGTATCGAGCGCGCCCTTGCGAGCGAGGAAACGTCCGCAACCAAAGCCGGTCTGCTTCGGTCCATACCCGGCATTGGCCCGGTTTCTGCAGCCATGTTGGTAGCGGAAATGCCGGAACTCGGCCGGATGACAGCAGGAGAGGCTGCAGCCATGGCAGGCTTGGCGCCCGTGCCGCATGACAGCGGTGCCATGCGAGGCAGGCGGGCAATCGCTGGGGGGCGACGGGCAATACGACAGGTCCTCTTTCAGGCCGCACTTGCCGCCGCATGCCATAACTCAGTGCTGAAGCCCGTTGCAAACCGAATGAAAAAGAGCGGAAAGCCGCACAAGGTCGTCATTATCGCCATCGCGCGCAGGCTGATCACCATCGCAAATGCAATCCTGAAAACAGGAGAGGTATGGCGTCAACAGCTCAATCAATAGACACAATTGCT
>NZ_JBZEGG010000088.1:0-1085 GCF_058313095.1 Pseudogemmobacter sp. TB195
TCATCGTGAGATGGATCAGGTCCGGGCATCGCCCCTCGTCTGGTGTGCGAGCCGGAGTGCGCGTCAGGAAGCCGCCAACCTCGAGCTGTTTCAGCGCCTTACGCACGGTGTGTTCTGCCAGTCCGGTTACCTTCGCCAGCACGGCCTGGGGCCGGGAGAATGTGCCGGCGACATCTGAATGAAAGGCCAGCACCACCAGGACGTGTTTGGTCGTGGGCGAGCCGGTTTTCTGCGCAAATGCCCATTGGAACGCGTTGTCGTTCATGACCGCCCCCCTTCCTGATGGATCTGGTCCACGGCCCCCGGCAACGCGCCCAGGGCGACCTTGGCGCAGGACATGACCTGCCGCATTGACGCGACCAGCGCTTCGGCGTTGCCGGTGGCGATGTGCTCCGATGCGCTTTCGAGGTGGACTGACGCCGCCGCGATGGCGCCAGACAGGAGGGCGCGGGGGACATGCACCCCGTTACGGTTTGCCGCCGCCTGCTCATGCTGGGGCGGCAAAGCCATGATGGCAGGGCCGTTCATGCCGCCACCTGCTGGTGCAGCACCTGAAGCGGCGTCCGGAGCACGTATCGGGCGTGCATGCCGCTGAAAGACCCGCCGTGCTTCTCGTTGATTGTCTCCACGTCCAGCCCGGATTTCCGAAGCTGGAAGACGTAGTGGGACCATCGCGGCGCTGGCTGTTCGATGGGCGTGCAGCCACGCTCACCCGCCGCAATGAGGCGACCAAGCGCCCAGGCTTCGCGCCCCTTGTAGGTTTTGGCCGGGCTGTCGATGTCCTTGCGAACGGTGATTGCGGTGACGTTCATCGGCGCACCTCCTGCGGGCCTAGGCCTGCGAGCGAGGCGATAGCGGCGGCGGCGGTGGGAGAGAGGCCGAAGCGCTGGGAGAGGCGATTGCTGGCCCGAGATGACAGGAACGGCAGCGCAGAAGGCGCGTGTTCACGTTTTACCCCAGGGTCATTTTCAGGCGAGAATCTTCGTTGCTCGCCGGGGGCGAGACGGGTATAAATTTGCACGTTCTCAATCCTATGTTCCGCCGTCGTTCCGATTGCCTCTGGGTGACGGCTTTGGTTTCAGGAC
>NZ_JBZEGG010000089.1:0-934 GCF_058313095.1 Pseudogemmobacter sp. TB195
CGCGGCGTAGCAACGCCAGTTCGCCCTCCATCCGCGCAAAGGCTTCCTGGGCGGTTTCGGGTTCGTGCTCGTCTTCGCTCAATCCTGCTTCCTTTCCATACCCGAAAGCACGAATGCCTACCGGCTCATTCCCCGGTCACGCTGGCGGTCCGGCCCCAGCGATCTCGCCAGCGCATCACCGACCGCGCGTTCCTTCTCCAGTTTCAGCTCCAGCTCGGGCGCGCGCCGACGCAGCGCGGACTCCAGCTGCGGATCGCGGCCGATCGCGCCGGCGACCTTTGCCATGTTGCCGCGCATCCGCTCCGCGCCGGCGCGGTCGCCCGCCCGCTCCAGGGCGGCACGATCACGCTGCATCATCTTCCATGCCTCGACAAAACGGCCGGCACGCGCCTCCGGGTCGAGCCGCACGCGCTGCTCTTCGGCCATCGCCCGCGCCGCCCCGCCGGTGTTGCCGCTGGCGGCCTGCTCGATGAGCCGGGGGTCGCGCCTAAGCACGGAAGCGAGGTCGCGCGCGGCATGGGGCCGGTTCGCGTCCAACGCCTCGCCCGCCTTGCGCAATGCGCTCTCCTGATGGGGCAGCACCGGCAGGCCCTTGGCGCGCAACCGGCCTATATCGGCCGTGGCGCGTGCATATCGTTCGATCGCCTTTGCCTGATCCGGCTTGCCGCCGATCGCGGACGCCCGTTCGGGCGCGGACGCCTTCTCCGGTGCCGGCCTAGGCCGGAAGCCATCGAACATGCCTTTCGCCTTGTCGCGCACCTTGGCGGCGATCTCCCGCGCGAGTTCCGGGAACCGGATCTCGCGCCGCTCGGCGAAGGCGCGTGCCCGGTCGTTGTCGGACGGCGCGGCATAGTCGCCGGCCATGTCCTTGGCGCGGTCACGCGACAGGACGCGGCCAAGCTGGCGCTGGCCGGTGAAGTCGTCGCGGCCATAG
>NZ_JBZEGG010000090.1:0-924 GCF_058313095.1 Pseudogemmobacter sp. TB195
ACGCCGGCGGCGTCCAGCTGGCCAGCGGCGAACATCTCGACGCCGACATCATCGTCACCGCCACCGGCTTCAATCTGAATGTACTCGGCGACGTGGCGTTCACCATCGACGGCAAGCCGCTGGATTTTGCTGATACGGTGACCTGGCGCGGGCTGATGTTCACCGGCATGCCCAACATGGTCTGGGTGTTCGGCTATTTCCGCGCCAGCTGGACCCTGCGCGTTGACATCATCGCCGATTTTGTCTGCCGCCTGCTGCGTCATATGCAGGAGAGAGGGGCGAAAAGCGTCGTGCCGGCGCTGCGTCCCGAAGACGGCGACATGCGCCTGTCGCCGTGGGTGGATACGGAAGATTTCAATCCCGGCTACCTGACGCGCGGCCTGCACCTGTTGCCAAAGCAGGGCGATCGCGCCGAATGGCGCCATACCCAGGACTATTGGCTGGACAAGGATATCCTGCCGGCGGTCGACCTGGACGAACCCACCCTGCGCTATGGCTGAGGCCGGTCAGCAACCGCGCTGGCCGAACCTGACGCTCTGAACCTGGGGCTCTGAACCCGGGGCGCGCAGAAGCCGCGCCGCGAGGAAGCCGGGACGGGCGGCAGGCCAGGACGGACGGGGTCAGCACCTGCCCCTGGGCGCCGGCCGCCTTTTCGAAAAGGCGGATACCGCTTTTCGTGAATAACGCGCCTGTCGAAAAGATATGACGTCCGCCGCGCCGGATCCCGGCGGAGCCGCGTTGGCCAACCCGGTTCGCCGGGCTGCTGGCCTGCGTCATCAGCTGCTTCGGGCGGCGCTGGACCAGCCCTGGGGTCAGCCATGGGGAAAGGGCGCGTTCATGCGGGCCCGCACAACGGCGCGCTCCGTGTCGATGACCATGGACAGCAGCACGAGGCCGAAGCCATAGCTGAACTGGTGATGCAGC
>NZ_JBZEGG010000091.1:0-910 GCF_058313095.1 Pseudogemmobacter sp. TB195
AGATCGGCAAGGGCGTGTGGATGGACTGGACCGACCTGACCGAGTTCGACTGCGTCAAAATTGGCGACTACTGCGCCATCAACATGACCTCGACCCTGCAAACCCACCTGTATGAGGACCGGGTGATGAAGGTGGGCCGGGTGGAGCTCGGCAAGGGCGTCACGGTCGGCGCCGGCTCCACGGTGCTCTACGACACCCATGTCGGCGACTTCGCCCGCATCGGCCAGACCACGGTGGTGATGAAGGGCGAGAGCCTCCCGGCCCATTCCGAATGGGCTGGCGCCCCGGCCCAGCCGGTGCGCCGCCCCCAGGGCGACGCAGCCGCCCGGACGAAGGGCGCCGCCCTGCGCATCGCGGCCTGAGCGAAGCGCGCGGACAACGCAGGGGGCCGGCGGCGACGCCGGCCCTTTTGCATGGCGCCGCTGCTCCCGGCGCCGGAAAATGTGGAGCGCGGTTTGACCGGACGCGACGCCAGCCCTATGCAGACGGCAGAGGAAGTCCATGTCGCACAACTCATTCGGCCACCTGTTTCGCGTCACCACCTTCGGCGAAAGCCACGGCCCGGCCATTGGCTGCGTGGTCGACGGCTGCCCTCCAGGCCTTCCGCTGACGGAAGCCGACATCCAGCATGACCTCGACCGGCGCAAACCCGGCCAGTCGCGCTTCACCACCCAGCGCCGCGAGGCCGACGAGGTCAAAATCCTCTCCGGCGTGTTTCCCCACCCGGAAAGCGGCGAGCAGATCACGACGGGTACGTCCATCGGCCTGCTGATCGAGAACACCGACCAGCGCTCGAAGGACTACGGCGACATCAAGGACAAGTACCGTCCTGGCCACGCCGACTTCGCCTATGACGTGAAATATGGCGTGCGCGACTATCGCGGCGGCGGCCGCTCGTCGGCGCGCGAAA
>NZ_JBZEGG010000092.1:0-897 GCF_058313095.1 Pseudogemmobacter sp. TB195
GCTCTACCTGCTGCACCCGTTCATCATCCGCGCCATGCGTCAGGTCTTCGTCATGCTGGGTTTTGGGACGTGGATGACCTCCACCCTGTTTGCCCTCGCGGGGGTGATCGCCTCGTCGATTGGCGGCTGGCTGCTATACCGCCTGGTTGAAGCGCCGGTGCTGCGCTGGTTGCGCCGGCGGGCCAGGGTCTGAACCGTCGCGGCGCTTTCAGGGCAGGGGGGCGAGCCGCCCGCCATCGGCGACCGGCGGCAGATTCTGGACCATCTCCCGCTGCCCATCCCGGAAACCCCGCGTTTCCGCCGTCAGGCGCGAGCGCACGCCGTCGGGCGTGACGCGGATCAGGTGATAACCAGCCAGGTGATTGTGCATGCCGGCCATGGCCGACGCCGATGGCGCGCCAAGGATGGGGACCGCGCCATCCGGCCCGGGGATCCGCGCCAGCGAAATGACATGATTGTGGCCGTGCAACACCAGCTCGGCGCCGACGCGGGCAATCATGCGCGCGAAGGCTCCGGCGTCGGTAAGTCCCCGCCCGGGCCCCGCCCCCCCTACATGGGGCGGGTGGTGAATGAGCACCACCCGGCAGAGGCGCTCCGCCCGCAACTGCGCCAGCATGGCCTCCGCCGCCGCCAGTTGCCGCGCGCCCAGCCGCCCGCTGGCGAGAAAGGGCAGGGTCGGCACGCCGGAGCACAGACCAACAAACGCCACGCCCGCGCGCCGGCGCAGAAACGGGAAGCCATCGACCGGGCCTGGCGCCTCGCCGGCGTCGCTGCTCATCCAGGGGCCGAGATACTGGCGCAGCGGCGCCAGCGCGCTGCGCACATAGGCGTCATGGTTGCCCGGCGTGAAGCTGACCCGATCTGGCGGTCCGAGTGTTTCGACGAAGGCGCGCGCCG
>NZ_JBZEGG010000093.1:0-889 GCF_058313095.1 Pseudogemmobacter sp. TB195
GGATCGCTCCATGCAGATCCTCGGCGGCCTCGGCGTCACCCGCGACACCATGGTGGAGCGCATTTTCCGCGACGTGCGTTCGTTCCGCATCTACGACGGCCCGTCCGAGGTGCATCGCTGGGCCCTGGGCAAGCGCATCGCCGCCGGCGAGCTGGCGCCCTGAGGTGAGGAAAGGGGCGCCGCGACGGCGGCGCCTGCGCAACAGGCGACAAGCGGGCTGCCCTGCGCCGGCGGCAGAGCCCGGCGCCTGACGCCTGCGCCCCGCGGCCTTGCGATTTGGCTGCGGGACGTTTCAAATGCCGGCGCAACATGACAGGCCCCGAACAGGGCAGGCCCGTTCACGCTGAACCGGGCTTCGCCCTGTCCCCCTTATGGGCGCGTCTTGCCGACGGGGCGCCGTTCGCCTCACGGGAAACGCGTCAGGGGCATGCAGGAGGAAACACCCAGATGAGCAACGTTGAAGCAAAGAGCGAGATTTCCGGCCGCGTGTTCCAGATCGCCGCCGAACCCGGCCAGCGGGTTGAAGAAGGCGACGCGGTCGTCATTCTCGAAGCCATGAAGATGGAAATCGCCGTGGAGGCGCCCAAGGCCGGCGTGGTGAAGGAAATCCGCGTCGCCGTGGAACAGCCCGTCGAAGAAGGCGACGTCATCGCCATCATCGAAACCGCCTGATCCAGCCCCGCTTGCCAGGACACGCCAGCATGAACGGATCCGACTCCAGCGCCCCCGCCGGGGCTGGCCCCATCGTCGTCGCCTCCCAGTTGGGCAGCGCTTTCGCCAGCATCCTGCGCGAGGCGGGCCTCGACGTGCGCGTGCATGACCAGCACACGCCGCCCTGGATGGTCGATCCGGACGTGAACGTCGTGGTCACCCAGCCGAAATGCTGGGT
>NZ_JBZEGG010000094.1:0-837 GCF_058313095.1 Pseudogemmobacter sp. TB195
GCCCTTGTCGGCCATCAGGCGGATGACGTCGCGCACTTCATAGACGCGCAGGCGGTTTTCCGGGATGACCCGGCGCAGCAGGCGCTGGTCTTCCGCCTCCCACTCGCTGATCTCGCCCTGGAAGTAGGAGAGGTATTTTTTCGCGACCTCGGTCGCCTCGATCTCGTCCTCCACCAGCACGTCGATGACGCCGTTGGGAACCTGCACCGACACCGGACCGACCTCCGCCGGGTGATAGACGCCGAGGCCGCCGCCCTCGATCATCGCCGGTCCGCCCATGCCGATGGACGAATTTTTCGTGGCGATGATGACGTCGCAGCAGCCGAGCAGCGCGGCGTTGCCGGCGAAGCAATAGCCCGAAACGACGCCAACCACCGGCACCTGACCGGAGAGGCGGGCGAACTCCACGAAGCTGGTGGTGTCGAGCCCGGTCAGGCCGCCGCTGTCGGTGTCGCCGGGACGGCCGCCGCCGCCTTCCGCATACAGCACCAGCGGCAGCTACCATTGCTGGGCCAGGTGCATGGCCCGGTCGAGCTTCTTGTGGTTGCGCTTGCCCTGGGTGCCGGCCAGCACGGTGTAATCGTAGGACACCACCATGGCGCGGGCGACGTCGGCGCCAAAGTGCCGGCCGTTGATCGAGGCGGTGCCGACGATCAGGCCGTCAGCCGGGGTGTTGATGATCAGATCGTCCAGCGAGCGGCGGCGCGACTGGGCGGCGATGGCGAGGCCGCCGTATTCCATGAACGTGCCGGCGTCGACCAGTTGCGCGATGTTCTCCCGCGCCGTGCGCTGGTTGGTCTTGCGGCGGCGTTCGACCGACTGCGGCCGGTTTTCATC
>NZ_JBZEGG010000095.1:0-832 GCF_058313095.1 Pseudogemmobacter sp. TB195
CGAGATCGCCGGCGTGCTGGAGCAGACCACCGCCCGCGCGGTGGCGGCGCTCGACGCCCAGATCAGCCGCCTCAACGACACGGTGGAGAGCCATGGCGTGGCGGTGAGCGGCGGCCTTTCCGGCCAGATCGACCGCCTTGCCTCGCTGTTCGACGAGCGCGGCGTGGCCCTGGTCAGCAATCTGGGCGCGCGCGGCGACGACATCGCCGACGCCATCGCCCGGGGCGCCGGCCATCTGGAAGCGCGCGTTGGCGGCCAGCTGGCCCGTCTGGACAACGTCTTCCATGGCTATGGCCAGTCGATCTCCGCCGTCATTGGCGAGCACGTCCAGGCGGCGAGCGAGACGCCCGACGTGGCCGGCTCCTCGCTGGTGGAAACCATCGACGCCCGCGCCCGCCTGCTTGACAATCTGCTAGGGCTGCACGCCGGCCGCATCGGCGAGCAACTGGTGACGCAGATCGACCGTCTGGAAACCACGCTGACCGAGCAGGGCGAGCGCCTTGTCGGCTCCGTGGACGCCAGCGCCGGCAAGCTCTCCGGCGAGGTCGCCCGCATTAGCGAAGTCGCCACGTAAACCATCGGCGCCAGCGCCGGGGCCATGGCCGACGCGGTGCGCGATCGCGCCGCCGAGGCATCGCGCAACTTCGCCGCCTCGGCGAAGGACATGCGCGCCGCCATGGACGCGGCCGCCGACGAACTGCGCGCCGCCCTCGACACGGCCGCCCGGACCGCCGCCACCGCCGTCACCGAAGCCGGCGACAGGCTGCGCGCTGGCGCGGACGCGGCTTCTGGCGCGGCGGTCACCGCCCTCACCGAAGCCAGCGACAAGCTG
>NZ_JBZEGG010000096.1:0-825 GCF_058313095.1 Pseudogemmobacter sp. TB195
GCGGGCCGGATAACCCGTTGGGCGCCCGCGCGCTTTATCTTTACCGGAATGGCAAGGACACCCTGTTCCGCATTCACGGCACCAATGAACCTGAAACCATCGGCCAGGCCATGTCCTCCGGATGCATCCGCATGATGAACCAGGACGTCATAGATCTCTACAGCCGTGTCCCGGCCGGATCGAAGGTCGTGGTGTTGTAACGCCCCGCAAGCACGCCCAACATATCCTGCGCGCTGGCTTCCGGCGCCCCGCCTTGTGGTTTCAGCGCGGATCTGGCGTTCTGATCCTGTCCGACAACAGGCGCAGGCCATTCAGGACCACGAGAACCGTGCCGCCTTCATGGCCTATGACCGCCAGGGGGAGCGGCAGGTTGAAGAACAGGCTGCCGGTGACCAGCACGAGCATGGCGCCGATGGCGAAAATGAAGTTTTGCCGGATGATCGCCACCGTGCGCCGCGCCAGGCGGTGCGCCTCGGCCAGTTTTTGCATGTTCTCCGACAGAAGGGCGACGTCGGCGGCCTGAAGCGCCACATCCGACCCGGCCGCGCCCATCGCGACGCCCACGTCGGCGCGGGCGAGGGCCGCGGCGTCATTCACCCCGTCGCCGACGAAGGCGACGGCGCCGTCGCGCGTAAGTTGGGCGATCGTTTCCACCTTGTCCTGCGGCAGCATGCCGGCGTGGATATCCTCTGGCGCGACGCCAAGCCCGGCGCCGATGCGTAACGCGACGGGCCGGCGGTCGCCGGTGAGCATGACGATCCTGCGGACGCCGCTATCACGCAATGCGCGCAGGGCCGGGGCGGAGGTGCCGCGCGCCTCATCCGC
>NZ_JBZEGG010000097.1:0-816 GCF_058313095.1 Pseudogemmobacter sp. TB195
AGGCTGACGCGATCCGCCGCGCCGAATATGATCAGATGCAGGCGCAGCTGCGCAGCACTTTCTACAGCTGGGATGCGGCGGCGGAATCCATCCTCTGCCGGCGCGGCGATCTGATCGCAGTGCAGCACGATATGCTGACAGAGCGCAGCGGCTCGGCCCGTGTGATCGGCATAGAGTATGACGGTTCCGGCAATGTCACGGGCTTGCACCTCGACGGCACGGTAGACCTTCCGGCGGCGCCAGACCTGATGACAGTGCCGGATCTGCTGGCGGTCGAAGATATGCTTTCGCTCGGGCAGCAGTTCGGCATCTCCATCCGGCGCAGCAACTCGACCACGACGCATCCAGTCGCCTCGGCCGATGGATACAGCGTCACCTTTGATCCACCGATCAGCCCTGCCGGTCTCGATGAGGGCGCACTGGTCGGCTGGGGGCCGATGGGGCGCGAGTATCTGCGCCTGATCATCTTCGGCATCACCCCGAAACCGGATTTTACCGCGACGATCACCGCCGTGGATGAAGCCCCTCAGCTCTGGACCTGACCGATGGCACCTAGACCGAAATTTGGCCCTCTCACTCCGCCGCCTCTGCCCGGGCTGGATTTCCTCGGCGAATACCATGGCGGGATGAAAGGTTTATTCGATGCAGCCGTTTTCCCACTGACGGAGATCGGCGGCACCGCAAACGGCGTAACCGCCAGCCTTGCCTGGGATCTCGATGCCGGTCTCCTCGATGGCATGAAGTTCACGCTGACCTGGGCGGCAGACAATACCGGCCCGATGACATTGGCGATCAACGGCGCCGCGCCGGTGAGTG
>NZ_JBZEGG010000098.1:0-816 GCF_058313095.1 Pseudogemmobacter sp. TB195
CAAGGGCCGGAAGCAGGCGAAAGGCGACGATGCGCCGCCGCCCGCCGGCGTCGCCGTCCACGGCGCCCAATCCCTGTCATCCGTTCTGGTTGACAGCTACAACCTCGAAATCCGCGACAGGGAAGGCTTTGTTGGCGATCGCGCCAGCGGCCGGGCGTTTCGCGCCACGCTTGACGAAATTCGCAAGGCGCTGCGCCAGAACGACCGCGACGGCGATCCCCTCGGGGACAATCCCAGCGCCGACATCAGCAAATCCACCCTCGACCGGCTTCTCACCAAAGGCAATCTGGAAGCGGCGGGCGTCGTGCTCGGCGCCATCGAGCACTTTGCCGGCGAGCTGGCCCATGTGGCGCGGCGCTTTCTCAATGACACAGCCTGGAAGGGCACGGAGCGCATCGTCGTCGGCGGCGGACTGAAACAGAGCCGCGTCGGCGAACTGGCCGTAGGCCGGGCGATGGTGCTGCTGAAAAGCCAAGGCGTCGACATCGACATGGAGATGATCCGCCACCACCCGGACGAAGCCGGGCTGATTGGTTGCGCCCATCTGGCTCCGGCCTGGGTTTATGAGGGCCACGACGCCATCCTGGCCGTGGACGTGGGCGGCTCGAACATCCGCTGCGGCGTCATCGACGTGAACCTGAAGAAGAAAAAGGACCTGTCGAAGGCCCGGGTCTGGAAATCCACCCTCTGGCGTCATCGCGACGATGACCCCAAACGCGATGAAGCGGTGAGGCGGCTCACCGACATGCTGGCGGAGCTGATCGCCATGGCCGACAGCAACGGCCGCCGCCTGTGCCCGCTGATCGGCGTTGGCGT
>NZ_JBZEGG010000099.1:0-798 GCF_058313095.1 Pseudogemmobacter sp. TB195
TGCATGGCGCCCCTGCGGAACTGTCGGCATCCTCATCCACACGCGGCCCCGACGAACCGTCATGCCCCCGATACCGGCCTGCATCGGCGCGCAAAGCCGTCGACCAGCCGTTTTCCAGGTGAGACCGCTTCCGGTTGTCGATCATTGCATCAGTTTCTGTCACGTTTGCCTCCTGTCGCCGCAATACCGCCGGATGCGCGTTCTTCCCCCGTGAGGCGTGTCAGCCACCGCTGTCCGCAGCGACGTCCCTGCCCGGGCGACAACCGCCCGGGATGGACGCATGACTGCACGCAGCGACCGTCAATGTCCGGATATTCGCGTCACCATGTGTGACTTCGCCCCCGGACTGCCCGCACGCCAGAAGATCTGTTTCGATGAGAAAACCTGCCCCGGAGCCCCTGAAGGTCGACGCTGGATACCCCATCCCCCTCTCTTCGCGCATCTGGCCTGTGTCGGCACTTTATCATCGCACAAAACAGAAATCACCGACGGAACGGCTTGTTCCGGGCAGAATAACTGTCAAGTTTGGGGGGAATGCCGTAACGGCCACGCTTTGTCGCCGTCTTATGGCATGAAATATTTAATCAAATCATGGATCATGTGCACATTTTGACGATAATTGCCTTGATCAATAAAGAATTTAACCAAATTTTAACGAAATTACGTAGATTATATTGCGTGGTCAATTTGAGTTCACGGATATTTTATCAGCTAATTTTCCATAGCAGTCCCTAACCCGACCCTGCGAAATCCGCCGCATAACGAAACGGTGATCGCCCGTTTTACTGAATCCGGATC
>NZ_JBZEGG010000100.1:0-793 GCF_058313095.1 Pseudogemmobacter sp. TB195
CACCGTCTCGATCGCCGCTGTCCGCCCGTTCTGCGGCCAGCCGCCCGCGCCCGTCTCATGGCGCACCGCCAGGCTGATGGTCAGCGGCGACGTCGCTCCGGCCCGGTCCATGGCGCTGACCTGAAGATCGCTCCAGGAAAATGTCGCATAGCCAAGGCCGTGCCCGAAGGGGAATTGCGGCGCGATCGGCAGATCGGCGTAACCGTTGGAATAACGGGCGCCAGCTTCGTGCGGCCGGCCGGTGGGACGGCGGGCATAGAATACCGGAATCTGCCCGATGGCGCGCGGCCAGCTCACAGGCAGGCGGCCGGAAGGGCTGGCGTCGCCGCTGAGCACGTCGGCGATGGCGCGCCCCGCCTCGCTGCCCGGCCCCCAGATCACCAGCACGGCGCAATCGGCCGCGAACAGTTGCGGCGCCACCAGCGGCCGGCCGCAGGCCAGCAGCACGATCACCCGCGCGCCGGTGGCCAGCACCGCGTCCAGCAAGGCCTGCTGCCCATCCGGCAAAACCGGATTGGCCCGCGCCGCCGCCTCGCCGCTCATCGCCGCCGTTTCGCCAAGGCAAAGAATGGCGACGCCGGCGACGCGGGCGGCGGCGGCCGCTTCCTGCGGGTCATCGCCGCAAACGGCGACGTCCGCTTGCGGCCAGGCGGCGCGCACGCCATCGGCAATGTTGACAATGGCCTCGATGTCGCCAGTTTCGGCCCAGGCGCCGCGCATGTCGGCGGCGGAGGTGGCCAGCGCGCCGATCACGGCGAGGCGCGCCAGCTGGCGGGGCAGCGGCAGCGCGCCT
>NZ_JBZEGG010000101.1:0-791 GCF_058313095.1 Pseudogemmobacter sp. TB195
GGAAGGGCCGGAACGCCAGCCCGGGCCTTCGTGGCGAAGCCTGGCGCACATGCCTGTGCTCCTGCCTGGCCTGCGCCTGCCTGGTCCATGCGCTTGGCTGCGAAACATCGGGCTGACGGGCGCCTGGCCTGCGACATATCCCCAGCCGGGGACTGTCCGCCGCGATGCCGCCACATTGCCGCCCCAGACCGAAGCTGGCGGTTTCGTTAGCATAGCATTAACCTTGCCGCTGATTCAGGCTGGCGCTTGCCGCCTGTTAAGAATCTTTTTCGTATACTGAACGCCAAACGCAGCAACGAAAGCATCCCGAGCCGTGCCAAGCCGCCTGTCCAGATTTTCCGCCGCCCTCGCAGCTGTTGTCATGCCAGCCGTTTTCGCCGGAGGCGTTCAGGCCCAGCCGGCGGATTATGGCGAACGTTCGGACATCATGTTCAACAATACGCCCGTGTCGTCTGACCAGTGGATCGTCACGGTCAAGGGCACCATCGGCGTGTCGTCCGCCTGGCCCGGCTCCGACCGCATGACGTTCTTTGGCTCGCCCTCCATCAGCTACCGTTATATGGGCGAACGGCCGAAGTTCACCTCGCCGGACGATAGCGCCAGCCTGTCGCTCTACGACACCTCCTGGCTGCGCGCCGGCGTCGTGGCGGGCTACGGCCCTGGCCGTTATTCCGGTTCCGAACGTCGCCTGTGGGGCATTCACGACGCGGGATGGTCGGTGCAGCCGGGCGTCTTCCTCGACCTGTGGCCGACGGAATTCCTGCGCGCCCGCATCGAAGCGCGCTACGCCG
>NZ_JBZEGG010000102.1:0-774 GCF_058313095.1 Pseudogemmobacter sp. TB195
GTCTGGTACAGTTCCCAAGGCCCCTTCATCGCACCTTCTCCCATGACGCAGGATTGCCGGGTTCACCGCCTCGGTAGCGATAGCCCATATTCACGTCGCCAACTTTCGGAGCGCCGCGCGCCTGCCCCTGCTGGGCGCCCGCAAGGCCGTTGGCCTGTTCGGCCAAATCCGCGAAGTGGTTCTTCGACCCGACCTGATCCGCCCAGAGCATTTCGAAATCATCGAACGATCCGGACTTGTTGGTGTGCTTCCACTGCCGCCACGCCTTCGCCTTCTCGATGTCCAGCTGGGCGGTGCGGCGCGCGGCCTCAATCATGATGCGGTTGCCGCGCGGATCGTTGGCGAGCTGCGGAACTGTCCCGACGATGAACTGGCGGTCAGCATCGGAGAAGTTGTTCGCCGGGAAGCCGCCGGCCCCAATCATGTCAATGACCATGCGGCCAGTGATGGAATTGAGCGCCTGCGCGTCGCCAACGCGCGCCGGATCCAGCCCCATGGTTTTCATGGCGTCGTCGCTCAGCCCCAGTTCCTTGCCCCATGCGCCCAGCGTCGCCCTAGTGGGGGCCATGCGGCCGGTCTGTAGGTTCTGAAGCAGGGATTCAATCTGCCCGATGCGCTGGAGCTGCTTCCCGGCGAGAAATGCCGCGTTCATCGTATCGCCGGAGCGCTTGCCGGCCGCCTGCCCGATGGCCTTGGCTTCCTCGCTCTCGCCGCGCATGTCCACGGTGGTTTTCTGCGCCTTGTCGGTCAGGAACTTGTCAAACGACCCGGTGT
>NZ_JBZEGG010000103.1:0-771 GCF_058313095.1 Pseudogemmobacter sp. TB195
CCTTCCGACCACGGATAGACCTGGATGGCGTTGTAATAGCCCTCGCGGCGCGGCTGCACGCGGGCGGCAGCATTGGCGTTCTCGACGCGGCCGGTGGGCGTGCCGGCGGTCTCGCCGCCGCGCGCGACGGTCCAGGCCGGCGGTGTATTGAGGGGCTTGGGGCGCTCGTCCGTCACGGTGACGGGCACGGCGGGCAGCGGCGGCACGCTGGCGTCGTAGCTGATCTCGGGCGGCCTGTTGGTGGCGCAGCCGGCGAGCGCCGACGCGGACAGCAAGAGGACGATGGCGGCAGGCTTGCGGAGGGTGCTGCTCATTGGCCCATCTCCCGCGACCAGTTGATGGCATTGACGTAGATGCCGAGCGGATTGGCTTTCAACCGTTCGGCGCCGCGCGGCGGCTGAAGCGCGATGGTCAGGATGGCGGTCCAGCGCTGCGTCGAGGCGAGCGCGCCGTTCTCGAATTGGCGCTCCGTCCAGGCGACGCGGAAGCTGTCGGGCGATGCGCGGATGACGCTGGAAACGTCGACGGCGATCTGCTGCTTGCCGACCTTGGCGAACGGATCGTTGGTGCGGGCATAGTCGTTGAGCGCGCCCGCGCCGCGATCGGTTGTCCAGTCATAGGCGCGAAGCCAGTTCTGCCGGACGATGATCGGATCGGCGGGAATGCTCCTGACCTGCTCGATGAAGCGGGCGAGATGCCATGCGATCTGTGGATCGGTTGGGTGGAAGTCGGCCACGGCCGGCGCGACGGCCTGCGATTGGCCGAGCTTGT
>NZ_JBZEGG010000104.1:0-766 GCF_058313095.1 Pseudogemmobacter sp. TB195
AACATATATCTGAGCAATGCCACGAAAAATACCATGCCAAAATTAGCCGGCTGAAAATGGCTTGTTCTGTCGATACTTGCGCTCCTGGTCGGCAATCTCGCCCGGCTGCAATGCCAGCTCGGCATCGCTCATACGCTCCAGCACGTCGCGCAGACGCCCAGTGCAGGCAACGGGCGGCGGCTCAAACTCATAGCCCGTCGCGATCAGCTCCGTCTCAATTTCCTGAGTGATGAAGAACGGCTCTGCGTAACTCTCTAGTTTCAATCCTCTCATGTCCTACTCTTTGTTTAGTATGGAATGAACATGTGCATAAGTCCCATCTCATTCGGAGTGATAGACGCTGGAAATTTTATCTGGTGTCTTGGCAGGCCGCTAATGAAATCATGCCCCTCCGTTTGGTAGAAATTGCGCAAAATAAATTCAACAAACCGACGTTGTGTCACTGGCGCTGATACGGGAATACGGCAACCTTTGACATCGCCCAGCGTAAGATGGCTTTTGGGATGAACAGCATCGACATGAACACCTTCTCGCGCATCAAAATCAAAACGTAACGGAAATGGAACAATTCTGCGTTGAACAATCTCAATGAACAGTTCGTCGCGCATGTACGCATCCGGATCATCTTGAAATGGCAACAGACTTGGGGAAGGGTAAAAGGCAAGCCTGTGCTGTAGCAGAACAGCACCTTCCACTCGGTACATTATCTGAAGCAATGCGCCATCGACCAGCTTCATGTTGAATGAACGCTTATCTGCTAGCTCGC
>NZ_JBZEGG010000105.1:0-751 GCF_058313095.1 Pseudogemmobacter sp. TB195
AAGCGCTGTGCCGCTCACACCTTGCGTTGATGGCTCCACGGCAGGAGGCTGTCGATGTCGGCCTGCTTGTGACCCTTGACGATGGCGCCGAGTGTTGCGGCGAGCCATGTGTGTGGGTTGACGGCGTTCAGTTTGCAGGTCTCGATGAGCGAAGCGATCATGGCCCAGTTCTGCGCGCCCGTATCATGACCGGCGAACAGCGCGTTTTTGCGGTTTAATGCGATGGGCCGGATGGTGCGCTCGACAGTGTTGTTATCGAGCTCAATGCGCCCGTCGGTGAGGAACAGGCGCAGCCCGTCCCAGTATCTGGCGATGTATTTCAGCGCCTCGCCCAGGGGTGATTTTGCCGATACCCGCGCTCGGTTCTGAACCAGCCATTCGTGAATGCCAGTGACCAGCGGCGCAGAACGCTGCTGGCGCGCGGCAAGCCGTGCTTCAGCAGACAGGCTGCGGATATCAACCTCGATGCGGTACAACTCACCAATGCGCCTCACGCCCTCTTCGGCAATCGGGGCGGCTCCCGTTCGTGTGATCTCGACCAGCTTGCGCCGCGCATGCGCCCAACAGTACGCCAGCTGGATGTTCTGGTGCGGACGGGCGCCAGAGCCTTCCTGGACAATCAGCCGGTTGTAGCCCGCATATCCGTCGACCTGCAGGATGCCGCTGAAGCCGGCCAGTATCTGCTCTGCATACTGCCCGCCGCGTCCCGGCGCGTAAGTGAAGGCGACGCCCGGCGGCGCGGTTCCGCTCC
>NZ_JBZEGG010000106.1:0-751 GCF_058313095.1 Pseudogemmobacter sp. TB195
GCCGGCCGGGAACGCGGGCCTGCTCGACGGCGCGCGTCTCATCGACCAGGGCCCGGTAACGGCCGGCCCAGGCGGCGTTCTGGTATCCGGTGAGGAACTGGACGCGCCGTTCAATCACCGCGTCGAGGTCAGGCGCCTCGGGCGCCGGAGGCGCCAGCAGCGGCCGGGCGATGCGCTCCACCGCATCCGGGTCATGGGCGGCGAGCCGCCCCCAGGCGAAGGCGCGCAGGTTCATGTCGACAGCGGCGCCGTTCAGCTCCACCGCCTTTTCAATCGACTCCAGCGACAGGGGCAACAGGCCGCGCTGGAAGGCGTAGCCCAGCATGAACAGATTGGTGGCGATGGCGTCGCCCATCAGGGCGGTGGCCAGATCGCTGGCCTTGACCAGATCAATGCCCTTTTCGCCGATGGCCTGGCGCAGCGCCCGCTTCATCTGGGCGTGCTCGAAATCCACATCCGGATTGATGACGAAGCCGGCGGTGGGCTGGAGATAATCGTTGACCACGGCGCGGGTGACGCCGGTCTCCATGCGTGACAGGGCGGCGGGGCTGGCCGCCACCACCATGTCGCAGCCCAGCACCAGGTCGGCGCCGCCGGGCGCGATGCGCACCGCCGCCAGGTCTTCCGGCTTCGGCGCCAGGCGCACGTGGCTCATCACCGCGCCATTTTTCTGCGACAGGCCGGTGAAATCCAGCACCGTGCAGCCCTTGCCCTCCAGGTGCGCCGCCATGCCGAGCAACGCGCCAACGGT
>NZ_JBZEGG010000107.1:0-737 GCF_058313095.1 Pseudogemmobacter sp. TB195
CTCGGCGCGTCCGGGCGTGGTGATCGGCAAGAAGGGCGCGGACATCGACAAGCTGCGCCGCGCCGTGGCGAAGATGACCGACGCTGACGTCGCCATCAACATCGTCGAAGTGCGCAAGCCGGAGATCGACGCGACGCTGGTCGCCGAGTCGATCGCCCAGCAGCTCGAGCGTCGCGTGGCGTTCCGCCGCGCCATGAAGCGCGCCGTTCAGTCGGCGATGCGTCTTGGCGCCGAGGGCATCCGCATCAACTGCTCCGGTCGTCTGGGCGGCGCCGAGATCGCGCGTATGGAGTGGTATCGCGAAGGTCGCGTGCCGCTGCACATGTTGCGCGCTGACGTCGATTACGGCGTGGCCACCGCCTTCACCACCTACGGCACGTGCGGGATCAAGGTCTGGATCTTCAAGGGTGAGATCCTGGAGCATGATCCGATGGCCCAGGACAAGAAGATGAACGATGACGGCGGCCGCTCGCAGGCGCGTCGCGGGTCGGACGCGTCCCGGTAAGGGGCGCGGAGACCAGGAGCAGAAGCAATGCTGTCGCCCAAAAGAACCAAGTTCAGGAAGCAGTTCAAGGGCCGTATCCACGGTGTCGCCAAGGGTGGAACCGACCTCAACTTCGGTGAGTTCGGCCTCAAGGCGCTTGAACCCGAGCGCATCACCGCGCGTCAGATTGAAGCGGCCCGCCGCGCCATCACGCGTCACATGAAGCGCGCTGGCCGCGTCTGGATCCGTATTT
>NZ_JBZEGG010000108.1:0-737 GCF_058313095.1 Pseudogemmobacter sp. TB195
AAATCTATGACGCTCTTCGGGCCCTTGTTGAGGTTCGCCACGCTGTCGAGGTATAAACACCATATTCAATAACGAATTTGGTCTAACTGGGGCACTCTAATGCCATCTTGGTGGAAGAATCTTTCTACGACTGACGCGCAGCAGCAGACTACAGGAGGACTAGTTCCTTATCTGAGGCTTACCTCTAGCAGTTTGGCAACTGGAAACTTCCAGACTTGGTTTCGCCAGACCTTTTTCAATTGCTGCTCATGGCACCCAGGATATTTTAACAACAAGCCTGTTGAAGAGGCCTATGTTGATTTTCAGGTTATTATCCAAGGCCAATCCATTGGTAATATAACCTTTACTGTCACTCATGATAGCTCGCGGCAGTACAATAACAATGCGCCAAACACTTGGCTGCACTGGCCGCCGCAGATGGCAGCGATCCTACAGGGAACAAATTATGCAGGTTGCCGGATAGTGCTCTCTCGCAATAGTGCGAATGCGTTCAGCCTAGAAATTCAATAGCAGCGACCCGGCAATCTCTAACGCTTAAACGCTCTTTCCGCCTTCACGATCACAGTACACCGCACGGCCTCATCCGCCCTGTCCGCACGCTTCCGGCATGCCTCCAGCGTCTCACGATTGGCGGCAACGATCCGATCGCCCGCGGCCAAGGCGGCGAACGCACTGGGCGAAGCGACCTGCATCATGCGCTGCCCGCCTTCCCACATCGGCATAGCGAGCGTGCGCGC
>NZ_JBZEGG010000109.1:0-735 GCF_058313095.1 Pseudogemmobacter sp. TB195
GCCCGCACGGTGCAGGACGCGGCGATCATGCTGAAGTCGATGACGGGCCTCGACCTGAAGGACACCACGTCGTTTGACGCGCCGGTCCCGGACTTTGAGGCCGCGGTGAAGCGCGGGGTCAAGGGCCTGACCATTGGCATTCCGAAGGAATACCGCGCGCCGGGCATGTCGGCGGAAATCGACGCCTTGTGGGAGCGCGGCGCCCAGTGGCTGCGCGACGCCGGCGCCAATGTGGTCGAGGTGTCGCTGCCGCACACCCAATACGCCCTGGCGGCCTATTACATCATCGCCCCGGCGGAGGCGTCCTCGAACCTCGCCCGTTACGACGGCGTGCGCTACGGCGTGCGCGTTGACGGCAAGGACATCGCCAGCATGTACGAGAACACCCGCGCCGCCGGTTTCGGCCGCGAGGTGAAGCGCCGCATCATGACCGGCACCTATGTGCTGTCGGCCGGTTATTACGACGCCTATTACGTGCGGGCCCAGAAGGTGCGGGCGCTGATCAAGCGCGATTTCGACGCGGCCTTCGCCAATGGCGTCGACGCCATCCTGACGCCGACGACGCCTTCCGCCGCCTTTGGTCTTGGCGAGAAGATCGCCGCCGATCCGGTGGAGATGTATCTGAGCGATATCTTCACCGTGACGGTGAACCTGGCGGGCCTGCCGGGCATTTCCGTGCCGGCCGGGCTGGACGCGCAGGGGCTGCCGCTGGGGCTGCAACTGATCGGCAAGCCG
>NZ_JBZEGG010000110.1:0-715 GCF_058313095.1 Pseudogemmobacter sp. TB195
GGCTGACAAGACCAACTTCATCGCCGCCGGCCGTATCCAGGTCGACGCCCGCACCGCCACCCAGTGGGGCACGCTGCGCACCTTCGTCCGTATGGACATCGCCAGCCGCACCGGCCAGCAGCACGGCGCCACGGGCACCCTGCGCAACCACGGCCCGTCGAGCTTCAACGCCACTGGCGTCGACACCTACAACCGCGCCTACAAGTACGTTGAAATCGACAAGGCGTTCATCCAGTTCGCCGGCCTGACCGCCGGTCGCGCCACGTCGTTCTACGACTTCTACCAGACCGACATCGAGCTGACGAACTTCTCGATCACCTCGAACGCGTCCTCCACCAACCTGCTCGCCTACACGGTCAAATTCGGCAACGGCTTCAGCGCCACCCTGTCGATGGAAGATCCGACCTTCCGCCGCAACCCGCTGTTCTTCGGCGCGGCCAACGCCAATGGCGTGGTCGTTTCGCCGGCGGTGGGCCTCAATGGCGGCGTGGCGAGCGCCGGCCTGTGCAACAATGGCACGGCCGTGGGCTGCACGTTCGGCGCGCCGGTCTTCACCTATGACGCCTCGGGTCAGCGGGTTGGCTACACCTACCTCGACATTTCCCAGCGCCTGAACGCGCCCGATTTCGTCGGCAACCTGCGTGTTGACCAGGGGTGGGGCTCGGCCCAGCTGTCGGTCGCCGCGCACCAGCTGTCTGTCGGCAACTTCTCCGGC
>NZ_JBZEGG010000111.1:0-713 GCF_058313095.1 Pseudogemmobacter sp. TB195
GCGCCAGCGCCGCCGGCCTGCGCCGCATGCGCCCCCACGCCCCCCGTGGTGATGTTGGCGCTGCTGCTGATCTGGCCGTTGATGAGGGCGGAGAGGCCCACGGCCTGGTCGCCGCTGGTGGTCACCGATCCGTTCGCGAGGCTGACGCTGGCGCCATGGGAGGCGAGGGCGCCGCCGGCGGCCAGACCGGTCGTGGTGATGGCCGTGTTTTGGGCGTTGATGACCCCGCCCGGCGTCGGAATGTTGAAATCCTTCACCATATCGTTGTTGGCGACCAGGCCGGTGGCGCCGGCGCCGGAGGTGGTGACGCTGGCGTTGACCAGATTGATGGTGCTGGCGCTTTCCGCCTGGCCGCCAAAACTGGTCGCCCCGGTGGTGCTGATGACGACGTTGCTGGCGTTGATGACGCCATGGTCCACCGCGTGCAGGCCCAGCGAATAGACGCCGTCCGTGCTGATCCGCCCGCCGGTAAGGTTGACCGTTCCCGCCGTGGAGCCGTCGTACAGGGTGATGTTGGGGCCTGAATTGCCCGCCTGCACCGCATGACCGCGATCGCCCGTGGTCGTCACGTCGGCGCTGCTGTTGATGACGCCATGGCTGCGGCCCAGCAGGCCGAGGCCGCGCTGCGCGATCGTGCTCTGGACATTGATGACGCCGCCGTTCAGCGTGACCGCGCCGCCTGGATTGTAAGCGATGACCGCCCGCTCCCCGGG
>NZ_JBZEGG010000112.1:0-708 GCF_058313095.1 Pseudogemmobacter sp. TB195
ACGATAGGGCCAAACCAGCCGATCACCGCCTCCTTCACGTCCGGCGGACACGGGGCGCCGGCGTGAATGACGAATTTCAGCGACGAGACGTCGTACTTCGCCCGCACCTCCGCCGGCAGCTTGAGCATGCGCACGAACATGGTCGGAACCCACTGGCTGTGGGTGACCCGGCGGGCTTCAATCAGCCGGAGCGCCTCCTCCGCGTCGAACCGCTCCATCACCACCACGGTTCCGCCAAGTTGCAGCACCGCCAGAACATAGCCGAGCGGCGCGGCGTGATAGAGCGGCGCCGGCGACAGATACACCGATCGGTCATCAAGCCCATAGACAGACAGGCCCGCCAGGTCAGCGGTCGCGCCGAAAGGACCGTCCGGCAACGGGCGTTTGATGCCCTTGGGCCGTCCGGTCGTGCCCGAGCTGTACAGCATGACGTCGCCAGCCGTTTGCGGCGGATCATCGGGCGAAGCGCCAGCGACCGCCGCCTCATAGCCAACGAAGCCATCGGCGGCGCCGTCCTGGTCCGTCACCAGGCGCAAACCGCACAGGGCGTTGCCGGCAAGCGCCGCGCCGGCCACGGCCACATGGGCTGGCGACGTGACGATCGCCCGCGCGCCGCAATTGGCCAGGATATAGGCGACCTCGCCGGCGGTGAGGTGGTGGTTGACCGGCGTCACATAGAGGCCGGAGCGCACGGCCGCCAGCACCACC
>NZ_JBZEGG010000113.1:0-439 GCF_058313095.1 Pseudogemmobacter sp. TB195
GATGGCGAAAGCCGCCATACGCGGGTCCGTGGGCCGGATGGAGCCATCGGCGACGCCGTCGGCGATCAGTTTCCGGAACAGGCCATCCAGATTCCGCTTCCGCTCCAGGATCGCGCGCCGGTTGATCTCGTCCAGGTCGCGGTCATCGAGCAACACCAGACTCTTGCCGTAGGTCGTTGTCATGGTTTCAGCGTAGATGCGGATCAGCCGGCGCAGGCGGGCAAGGCCGGAGCCTTCGCCCAGTTCCGCGCCGACGCGCTGTTGCAACCGTTCATGGCCGGACATCCAGCAGGAATACAGGATGTCTTCCTTGCTTCTGAAGTAATTGTAGAGCGCCGGCTTGGTGACATTCAGCCGCTCGGCCACCTCGTTCATGGTGACGTGATGATAGCCCTGCTCGATGAACAGGGTGAGCGCCATGTCCTGCACCGCCTCGATC
>NZ_JBZEGG010000113.1:449-706 GCF_058313095.1 Pseudogemmobacter sp. TB195
TCGCGCGCCTTCTCCCGGTCTTCAACCGGCAGCCAGGGGGATGCGTTTTCATTGGCGGCGGACCCGGTCAAAAGAACATCCCTCCCAATACGTGACGCGCCGGGTTTTCAATGCGGAGGCGGCGTCCCTCATGCTCCAGAAACAGCGTTATGCGGCATGACCAGTTTGCCAGTCATGCGGCAAATTCCTGCAATGGGAAGGCCCGCCCACCTGTCGCGACGCAAGAGCGCCACCAGAGCGCCGCCATCGGAAGGAAG
>NZ_JBZEGG010000114.1:0-688 GCF_058313095.1 Pseudogemmobacter sp. TB195
GCTGATCGGACGACCCCCGCCGATGAGCGGCCCCGCCATCAGCCGGCCTGTTCCAGCGGCGTGATCGCCAGCGCGGGATCAGCGTTGGGGTGATTGAGCAGCTTGAGGATGATTTGCGTGGCGAGGGGAGGGGGCACCGCCTCGTCGCGCAGCATGTCGAACAGCAGGTGCTCGTCCGTTTCCAGCGCCATGCCTTCGATGGCGAGGTTGGCGCGGGATTCGGCATCCGCTTCGCGCCATTCCGCCACGTCAGCCGGCGAGCCGCACACGAAATCCAGCGCGCGAACTTCCCGGCGGATCGCCTCAATATCCAGGACCGCCATTGCCTTTCTCCGTCGCCTCGCTTTCCGCGTCGAACGCGCGTTTGCCGCGCCGCTTCCAGAGCGCGAGCGTGTCACCGGCATCGTCGCCGTGAGCACGGCCGACCAGCTCCAGCAGCGCACCGTAGATCGTCGCACGATCGTCGTCGGCGAGTTCAACCAGGCCGGCTTTCTGGACGAGGCCGCCCAGCTCGATCAGGTGGCGGGTGCGTTCGCGGCGTTGCACGACCCAGCCCCGCGTATCGTTACGACGCCGCGCCGCTTCCAGACGCTGGATCAGCGCCCGGTTGCGTGTTCCCGCCGTCGCTGTTGCCGCCAGCAGTCCGGCCAGTTTTGCGCCCACGCCGCTGAAAGAAAGCGGCGCCCTT
>NZ_JBZEGG010000115.1:0-686 GCF_058313095.1 Pseudogemmobacter sp. TB195
GGTACGCTGACCCTTACGACAAGGGCACTCGCAAGGATCAATATACCGGCAGCTACGGAGACTTTCGCCCCGTACATGTTAAGAGCGATGGCGCTCGGTTTCCAACAGACTCCCTCTATTGCAAGACCGCAGAGAGTGAATCTGGTGGTGTAGTGTGGCACCCTACTCAGAAGCCGGTTGCCCTTGGACGCTATCTCATTCGAATGTTCACAGCACCTGGCGAACTGGTTCTCGACAATGCGTTTGGAAGCGGTAGCTTCCTAGTCTCCGCTCTCCTCGAAGGGAGAGACTACATCGGCATTGAGAAGAACGAAGAAGTCCACAAGTTTAAGAGCGCTCCAATCGATTACATAGAGGTAGCGAAGATGCGGTTGGCCGAGGCAAAGAGGATGATGGAAAAGCACTCGTCTCCCTCGATGAAAGATATTGAGCCGGCTAGCCGTGCAGTGCCTGCCAAACGACGCGGGCTTATTGATGTTGATGATGTGATCGGTCCAGCGTTGCTGGGTTCGTTCCGTTGATGGCACTCGCAGTCTATAATGAACGATCATGGGCCATTGATCTGATCGGATACCTTAAGGGCATCGCCCATAATGAGGTCCGTGCTGTTCGTGATGTAAGCGGCGAACAGACGATCACCGACATGTCGGGCAGCCTCTTTCCCGACGTTTTGCTGTTTGGTGATC
>NZ_JBZEGG010000116.1:0-679 GCF_058313095.1 Pseudogemmobacter sp. TB195
AATGCCGGGGTGGGCACCTCCATGTACGCGCCACGGTGGCGCGTACATGCGTACTGCGGGGAAATGCCCGCTCCCCTGTTTTGGGGGGCGGCAGCGGGCGGGATGCGCCAGAAGGCATCATCATTTCAGTGATACCTTTGGCGCCAGCTGCGCGTCTTTTACGGCGTAAAGAAATTCCCTCGCGTATCCCGTCTGACAAAATTGGGCAGGCTGTCATTGCCGGATTTCCAGGCAGTGCTTGCGCTCCCCAGTTTCGGGGGGCTCAACGGTCTGCTCAAGGTCCGCGCCGATCAGATCCGGGCATCTGCTGCCGCGCGACAAACAGGGTGAGATTCCGCGACAATCTGGGTGAGACGCTGTGGTGGGGCTGAGACGGAGGGAGGGCGTAGCCCGACTGCAGGATCAGGCCCACCACAGCGTGCGCATGTGCGTCTGCGTTTGCGGTCGTCTCGGTAAGCTTGGGTTTTTCCATATGGAGAACCACCCTTGTGCCGGGTCGCCACTTAACCGATCAGCAGACGAGGCTTTTCATGAAGCTCCGACAGACCCACCCGATCGAGGTGGCAGCCGCGAAAGCGGGTGTCAGCCGCGCCACGGGCTATCGCATCGCACAGGATCCGCGGCTCCCGTCGCAGAATTCGAAGTCCCGTGAACGGCGCCGGCCTGACCCGCTGGAGGC
>NZ_JBZEGG010000117.1:0-673 GCF_058313095.1 Pseudogemmobacter sp. TB195
GTCGCATTGACCCGCGCCGTGATCGCAAGCGTCCGCGTTACCCCATTGGCCAGCGCACCAATCGTCCAGTCCCCCGTCCCGGGAACATAGGTCCCGGGTCCGCTATGCGTCTGATAGCTATAGCCCGAAGGCAGAAGGTCAGTCGCACTGACAGACGTCGCATCCGAGGGGCCATTATTGGTCACGGCCAGCGTGAAGACCACAGTCGAACCCACTGCAGGCGTCGCGTTGTTCACCGATTTCACGATGGCAAGATCGGTCCGGGGCACGGGTACAGGCGTAACGCTGCCGCTGTTATTGCCAGGCGTCGGGTCCGTCTCGGCGCCGGTCACACTGGCCGTATTGCCATAGGGCCCACTCGCATTGACCCGTGCCGTGATCAGCAGCGTCTGTGTCACCCCATTGGCCAGCGCGCCAATCGTCCAGAGCCCGGTCCCGGAATCATAGCTCCCGGGGCCGCTATAGGTCTGATAGGTATAACCCGAAGGCAGCAGGTCAGTCGCACTGACAGACGTCGCGTCCGAGGGGCCATTATTGGTCACGGCCAGCGAGAAGACCACAGTCGAACCCACCGCAGGCGTCGCGTTGTTCACCGTTTTCAAGATGGCAAGATCAGTCCGGGGCTCAGGTGCCGGCGTCACGCTGCTGCTGTTATTGCCAGGCGTCGGGTCCG
>NZ_JBZEGG010000118.1:0-673 GCF_058313095.1 Pseudogemmobacter sp. TB195
GGCTTCCTGCGCAGGGCATGGATGACATGATGGTAATTGACCACCTGATCACGCCGGCCGTCAGGATGGGCGCGCCCCCTGGGCAGCGTCAGCAGATGAGAGCCGCCCATGATGACTTCGAGGCGGTCATCGTAAAGGCGCACCCGCAACCGGTGGCCGATCAGGCGGGAGGGCACGGTGTAGAAGACCTTGCGCAGGGTGAAGCCCCCGGTGCTTGAGACCGTGACGATCACTTCCTCAAAGTCCGTCGTGCGGTTTGCCGGCAGGGGCTGAAGACAGGCCCGCTCCGTCACGATCCGCCTGGCCCGCGCTGCGTTCCTGCGCCCGACAATCTCGTCGATGAAGGCCCGGTAACCTGCCAGATCGGGGAAGTCGACCGTCCCCCGCAACAGCAGCGCATCACGGATCGCGGCCTTCAGGTGACCATGGGCACTTTCGATGGCGCCGTTCTCATGGGCCACGCCACGGTTGTTGCGGGTCGGCTCCATCCGGTAATGGGCGCAGAGCGCTTCGTAACGCCTGGTCAGGTCAATCCCGGCGGCGGCGTCAAGGTTGCGGAATGCGGCTGACAGGCTGTCCGTGCGATGCTGATACGGCGCGCCACCCGCTGACCAGAGGGCATTCTGCAGCCCCTCGGCCAGCGCGACATGGCTTTCCCCGCCCAGGATGACAT
>NZ_JBZEGG010000119.1:0-672 GCF_058313095.1 Pseudogemmobacter sp. TB195
TCGACCATCGCCGCCTCCACCCGGCGACGCCGGGTGGCGTCGAGCGAGCCATGATGCAGGGCGATGGGCAGCGTATCCTCGTTCAGCCGCCACAACTCCTGAAAGGCGAATTCGGCCTGCAGGCGCGTATTGACGAACACCAGCGTCAGGCGATGGCTGCGGATGGCCTCGTAAACGTCGGGCATGGCCCAGGCGGTGGTGTGGCCGGCGATGGGCAGCTCAAGCTGGCCATCCAGAATGGCGATCTCCGGGCGGGCACCGCCCTGCATGCGCACGATGTCGACCGGCCGCGCCAGGGGGCCGACGCCGGAGAGGTAAGTCGCCAGCGCCTGCGGCTCGCGCACCGTCGCCGAAAGGCCGGTGACGGCGACGCCCGGCGCCAGCCGGCGCACCCGCGCCAGGTCCAGCGCCAGCAGATCGCCGCGTTTCGAGGTCACCAGCGCGTGCAGCTCATCCAGCACGACGCGGCGCAGGGAGCCGAACAGTTTTCCGGAATCCGGATGGGCCAGCATCAGCGCCAGCTGTTCCGGCGTGGTCATCAGGATATGCGGCGGCCGGCGCATCTGGCGGGCGCGCTTGTGCGGCGGCGTGTCGCCGGTGCGGGTCTCGACGCGGATATCGAGCGCCATTCCGGCGACCGGCGTTTCCAGATTGCGGGCGACATCCACCGCC
>NZ_JBZEGG010000120.1:0-654 GCF_058313095.1 Pseudogemmobacter sp. TB195
TGCCTCGGGCGACGGTCCGCCCAGGTCCGCCGGGCGGGCGGGCGGCAGGGGCGCGGCTGCGACGGCGACAGGCGCGGCCTCATCCGTGGCGATATCCGTGGCGATGTCCGTCGCGGGCGCTCCCTGGCCGGAGGCGCCGCCGAGGCCATGGGGGCGGACAGGCGGCAGCGGCGCCATGGCCGCGTCAATGGTGTTGGCGGCCACGGCGTCGGAGCTGAGCGCGGCGGTGGCCATATTGAGCTGCGGATCATCCGGGCGGCGCGGCGGCAACGGCACGATGCCCATCTGTCCCGTTTCCGGGCTGGCGTCCGGCTGCCCGTCGTCGTCAGGCCGCATGGCCGCCAGCGAGGCCGGGTCCTGCGGCCGCGCGGCCGGAACAGGGGCCATTTCGGCGATGCGGGTGGATTGCGGCTCCAGCGGCGGCAGACGGTCGGCGGACGGCGGCGGCGCGGCCGCCACGGCGACCGGCTGGGCCTGCTGCTGTTTGCCGCCGCCAAAGAAGCCGAGCAGGCCGGCGTCGCCCGTCGTCTGGTTGCCTTCGGCCCAGGCCACCTGCTGGGCGGTGGCGGCCGCTTCCTTCGCCGTGCGCGGCTTGTAAGGCGGCGCGGCCGCGATCGCCTTCTGTTCGGCGACGTCCTCGCCCTCATCGGCGCC
>NZ_JBZEGG010000121.1:0-652 GCF_058313095.1 Pseudogemmobacter sp. TB195
GTCAGGCCAAGAATGTCGGCCCAGGCCAGCAGCCCCATCATCATCCACAACACCGCCATCAGGCGCAGGAACCAGACGAGGATCAGCCCCCAGCGCACGCGCGGCAACGGCGAAGCGCGCAGGGCCTCAAGCACGCCGCCGGCGCGTCCGCCTTCCGTCCGGGTTTCTTCGCCTTGCGCCGCCACGGGCATTCCTTCCATCCGGCGGATTGCTGACGACCTGATTCAGCACGCCGCCCTATCCGCCTGGTTCGTCATGCTTTTCGACCCCGGAACGAAGACCTGCCGGGATGAACGTCCATGGGGCAAAACCGGTGAAACTGATTCTGGATCAGGCCCCAAGTCATTGAACCGATATCATTTCCCCGGGAAAACGAAGACCGTCTCCCCAGGGAGCCACCCTGTCCGCCCCAGGCGCGCGTCCGCCTCAGTCGAAGGTCAGTTCCGCAGGGCCGAGAGGCGCGAAATAAGCGTCGATATCGGCCGCCGATACGTCAGCCAGCGCGGCCGGCTGCCATTTCGGGCTCTGGTCCTTGTCGACGATCACGGCGCGCACGCCCTCGTAGAAATCATGCCCCATGGCGATGCGCGACACGATGCGATATTCGATCCGCATGGCCTCACGGAAATCGACGCCGCGACCGCGCCGCATC
>NZ_JBZEGG010000122.1:0-652 GCF_058313095.1 Pseudogemmobacter sp. TB195
GTCCGCCGCGCACGCCGACAAACAGGGGGCCATCCGCCGGCAAGGTCCAGGGGCATTGGCTGATATAGTCGCCGACGAGCGCCGCGACCTTGGGCAGAACCGGGGCGGAACGTGTCTTGGCGCCCTTGCCGGTGACGGTCACCTGGCCGACGCCAGGCACAGGCGCGTCCTTGCGGCGGATCGACAGGGCCTCGCTGATGCGCAGGCCACTGCCGTAGAGTAGCGCCAGCACGGCTGCGTCGCGGGCCAAAACCCAGGCGGGGCGCTCATCGCCGGCGCGGCTGTCCACGTCGGTCACCGCCACGGCGGCGGCCGAGGTCAGCGGTCGGGGCAGGTTGCGGGTCAGCTTCGGCCCACGCACGGCGGCGATAGCGGCGAGGGTCACGACGCCCTCCCGCTCGCAATAGCGGGCAAAGGAGCGCAGGGCGGCGAGCTGTCGCATCAGCGTGCGGTTGTCGATGGCATCGCGACGACGCGCCGACAGGAAGGCGCGCAGGTCCAGCGGTTTCAGCGCGGCAAGACCGGCGATGGATGGCGGCGCTCCGAGATGGGTTGTGAGAAAGCCGAAGAACTGCCGCAGATCCCGGCCATAGGCTTCGATGGTCAATGGCGACAGGCGGCGGACGCTGGCCAGATGTTCGAGCCAATGTTG
>NZ_JBZEGG010000123.1:0-650 GCF_058313095.1 Pseudogemmobacter sp. TB195
TCGAGCAGGGCGCCTGATGCGCCAGAACGGTATCCGGGTCATCCGCAGCCGGAAGTTCAAACGCACGACCGACAGTGGCCACGCCTTCAACATCGCACCGAACCTCTTGCAGCAGAACTTCACCGCGAGCGGGCCGAACCAGAAGTGGGCAGGTGACATCACCTATGTCTGGACGCGGGAGGGTTGGGTATATCTGGCTGTAATCATGGACCTGTTTTCGCGTCGCGTGGTCGGATGGGCCATCAGCAACCGCATGAAGCAAGATCTGGCATTGCGGGCCCTGGCCATGGCCATGGCCATCGCCATCCGAAGGCCGCCACCGGGATGCATTCAGCACACGGACCGAGGTTCGCAATACTGTGCCCACGACTACCAAAAGTTGCTGCGCAGGCACGGGTTCAGGGTCTCGATGAGCCGCAGGGGCAAGTGTTACGACAATTCCGCCGTAGAAAGCTTCTTCAAGTCGCTGAAGGCGGAACTGATCTGGCGCCGAAACGGGCAAACCCGACGCGACGTCGAAGTCGCCCTCTTCGAATACATCAACGGCTTCTAAAACCCGAGCCGCACACATTCAGCCCTCGGCTGGAAATCACCCGTGGCCTTCGAACAATGGGCCGCCTAACATGAGCATCTCACCGGAACAGAACCGG
>NZ_JBZEGG010000124.1:0-650 GCF_058313095.1 Pseudogemmobacter sp. TB195
TCAGCCCGTCTGTCGAGCCGGCCAGCAGTTCAGCGCCGCGCAGCAGGTCGGGGCCGCTGTCGGGCTTCAGGTCGCCGAACACATAGGTCCAGGCCGCATCGCTGACGATGGCGGCGCTGAGGCCGCGCTTGCAATTGGAGAGGCAGGACACCCGACGCACCGTAAACGGCGTGCCGTCAGCGGCCGCTTCGGCGCTGGCGCAAAGGGCCGCGCCGGGGCGCGGTTCGGCGGTGGGGTCTTCCGGGTGGCGGCAGGTTTCGCACACCACGATGATCACGCCCGCAGCGGCGGCTGGCGCGTCGCAAGGCGGCGAACCGGCGGGGCGGTCTTCGCTGGCAAGATGGCTTTCACTGGCGATGGAGCCAGGAGCCGCTGGCGGTTCCAGCGACGGAACGTGTTTGCTCACGCTGTTCTCCCTGCCCGGTAAACCCGCCGGACGACATGGTGAATCCGTAGCGAGGGCAGGTCTCCTGGCTCGCGGATCAAACGCCGGTCGTCGCCTTCCCAGGTTGCCCCAGTGGCATGTGACGCCGGCTGTCCGCCTACAGTTGCGGGTACAGCAGCGGAGTTGCGCGCAAAGCCCCATGTCGCCGGCCCAGCCGGCGCGCGGGGGGACGCGGCGCACCGCTTTCCCTTTTACTTCTTCCTTT
>NZ_JBZEGG010000125.1:0-641 GCF_058313095.1 Pseudogemmobacter sp. TB195
GACATTGAAGGGGCCGCGCACCCGGTTCAGCGCGTCGATCACCTCCGCCGGGCCGAAGGCCCAGCCGATGCGCAGCCCGGCCAGACCATGGATCTTGGAGAAGGTGCGCGTCATCAGCACGTTGGGCAGGCTGGCCGCCATCTCCAGGCCCGAGCTGTAGTCATTGGCCCGGACATATTCGGTGTAGGCGGCGTCGATCACCAGCAGCACGTGCGGCGGCAGGCCGGCGCGCAGCCGGGCCATTTCGTCATGCGGAATATAGGTGCCGGTGGGATTGTTCGGATTGGCGACGAACACCACTTTCGTCCGCTCCGTCACGGCGGCGAGCAGGGCGTCGACATCGGTGGTGTAATCCCGCTCCGGCGCGACCACCGGCGTTCCGCCGGCGGCGGTGATGGCGATCTTGTAGACAAGGAAGCCGTGCTGGCTGAACAGGCCCTCATCGCCCGGGCCGATATAGGTGTGGGCGATCAGGTTGAGCAACTCGTCGGAGCCGGCGCCGCAGATGATGCGGCTGGCGTCGAGGCCATAGCGGGCGCCGATGGCGGCGCGCAGGCGCGTCGCGGCGCCGTCGGGATAGGCTTCCAGATGGTCCGCGGCGTTCCGGTAAGCTGCGATGGCGTGGGGGCTGGGGCCCAGCG
>NZ_JBZEGG010000126.1:0-636 GCF_058313095.1 Pseudogemmobacter sp. TB195
GCTGTCTGCGGCCGGGGCGGGCGGGCCTTCCTGCGGCGCGTGCCGCGCCAGCAGCTCGTCCCACACCAGGGCGCCGGGCGTCGGGGCCAGCAGCTCCGCCGGCACGCGGCAGGCGGCGGCGATCTCCGGCGTGGTCGGAACCTGGATCACCGTGACGCCATCCGGCAAGGCGTCGTCGAGGCCGCGCAACAGATCGGCGTGGGCGACCAGCACGCGGGCGCCGCAATCCTCGAGGATGTAGCGCACCTCCTCGGACTTGAAGTGCCAGTTCACCGGCACGGCGTAGGCGCCAAGACGCTGGGCGCCAAGGCTGGCTTCAAGGAAGGGCGCGTCATTGCGCATCAGCACCGCGACGCAATCGCCGTTGCCGACGCCGAGCGCCGCGAATGCGCTGGCGGCGCGCCGCAGGCGCTCATCAAAGGTCGCCGCGTCATGGATGACGCCGCCGCTTACAATGCCGTTCGTCAGGCCGGTCATGTGTTTCCTGTCCCATCCCATCGTACAGCGCGCGCCCGAAGCCCCAGGGCGGCGCCTCTCCTGCGACCTGGCCCGTTGTCCGCGCGGACAATTCGCCCGTCAGAAAACGCCCCAGGGGCGGTCGCTTGCGCTTTCATTCGCAATGCGAAATAAAGTTTC
>NZ_JBZEGG010000127.1:0-636 GCF_058313095.1 Pseudogemmobacter sp. TB195
GCGCTTCCGTGCGGACTGTCAGTGGGAATTCGGCGTAGGCCGCAGCCATTGCATCTCTCCTGTCGGTATTACGTGATAGTACAGGAGACGACTAAGATATTGAATTATATAGTTTTATCTTGTTTCAACGCACTTTCACACTCTGTCCCGCTGCGTTGGATGCGCTCCGGGAGGCGTCATCGTTAACGGGCGGTTAACGGGCGAATCGGCATGATGCCGTCGCCGGCGATGACACTAGGGCTGTCCCTGGCGATGACGCCGGTGATGTCGTCAGCGACGACGCCAGCGATGACACTGGTGCTGGGGGTGACATGGAAACCAGGCAACTGACCTATGCCGAACTGGCCAAGGCGCTGGGTATCAATGCCGCCAGCGCCAAGCGGCTCGCCATTCGCAAAGGGTGGCAGAAGACCATCGGCAACGATGGAAAGGCCCGCGTGGCGGTTCCGGTTGAGCGGCTGGACCAGTCGGAGGGTGACAGTCCCAAGGGGAATGACACTGGTGATGTCGCCGGTGTTGTCATGGGGCCTGTCGCCGGTGATGACCCTGGCGCTGTCACCAGTGATGTCCCCCCTCCCCTCGAAGGCAGCCGGCAGCTTCTGGCCTATCTGGAAAGCCGGGTATCGGAATTGACGG
>NZ_JBZEGG010000128.1:0-630 GCF_058313095.1 Pseudogemmobacter sp. TB195
TGCGGACATCACCCCGACGCCGCTGCGGGATATGTATAACTGGCAATCTGTCGACGTAACAGCTGGAGCATATACGGCAATAATTGTTGACTACTTCTTAAATCTACTTGCACCAGATGAATATCGGGTACTATACCCGAAGTATGAAACGCTATTTGCAAAAGAATTATTCTTTGGAAAAATTTACCGCATGCCATTATACATCGCGGATTGTATTAAGAAAATTGTCGGCAACATTACTATCACAGATAGTTTTGACGATAATATGAATATTCCATGCGAGGCATATGGATTGCTGCTCCCTTCTATCGAAGGTCTCAAGAATTACAACATATACCCTCTTGTCAGGTCCCAATCGAGGTGCGTTTGGCGCAATATTTCCGAGAGCGATCCGCCAAATTACATTGAAATCGGGCACAATCTGTATTTCCATGCACAAGAACTGGCCACGAACTGGAAACTTCAGGCGCAGCGGTCTCTAAAGGCTACAGCACCAGGTGAGGCCCATTCAAATTTGGGCAAACAACTTAAATTGTTCCTGAAAAATGAAACTAACATTGAATCTGATATCCATATCATTTTCAAAATTCTTGTATGCGCAAATTGGATCAAAAAAGGATACATACGAAC
>NZ_JBZEGG010000129.1:0-626 GCF_058313095.1 Pseudogemmobacter sp. TB195
GGCGTTCCATCAGTCTGGACCTTGCGGTCGCCCGCCCTTATGCCATCCCCGCGGGCGGCCCCAGAGGCGCGACACGGCTCAGCGCCCCGGGCAATCGGGCGTGGAGTGGCGCAGCGTGGCGACGCCGCGCCCGGGCATGGCCCGGGAAATCAGGAACGCCAACACGACAGGCGTTGCGGCGATCTGAAGCCGGAGCGCCGCAATTCTGGAGATGACATGTCCCGTCCCGAGGTTTTGCTGGTCAGCCCAATGATGCCCGCGCCATTGCAGGCGTTGCGGCGGCGTTGTGACGTGCATGATTTGCGCGGGGCCGAGGACCCGGAGGCCCTGCTGGCGGAGGTCGGGCCGCGCGTGCGCGCCGTCGCAGGTTTCGGCGGCGTCAGCGCCGGGCTCATCGGCCGGCTGCCGGCGCTGGAAATCATCGCCAATATCGGCGTTGGCTATGACGGCGTCGATGTGGCGGCGGCGGCGGCGCGAAACATCATCGTCACCAATACGCCGGACGTGCTCACCGACGAGGTGGCGGACCTGACGCTCGGGCTATTGATCGCCACGGTGCGCCGCATTCCCCAGGCCGACCGCTTCCTGCGCGACGGCAAATGGTTGCAAGGGGCGTTCCCGCTGTC
>NZ_JBZEGG010000130.1:0-626 GCF_058313095.1 Pseudogemmobacter sp. TB195
GGCCTTGCAGGCCACCTCGCCGATCGTTCCAGGGCCGATGGCCGCAAGGCGATGCACCATCTTCATCGCCTCCAGGACAACGACGACATCGCCTGCTTCAACCTTGTCGCCGGGCGTCACCGGCACCTCGACGACGAGACCGGGAATCGGCGCGACGATATCCGAACCGGCTCGGCCATCGGGCCCGCCAGAGCCCGCCTGGTTTGCAGCTTCAACGACCCGCAGGTTTCGTTGCGCCATGCCGTTGCGGATTTCATACTTGGCATCGGCCCGATCGACATCGACCGAGAACGCCCTATCGCCGGCACGCAGCAGAATCCGCCCGCCGTCCCGACGTGCTTCGAAGGCTTCGTCTTCGCCTGCGAACTCGACGCGGTATTCGCCTTTCCGCCCGTGCACGACAACGCGGTGGTTCTCGCCGGCATCGTCCTTGACGTTCGTGACGAGGTAGGACTTGCTGCCTGCCCGCTCCAGCAGGCGCCAGCCTGCAAGAGTTCCCCATGGGTCTTCGCCGTGTCGGGTCTTGAGCGTATCCTCCGCCGCAAAGGTCTCGGCCACAGCCGCAGCCACCAGCGTGTTCTGCAGTTCCTCTGCCGGAACGGCATCCTCCCATGGCCGGAAGGAAT
>NZ_JBZEGG010000131.1:0-626 GCF_058313095.1 Pseudogemmobacter sp. TB195
GCTTTTGCGGTTTGATGACGCCCTGCAGCACAACGGGCGCGGGCGCGACGGAGAAGGCCCCAGACCGGCGCACGGCCGTGGCGCCGACACGGGAAACCAGTCATGCAGACGTTATTTCAGGTCACGTCCTGGCAGTTCTGGGCGCTGCTGTCGGCGGTGTTCGCAGCGCTGACCGCGATCCTCGCCAAGGTCGGCGTCAGTGACATCAACGCCGATCTCGCCACCTTCATTCGCACCGTGGTGATCCTCGCCGTCGCCGCCATACTGGTGACGGCGACAGGACAATGGCGGGCGCCTGGCGGCATCCCGCCCAAAACGTGGGCGTTTCTCGCCCTTTCCGGGATTGCGACGGGCCTGTCGTGGCTGTGCTACTTCCGGGCGCTGAAACTGGGGCCAGCCTCGCAGGTGGCGCCGGTGGACAAGCTGAGCGTCGTTTTCACAACGCTGTTCGCCATCAGCTTCCTGGGCGAGCGCATCTCGGCGAAGGCAGCCCTTGGCATTGTCCTGATCGCCGCCGGGGCGGTGCTCACCACGCTGAAATGAAACCGGACGCCTGCAGAAAATGATTCAGAGATTCACCGTATACCTTTGACAAAAATACATTTATCGGAAAATCACACACCCAT
>NZ_JBZEGG010000132.1:0-625 GCF_058313095.1 Pseudogemmobacter sp. TB195
GCTGACCGGCCTCGAAAAGCTGCCGCCGACCAACGCCTTTTACCTCGCCAACCGGGAGTTCGCCGAAAAACACCCGCAGCAGCTGAAAGCGGCTCTGGAGGAGATCGGCAAGATCACCGACTGGGCCGGCGCCAACCGTCAGGCCGTGGCCGAAGCTTCGCAGAAAGCCACCGGCATCGATGCGGAAGGCAACCGGCGCGCCATCGACCGGGCGGAATATTCGCTACGGCCGCTCACCGAGGTGGAGGTGAAGCAGCAACAGAAGGTGGCGGACGCCTTCTTTGAATTGGGTCTGATCCCCCGGCAGATCACCATCAGCGAGGCGGTCTGGACGCCGCCGCAGCAAAAGGCTGGCCGCTGAGCGGCGCGTGAAAACGGAGCAAAGCCATGTCTGACAAATCCGTCATCTCCCCCGACGTTCCGCTGTCTGGCCATGACCCGCTGAACTTCTTCTGGTTCATTCCCACCCACGGCGACGGCTCCTATCTCGGTTCCGAAACCCAGCAGCGCCCGTCGGATTTCGGTTATTTCCGTCAGGTCGCCCAGGCCGTGGACCGTCTCGGCTATCAGGGCGTGCTGCTGCCGACCGGCCAGAACTGCGTCGATTCATGGATCACCGCCGCCG
>NZ_JBZEGG010000133.1:0-625 GCF_058313095.1 Pseudogemmobacter sp. TB195
GCTTGGAATAGGAGCCCATGATCAGCGTGTCGGCGCCGGAGGCCTTCAGCGCCAGAATTTTTGAATCCACTGTTGGGTCGGTCAGTTCGTAGCTTTCCTTCGCCACGATCATCTTGTCGGCCCTGTCGCCAAGCCCGTCCTTCAGCCCCGCCAGCATGTCCTTGCCGAAGTCGTCGTTCTGGTACAGCACGCCGATCTTCGCGTTGGGGTTCAGCTTGAGCAACTGTGTGGCGTAAAACTTCGCCTCGTCGTGCAGGTTCGGCTGCCAGCCGGTGGTCCAGTGATACTTTTTCGGGTCGTTGAAGGCGGACGAACCGGCGGCGTTGAACAGGTGCGGCACCTTCTTGGCGTTGAGATAGGGCCGGATCGCCATGTTCACAGGCGTTCCCAGCACGCCGAAGATCAGCGCCACCTCATCGCCTTCCACAAGGCTGCGCACGTTCTCGACGGCTTTCGGCGGCTGGTAGCCGTCATCGCGGCTGATGAAGGTGATCTTGCGGCCGTTAATGCCGCCCTTCTTCTCATTCAGCCATTTGAAATAGGCCGCCTCGACCTTGCCGAGATTGCCATAGGCCGACGCCGGACCGCTGTAGGCGATGGTCTGGCCGACCTTGATTTCCTTGTC
>NZ_JBZEGG010000134.1:0-624 GCF_058313095.1 Pseudogemmobacter sp. TB195
CCAGCACCGTTTCGTCCCGCACGTCCACGCCAGCGGCGCGCAGATCACGCAGCAGTTGCTGGCGGTTATCGGGCGCGACCATGGGGTCCATGGCGCCGGACACCACCAGGGCCTGGACCGGGCCGCCATGCGTCGCCGGCGTCCGAGCCACCTCGCCGGGCGCGAAAGCCGACCCGGTGAACGGCGCCATGGCGCGGAACAGCGCCGCGCCGGCAAGCACGCCAGGCCGGCGCAGCAGCATGGCCGCCGCGATGTTGGCGCCATTGGAGAACCCCAGCGCCACCGGAGCCGCCAGACCATGGCGATCCCGCGCCGCCGCGATAAAATCCGCCAGCTCGTCGGCCCGGAATCGCAGATCGTCCTCGTCCAGCATTCCCTCAGCGAAGCGACGGAAGAAGCGGCGCGCGCCGCCTTCCAGCACCTTGCCGCGCACGGACAGCAACGGCGCGTCCGGCGCCAGCATGCGGCCCAGCGGCACAAGGTCGTTTTCATCGCCGCCCGTGCCATGCAGCAACAGCAGTGGCCGCCCGGCCTGGGGCGCGCCGGGTTCGAAGCGGTGAACGAAATCTGTATTGACGGCGCCAGTCATGGCCTGTCTCCCTTCCGCTATCGCCGCCCTGCACG
>NZ_JBZEGG010000135.1:0-623 GCF_058313095.1 Pseudogemmobacter sp. TB195
GGACATCGTCTTCCCAGTTCTGCCCGATGCAAATCGCCTCGACGATCTCGTCTAGTTGCTCCACCTGGTTGTAGATCTCCGCCGTGCCGATGCGCACGCCACCTGGGTTCAAGGTGGCGTCGGAGCGTCCGTAGATGATCATGCCACCGTGCTCTGTGCATTCGGCGAAGTCGCCGTGACACCAGATGTTGTCGAACCTCTCGAAATAGGCTGACCGGTACTTCGCACCATCGGGGTCATTCCAGAACATGATCGGCATCGACGGGAAGGCAGCGGTGCAGACCAATTCGCCCTTTTCGCCGCGCACCGGTCGGCCGTCGTCATTCCAGACATCGACCGCCATGCCGAGGGCCGGTCCCTGGATCTCGCCGATCCAGACCGGCTCCGTTGGAATACCTGTGACAAAACAGGCCACGATGTCGGTGCCGCCGGAGACGGAGGCGAGGTGCACGTCGTCCTTGATGTGCGAATAGACATAGGTAAAGCCGCCCGGTGCCAGTGCCGATCCGGTCGACAGCACCGCCTTCAGGCTCGAAAGGTCGTGTGTCTTTTTCGGCTCCAGTTCCGCCTTGCGCACCGCATCGATGTATTTCGCCGAGGTGCCGAAATAGGTCATCTTCTCG
>NZ_JBZEGG010000136.1:0-623 GCF_058313095.1 Pseudogemmobacter sp. TB195
GCCCGCCGACGCGCCGTCCCCAGGACGTCGCAAGCTGGTTCCGCGCAGCCGCCACATGCTCTATGCAAACGCAACATTAACGGGCGCGGCCCGCGTCCGGCAGAAAACAGCCGCAGGGAGGCAGCATCGTGGGCATGCAGAGCGCGTTGGCGCCAGAATTTCAGATCGTCGCGGACGCGGCTGGCGAGACGCCCTGGCGCGTCGTTGCCGGCGGCGCCACCATCGCCCGTTTCGCCACGGAAGCGCTGGCCATGGCCTGCGCCGACGCGCTGGAGTCAGCGGAACTGGAAGCGGCCATGCCGCCGCCGGGCGAGGGCTGGGACATGATCCGCAGCCGCGGCTTCACCCGCCACGCCGGCCCGATCTGGCATCGCCATGACGAAAAGGGCCTGGTGTTCGGCTTCCGCGCCCTGCCCAAGCACCGCAACCGCAACGGCGTCATCCACGGCGGCATGATCATGACGTTCATCGACCGCATTCTCGGCGTCGCCATCACCGAGAACAGCGCCGCGCGGCCGCACGCCACCATCCAGCTCGACACGCATTTCGTCAGCGGCGCCAAAGTGGGCGAGTTCGTGGAGGGACGCTGCGAACTGGTGCGCGCCACCAAAGCGGTCGCCTTT
>NZ_JBZEGG010000137.1:0-622 GCF_058313095.1 Pseudogemmobacter sp. TB195
GGCTGATGGCGGCGACGTGGACATAAACCGCTGGCTGGACGACCTGGCCGACAAGGACATGGTCCACTGGTTCGAGCATGACGGCCGCCAGTACGGGGCAATCCGCAATTTCTGCCGATACCAGCGGCCCAGGTCCCCGAAATACCTCTACCCGTGCCCGGAAAGCATAGCGCGGTATGTGGCAAAGGATGGCGTCGGAGAACCGGGAATCCTGTCCTTCAGCCGGGATATGACAGCGGCCGAGCGCAAGCGCCAGCAGCGTCAGAATGAACGCGCGCGAGATGCTGATGCTGCGACCCGGCGGGCTGTTTCACCCCCTGAAAACCAACCAACGCCGGTCGAAAACGGCAACGATTGTCACGCCTTATCTGTGACAGATGCGACGAACGTCACGCCTTTCCCGTCCCCGTTGCAACAACCTGCGGAAATGTCACGCCAGATGGAGGAGGTATATATATCGGATACTACGTATCCTCCTACGAAACCGCCCCCCAAAAGGGCGCGGATTTCGTATCCAGCCGAGTTTGAGGACTTCTGGCAGGCCTACCCTCGCGATCCAAACATGTCGAAGTCCGAAGCGCTGAAGGCGTGGAAGCGATTGGCGGCAGAGGATCAGCAACAG
>NZ_JBZEGG010000138.1:0-622 GCF_058313095.1 Pseudogemmobacter sp. TB195
CTGCCAGCGATTTGTCGAAAAATTCATCGCAGGCGCCCAGCTTTATGGCGGGAAACGGCGAAGCAGGCTAACCTCGCGTTAAGGCTTCTGGTCGAAAAGTCTGGCGCAGGGATACGCAATCGTGCCGGCGGCTTCCTTGCCCGGCGCGGGAACAGTCAACTGGCCCAAGGGCTGGTTATATGGCCGGCATGCGGCGCGCGCGCCCGCCGGTCATCCATCAGGGGTGAACCAGCTTGTCGTTGCCACGGCTCCATTTTCCTTCCCGTCCTGTGGCCGCGCGCGCGGCCAGCCTGTCCCGCGCCAGCGGCCTCTGGCGGCGGATCAGCGGCCTGACGGGCTCGGGCGGCTTCAGGTTGGGGCTCGGCGCCGTCGCGCTGGCGGGCGCCACGCTCACCGGCGCCTCGGAAACCCAGAGCGCCATCGCCAATGGCGACACCCGCACCCTTAACCTGTATTACGCCCACACCAAGGAGACGATCTCCGTCACCTTCAAACGTTTCGGCTCCTATGACCGGGCGGCGCTGAAGCAGCTGAACTGGTTCCTGCGCGACTGGCGCCGTGAAGAGCCCACGAACATGGACCCGCGCCTGTTCGACCTGGTGTGGGAAGTGCATCGCGAACT
>NZ_JBZEGG010000139.1:0-619 GCF_058313095.1 Pseudogemmobacter sp. TB195
ATTCCATGCGCCATGGTCAGGCGCGAGCATGTGGGGAGCGGGATTGGTTGGGCGAGGCGCCCGGGGGGATCGCCAGCATGCCGCATTAAACCTTCCTTGACCATGCCGGGCGATATTTGCCGCATCCGCACTCTGCCGTTCCGGGGATGCTTCATGTTCGCGCGCCTTTGCATTCTCGCCACGGTCGCCGCCGCATTGGCCACGGTTGCAATGCCGCGGGCGCGGGCCGATGAGCCGGCCTATGGCCCCAACACCCATGAGCGCACGCTCCAGGCGCTGGCGGCCTACCAAAAGATCGCCAGCCAGGGCGGCTGGCCGAGGGCGCCCGCCAGCGTCATGGCGCTGAAGCCGCAGTCGCAGGGGCCGGACGTGACGGCGCTGAAGCAGCGTCTCGTCGCCAGCGGCGATCTGCCCGCCGCCGCGCTGCCGGGGGATGTCTATGACGCGGCGGTGGTCGAAGCGGTGAAGCGCTTCCAGCGCCGGCATGGTTTGTCGACCCTCGGCACGGTTGGACGCCTGACGCTGAAGGCCATGAACACCCCGGTTGAGACGCGCATCAGCCAGCTCACCGCCACGCTGGAGCGCCTGAAGGGCAATGGCTTCGATTTCGCCCGGCGCT
>NZ_JBZEGG010000140.1:0-619 GCF_058313095.1 Pseudogemmobacter sp. TB195
CGTATTTTCGTCGCCACGGTCGATGAATCGATCGCGTTCACGTTTACTTACATGATCGCGTCGCTGATGTTGCAGAACTACCTCTATGGCCGGGTGCGCTGGCCGTGGGTGTCGGAGATGTATGAGACGCTCCAGGGCATGTTCCTGGTGCGGGCGATCGGCGCGGTGCTCATGAACCCGCGCAAGCCGAGCTTCAATGTGACGGCGAAGAACGACGTTTCCTTCGACGATCACCTGTCCGAGCTGGCCTGGCCATTCTTCGTGCTGTTCGGCGTGTTGCTGCTGGCCATGGTGGTGGTCACCTACCGGTTCTTCACCGAGCCGGGCGTCTCGGCGGCGATGATCATCGTGGGATTGTGGAACGCCCTCAACCTCATGATCGCCGGCGCCTGCCTTGGCGCCGTGGCCGAGCGCCGGTCCGCCGCGCGCCAGCCGTCGCTGAACATCGAACGTCGCGGCGTGCTGATGGTCGGCGGTCACAAGATACCGGTGATGATCGACAATGTGTCGAGCGCCGATTGCGTCCTGCGGCTGATGGCCGAGGCCCCGCGTGATCTGCCGGCCGGGGAGCTGGCCGGGCGGCTGCTGATCCAGCCCGTGGGGGCGATGCCCGCCCGGG
>NZ_JBZEGG010000141.1:0-617 GCF_058313095.1 Pseudogemmobacter sp. TB195
GATCAGCGCCAGGCCGATGGCCGCCGCGAGATGACTTTTCCCACCACCTGGCGGGCCAAACATCAGCACGTTGGCGCCCTTGGCCAGCCAGCTGTCTCCGGCGGCCATGGCCATGACCTGCGCCTTTGAGATCATGGGCACGGCCTCGAAGGCGAAAGTGTCCAGGGTCTTTCCGGGCGGCAGATGCGCCTCGGCCAGGTGACGCTGGATCCTGCGGCTGGCGCGCTCGGCCAGTTCATGTTCGGCGATGGCGGCAAGGAAGCGCGCGGCGGGCCATCCTTCCTGATCGGCCGTTTCGGCGAACCGGGGCCAGAGGGTCTTGATGGTGGGCAGGCGCAACTCGTTAAGCATGATGCCGAGGCGGGCCTCGTCGATGGGATGCGCGCTCTTCATGCGACCTCTCCCATACAGGCGTTGGCGACCAGCGCGTCATAGCTGTCGAGGGCGACAGGCAGCACCGAGATGGTGGGCAAATCGGCCGGGTCCGGACCGAACAGGCGACGCAGGATCATCGGGTCGGGCAGATCGCCCTTGTCCAGCAGCCTGTCCAGTTCCTCGCCCAGTTCACGCTCGCATCCGCGGTCATGTGCAAGGGCCAGCAGTTCGACGGTGATCTT
>NZ_JBZEGG010000142.1:0-617 GCF_058313095.1 Pseudogemmobacter sp. TB195
TGCTGCTGCTGGACGAGCCGACCAACTATCTCGATATCGAGGGCACGCTGTGGCTCTACGACTTTCTCGGCCGCTATCCGCACACGGCGCTGGTGATCAGCCATGATCGCGAACTGCTCGACGAGGCGGTGGACCATATCCTGCACCTCGACCGGGGCAAGCTGACCCTGTATCGCGGCGGCTATACCTCATTCGACCGGCAACGCCGGGAAAAGATGGCGCAAAACAACGCCCTGCGCGCCAGACAGGAGAATGAGCGCAAGCACATGCAGGCGTTCGTCGACCGCTTCCGCGCCAAGGCGACCAAGGCGCGGCAGGCGCAGTCACGGCTGAAGCGGCTGGAGAAGATGGAGCCAATCGCCGCCATGACCGACGAGGCGGTGCTGCCGTTCAGCCTGCCGGGTCCCGAGCGGCCGCTGTCGCCGCCGATCATCGCCATGGAGGGCGTTGCCGCCGGCTATGGCGAGCGCGTGGTGCTGAAGAACCTCAACCTGTCGATCGCGCCGGACGACCGCATCGCCCTGCTCGGCCAGAACGGCAATGGCAAGTCCACCTTCGCCAAGCTGCTCGCCGGCTCGTTGCAGCCGCTCTCCGGCGCCATGGCCCGTTCAGGCAAG
>NZ_JBZEGG010000143.1:0-616 GCF_058313095.1 Pseudogemmobacter sp. TB195
GTCTCCCAGGGTCACCGGGGCGACCAGGGATGAGTTCGAGCCAACAAAAGCGCCCTTGCCGACCACGGTTTTTGCTTTGCCGAAACCGTCATAGTTGCAGAAGATCGTGCCGGCGCCGATGTTGGCGCCCTCGCCGACCACGCCGTCGCCCAGATAAGCCAGATGGTTGGCCTTGGCGCCGGCGCCCATCACCATGTTCTTGAGCTCGACAAAACTGCCGACACGGGCTCGCGCGCCCATATCGGCTCCGGGACGCAGGCGGGCATAGGGGCCGATATCGGCCCCCTCGCGGACAATGGCGCCTTCCAGGTGCGAGAAAGCATGGATGGTCGCGCCGGCCTCCACGGTGACGCCGGGGCCGAACACCACATGCGGCTCCACGGTGACGTCGCGGCCAAGCCGGGTGTCGGCGCTGAAATAGACGCTGTCGGGGTCCTGCAACGTGGCGCCGCCGAGCATGGCCGCCCGGCGCAGCCGCCGCTGGATTTCCGCCTCCGCCACGGCGAGCTGGGCGCGGTCGTTGACGCCCATTACCTCCGATTCCGGGGCGACGGTCACCGCGGCGCGCAGGCCGAGCCCCCGGGCAATGTCGACGGCGTCGGTGAGATAGAACTCA
>NZ_JBZEGG010000144.1:0-614 GCF_058313095.1 Pseudogemmobacter sp. TB195
GTTGCCCGTCATCAGCTCATGGCGGGAGGCCAGGAACAGCTTCTCTTTCGCGGGAAGCCACCCGTTGTCCTCCTGTTCGCCGCTGTGGGCGATGATGTGGAACCTGTCGTCGATCACCGCGAAGGGGCTGGCGCGCCCCTGTGGCGTACGCTCCAGCAATTCGCGCATGAATGCCTGGGAGACGACGGAAAGCAGGGTTTCGGGCCCGTCCAGCGTCGAGGCCACCCCAAGGTGGAATGGCGGGGTCCTGCTGGCCAGAATGGTTTCCCGGCGGGTGTTCGCCCGCAGGCTGGATGGGGGGGCTGCGGGAGCGGCGGGAGCGACCGCCGCCAGGTCAAAACCGTCAAGCGCCGCCTGGTCCCCGGCGTAGCAGACCAGCCGGCCGTCGCGAAAGAAGCCGTAGGCGACAACTTCCCGGTTGACCTTGCGATAATGGGGGAGGGACGCGCAGAATTTCTCGTCCCCCGCATGCGTGGCGGAGGCCAGCAGGGTGGTCGCGACGATGTCGGCGCTATTGAGGGCGCCGCGAACGAGGCTGGCGATATTGAGGGCGGCCTGGCGCTGGGATGCGTCCACGGTCGCGCTGACGCTGCGATAGAGATGCCACGTCAGAC
>NZ_JBZEGG010000145.1:0-614 GCF_058313095.1 Pseudogemmobacter sp. TB195
TGATCGCCGCGATGATCTCGATCCGGCTGGTCAGCGCCGCAAGGGCGGCCGAGGTTGTCCATGCCTCAAGCTGGTCCAGACCCCGGTCAAGCGGATTGGCGGTGTGCTGCGCCACAAGCGTCGTCGCATATCCGAGCCGTTCGGCCTCCAGAACCAGCGCGCGGTTCCGCGCGAACGACGCGTCATATGGCTCTTCCGGATCATGCAACGCAGCCCTGTTGCCATGCACCAGAGCCCATATGCCAAAACGTAGCTCGTTTTGAGACATTTTTTCCTCGCATCCACACTGCACAGAAATAATATTTCAATTTACTTTCGCCAATACATAATAATTTAAAAAGTACATTGCTGTCCATGCAAACAAAATTACACTGCATCCAGACATTCAGGATGTAGGCCCATGATATTGACACGTCGCCATGTACTTGCCGGCGCGCTCGCCGCGCCCGTCGTGCTGTCAGGAGCTTCCCGCGCTGGCGCGGCGGCTCCGGTGCGCTTCAGTTACCAGCGCTCCTCGACGCTGCTGACCTTGCTGAGGGAGGACCGGGTTCTTGAAAGGCGGCTGGCGCCGCTGGGTCTGGAGGTGAACTGGAAGCAGTTCACATCTGTGCTCC
>NZ_JBZEGG010000146.1:0-612 GCF_058313095.1 Pseudogemmobacter sp. TB195
TGTCCCTGCCGGCGATCGCCTCCCCCCTGTTCATCGTCTCGGGACCCGAACTGGTTATCGCCCAGTGCAAGGCCGGCGTCGTCGGCAGCTTTCCGGCCCTCAACGCCCGCCCCAAGGAACTGCTGGATGAATGGTTGCACCAGATCCGCGAGGAACTGGCGGCCCATGACCGTGACCATCCGGACCAGCCCTCAGCGCCGTTCGCCGTCAACCAGATTGTTCACCGCTCCAACAACCGCCTCGACCACGACGTCGAATTGTGCGTGAAGCACAAGGTTCCCGTCATCATCACCTCGCTGGGCGCCCGGGAAGACCTGAACCAGGCCATCCATGGCTACGGCGGCGTCACGCTGCATGACGTCATCGACAATCGTTTCGCCCGCAAGGCTGTCGAGAAGGGCGCCGATGGGCTGATCGCCGTGGCCGCTGGCGCCGGCGGGCATGCCGGAACCATTTCGCCGATGGCGCTGATCCAGGATATTCGCGAGTGGTTTGACGGTCCCCTCGCCCTGTCGGGCGCCATCGCCAGCGGCCGGGCCATTCTGGCGGCGCAGGCCATGGGAGCGGACCTTGCCTATATCGGCTCGGCATTCATCGCCACGCGCGAGGCCA
>NZ_JBZEGG010000147.1:0-612 GCF_058313095.1 Pseudogemmobacter sp. TB195
CGGCGATGGTGTAGGCGTCGCCGCCGAGCCAGGGCGCTTCCGCCAGCCTGCGGTTCAGCACGTCGAGCTGCCGTTTGGCCTCCATCGCAAAACGGTCGATGGCGTATTCAATCTTTACCGGGGCGTAGGCGTAGAAATGGCCGAAGCCGCCGCCAAGGTACGGGGCGCTGCCCATCTGCCAGAACAGCCACGACAGGCATTCGGCCCGCGCCGCCGGCTCCGTTGGCAGGAAGGCGCCGAACTTCTCCGCCAGATAAACCAGAATGGCGCCGGACTCGAACACGCGGATGGGTTTGGAACCTGAACGGTCGAGCAGGGCCGGGATCTTCGAGTTCGGATTGACCGCGACAAAACCGCTGCCGAACTGGTCGCCCTCATTGATGCGGATCAGCCAGGCGTCGTATTCGGCCCCGGCGTGACCAGCGGCCAGCAGTTCCTCCAGCATGATGGTGACTTTCTGGCCATTCGGCGTGGCCAGCGAATAAAGCTGGAGGGGATGCTTGCCGACCGGCAGCTCCCTGTCGTGGGTGGGGCCGGCGACCGGCCGGTTGATATTGGCGAAGGCGCCGCCGCTCGGCTTGCTCCAGGTCCAGACTTTCGGCGGCGTGTATT
>NZ_JBZEGG010000148.1:0-611 GCF_058313095.1 Pseudogemmobacter sp. TB195
GGCGAAGCCGGCGATGATGAAGAAGACGATGGCGAAACCAATGACGCCGGCGTGGCGATCCATCAGGCGGCGGATCGGCTCGGCGAACAGCTGCATGGCGCCGGCGACGAGCGCGAAGCGCAGGCCACGGGTGACGATGCACAGGGCCACGAACCACAACAGGTTGTATTCGGCGAAGCCGGACATGATGGTCACCAGCTTGAAGGGGATTGGCGTCAGCCCCTTCAGCAGGATGATCCAGTGGCCATATTCGGCGTAGGATTCGCGGAACTTCGCCACGCCGTCCTGCATGCCGTAGAAATTGATGACCCACTGGCCCAGGGAATCAAACAGCAGGTAGCCAATGGCGTAGCCGACGAGCGCGCCAAGCACCGAGGCGACCGTGCAGACGAAGGCGTAAAACCAAGCCTTGCGCGGGCGCGCCAGCGCCATGGGGGCCAGCATCACGTCTGGCGGAATGGGAAAGAACGAGCTCTCTGCGAAAGCCACGAGGGCCAGCGCCCAGGTTGCCCCTGGCCGGTTGGCCAGGCTCAGGGTCCAGTCATAGAGCCGTTTGAACATGGAGCCCTTCTTATTGAGCGGCGGACCGGAGGTCTAATGCCCTTATGACG
>NZ_JBZEGG010000149.1:0-607 GCF_058313095.1 Pseudogemmobacter sp. TB195
GCTTCATGGGCGCGCCCAACCAGGTCTACGAAGTCGCCATCCTTGATGAGGACGACAACCGCCTGCCGCCTGGCGAAGTCGGCCAGCTGGCGTTCCGCCCGCGTTATCCGGGTCTGCTGCTGCTGGAATATTTCGGCAAGCCGGAAGCCACGGCCAGGGTGCTGCGCACCTGCTGGTTCCACACCGGCGACGCCTGCCGCGAACTGCCGGAGATGCCTGGCGTCTACAGTTTCGTCGACCGCATGGGCGGCTTCTTCCGCGTGCGCGGCGAGAACGTCTCGTCCTACGAGGTGGAGGCGCTGCTGGCCCGCCACGACAAGGTGCGCGCCGCCGCCGCCGTGCCGGTGCCGGCGCGCGAGGGCTCGGAGGAGGACATCGCCGTGTTCATCGAGCTGGTCGAGGGCGAGATCATGGACGAGGCGGAGCTGCGCGAGCACGCCCGGGCGATGATGCCGAAATACATGCAGCCCGCCCATGTGCGCTTCATCGACGCCCTGCCGCTGACGCCGACCAGCAAGATCGAGAAGTACAAGCTGAAACGCCAGATCATGGAAGAACTCGGCCTCTGATCCGGCAGCCGGAACAACCAGGAAGAACCCATGACCCT
>NZ_JBZEGG010000150.1:0-606 GCF_058313095.1 Pseudogemmobacter sp. TB195
CCTTTTTGCCGCAAGCACGCCCCTATACAATATGTGACCTGCGGTTTTGAAGCATTCCAGACAAATACCGGCCACGCAAGCGTGACAATCGCCGCAGTCCTGCCCCGTTTTTCGGCGCAGGCCGGTTCGCGGGCCGGCGCGGCCTGCCCCGGCAGCCACCCCAAGCGCTGGCGCTGGCGCTGGGGGCCCGGACTTTGCTATCACACCGCCGGCAGGCTGGCGCGCGCCGTCCGCCACGGATGATGCGTTTTCGCGGGGCTTATTCCGCCCTTGCCGCAAGCGCCGAGATCAACCCTAACGCCGGGGCGCCCCGTGAGCAGCGAAACAGCGACGGAACGACAAAAGCGGTTGGCGCAGGCGCTGCGGGCCAATCTGCGCAGACGCAAAACCCAGACGCGGGAGCGCGCCGCCGCGCCAACCCGCCCCGACGACGCGCAGGAGGCGGCGCCCCAGACGGCGCAGGGGCAGCGCGACGACGCGGACGAAAGCGGCCGTTGATCCCGCCCGTCGCCGGCGCCGACGGCTTTCCGAAAGCACCCGCCGCTGTGGCTTTCCGGCGCTTGTGCCAGCAGGCCCCCTCTGCCAAAATTACTTTCCTGCCAGAAT
>NZ_JBZEGG010000151.1:0-605 GCF_058313095.1 Pseudogemmobacter sp. TB195
GGCGAAGCGGTTGCGCGCCAGCATCTGCATGATGAGGCCGGCGATGGCCACCGAGCCGCCGGCCAGCACGACCGCGATGGTGCGCGGCGCCCGGCTGGTCAGCAGCAGGTTGATCGCCGCCGGATCGCCGGCCAGCACGGCGCCGGGCGTCAGGTCGCTGACGCCGGCGAACAGGCTGGCGACTGCCAGAAGAAGGAAAACGGCCACGGTCGCCGCGGTCCTGGTCATGGCGCTGGGCAACGCCGCTTGTGGCCTGGCGCCAGGCGGGATGAAGGGCGAGACATCGGGAAGGGCCGCCTGCCCGACGCGGATGACATGTTGCTGGTCTGGTCCATTCCCGCCTCCGCGCCTCCTTCTCCGGCGTCATGCCCGGGCTTGTCCCGCGCCACGTTTTCTGACGTGAGACAGGGTCCGGCTTCTTCCGGGTGGGTGGGCTGCGTGGATGGCCGGAACAACTCCGACCATGCTGGTTGGGGGCGTTTTTCTCCGGCAGCGGCTCCGCGTCCGGGCCTTTTTGGCGCCTGAAACGCCTTCACGCCGCCGGTCCTCGCCGCCGCTGGCCTGTGCTTGCTTATTTGCCGCCGAACGCCTTGTTGAGCTGGTCG
>NZ_JBZEGG010000152.1:0-602 GCF_058313095.1 Pseudogemmobacter sp. TB195
GCCCCGCAGCGGCGACAGCCGCCGCGTCCAGGTCGCTGCGCGGCAGCCGGGGTGCGGTCGCGCTCTCCCCGCCGCCGTGGTTCCTGTCATCAAACCACCAGCTATTCATGGCGCCGCCCACAGGCGCATCTGTTTTCCAAAACCATTGCGTGCTTCCGCCATGTGCTGCTTGCCGCCGTGTCCGCAAACGCGGTTCTTACGTTCCGCGACCTGCGCCTGTGTCATGTTGCAGCATGATGAACGCCGCTCTCTCCAATTTGTTCCCCCCGGGAACGGAACTTATGTGCGTGATGATTGTTGTCATGCGGTATGATTTTGGGCGAGGGTCTGGCATGTCGGGGGGAAGCCATGACGAAACGTGCAGTGCATGGCCCTGGCCAACCGGGCGACGGCCGCTTCGCATGCCGGCGTCAAATGGGCGGCGCGCCCCGGGGTGACCGCAGCAGCCGCGTCAGGCAGGGTTGCCCGTCGTGAACCGTGTGTGAGACCAGCGCCTTGACCTACCGGAAAAACCTGACAATCACGATCGCGTCGCTTGTGGCCGTCGCGGCGACGTTTCTGGTGGACCTTGAGGTTCCCCTCGGCATGTCCGTCTGGACGCT
>NZ_JBZEGG010000153.1:0-600 GCF_058313095.1 Pseudogemmobacter sp. TB195
GCCAAGGTGGACCTGCTGAACATGGACTACCGGGCGCCATCGCTCGCGACCATGCAGGGGCTGAACACGACGACGCTCGGCTTCACGGTTGACACCGGGTATCGCTTCAACCTGGGCGCCAACGCCTTCATCGAACCGGTGGCCACGCTCTCCTATGCGCGCACCACGCTCGACCGCCTGCTGGCGCTGCCTGGGGCGATGGCCAAATTCGGCTCCAACGACAGCCTGCGCGGCAGCCTCGGCGCCCGCGTCGGCGGCAACATGGTCCTGAACGACGCCTACCGTCTGGAGGCCTCGCTGACCGGACGCGTCTGGAACGAGTTCCGGGGCGTCAACAAGGCGCTGATCCTGAGTGACGGCGTTCCGCTTGGCGTCGAAGACAATTTCCGCGGCGCGTTTGGCGAGATCGCGGGAACGCTCAACGTGTACGGCGCCAACACCGGGTGGTCGGGCTTCGTCAGCGCGAGCTACAAGTTCAACCGCGACCTGTCCAACAGCTCCATCAAGGGCGGCGTCCGCTACCAGTGGTAACCGCCGCCTGACGGCGCCACGACAAAATAAAGGGCCGTCCCATCGGGGCGGCCCTTTTTACATCTGCCG
>NZ_JBZEGG010000154.1:0-599 GCF_058313095.1 Pseudogemmobacter sp. TB195
GGATCACCCTACGTGGACGTGGCGGCGTGTTCTGCGCTGGCGGCGATCTGAAATCGTTCCGGAGCATGACCTCCGGCGCGGCCAGCCGCGACGGGGTGGTGCAGATGAGCCGGGACGGCGGCGGTCTGATGACGCTGGTCAACAGCATGCCGCAGGTCACGGTGGCGGTAATCGAGGGCGCCGCCATGGCTGGCGGCTTCGGCCTCGCCTGCTGCTGTGACGTGGTGATCTGCGCGGCGGACGCCCGTTTCGCCATGACCGAGACGATGATTGGCCTGTCGCCGGCGCAGATCTCGCCGTTCGTGCTGCAAAAACTCGGTTACGCCACTGGCCGGCGGCTGATGCTGACGGCGGGCCGGTTCACCGGAGCGGAAGCGCAGGCGCTCGGCTTCGCCGACTTCGTCGGGACAGACAGCGCGAGCCTTGCGGCGATCGAGGCCGGAATCCGCGCGGACGTGCTGAAGTGCGCCCCGGGCGCCATCGCCGACACCAAGGCGCTGATCCTCGCCCTGCCGGGTCTCAGTGGGCCGGAACGGACCGAGGCCGCCGCCCACAACTTTACCGATCGCATGTTCAGCGCCGAGGGACGGGAGGGTGTC
>NZ_JBZEGG010000155.1:0-596 GCF_058313095.1 Pseudogemmobacter sp. TB195
GGCGGGAAAGCGCCTGATGCGCGTCGCCGAATGAACCCGTCGAGTTTCATCAGCGTGGCCTTCAGGGGTGTGTTCGGCGGCTTCGTTCTCGACGCCGCCTTCACCACGCCTACCCACGGCGTAACGGCGCTCTTCGGGCCCTCGGGATGCGGCAAGACGACGGTGCTGCGCTGCATCGCCGGTCTGCAGCGCCTCGCTGACGGATATTGCGCGGTCAATGGCGACGTCTGGCACGGAGGCCGCAGCTTCCGCCCTGTCCATCAACGGCCGATCGGCTACGTCTTCCAGGAGCCTGGTCTTTTTCCGCATCTTACGGTGACCGGCAACCTGCTTTACGGGGCCCCTGGCCGCAGCCCGCTGAGGCCCGGGGACCCGGCTGGTTTCGATGAAGTGGTCGCCCTGCTTGGACTTGAGAAGCTGCTCGATCGCGCGCCGCGCAAGCTCTCCGGCGGCGAACGTCAACGGGTTGCGATCGGGCGCGCGCTTCTGTCCCGGCCGCAGCTGTTGTTGATGGATGAGCCGCTTTCGGCGCTTGACCCGCAGGCCCGGGGCGAGGTCCTGCCGTTTCTCAGACGATTACACGACAGCCTCTCGTT
>NZ_JBZEGG010000156.1:0-342 GCF_058313095.1 Pseudogemmobacter sp. TB195
TCTCCTACGCCATCACGCCGGAGGATTACTCGCCCTTCAACGAGCTGATCATGGGCGCCTACAAGGGCGACGAGTGGGACCTGGCCGACAAGCCGACGTCCGCCGCGGGCTGACGCCTGCGGATGGGGCGCTGTTGGACGGGGCGCCGTTCGCCCCATCCATGCGGTCGCGATGAAATCAGGCTCCGGCGTGCGCGCCGGAGCCCATGATCAGATGATGCAAGGGCATGAAACTGCAATGAATATTGAATTCGGGCCGGAGCTTGAGAGCTTCCGGCGGGAGGTCGCGGAGTTTCTTGACGTCGCGCCGACGCCAGCGATTCGCGAAGCCGGCAAAAAGACC
>NZ_JBZEGG010000156.1:352-594 GCF_058313095.1 Pseudogemmobacter sp. TB195
AGCAGGTGATGGCCTGGCACAGGATCCTGCACGCGAAGGGCTGGGCCGCCCCGGCGTGGCCGAAGGAATACGGCGGCACCGGCTGGAGCGTCGAGCAGCGCTACATCTTCGCAGAAGAATGCCGCAAGCGCGAACTGCCGCCGCTGCTGCCGAACGGTTTGCAGATGGTCGGCCCGATGCTGATCGAGCTTGGCAGCGAAGAGCAGAAGCGCAAGCATCTGCCGGGCATTCTCTCTGGCGAG
>NZ_JBZEGG010000157.1:0-593 GCF_058313095.1 Pseudogemmobacter sp. TB195
GTGCCGCCGGTGGCGCCCGCCCCATACAGGCTGGAGGCGCCGGCGACCAGCTCGACCCGTTCCACCGCGTTGAGATCGATCAGCGACAGCATGCGCGAAACATCACGCAGCGGCGTGGTCATGGGCACGCCGTCAACGAGAACCAGCAGGCTGCGGCCGCGATAGGTTTCCGACGCGCCCGACACGGTCTGGTTGTTGATCGAGAATCCCGGCGCCACGCGCGAAAGCAGGCCGGCCGCGCCGCCACCCTGTTTGATCTGGGTGTCGATCTGGCCGCGGTCAATCACCTGGATCGATTGCGGGATATCCGACAGGGCGCGCTGCGCCCGCGATCCGGTCACCGTGATCTCGTCCAGTTGCACGGTGGTCTGGGCCGGTTTGGCCAGCGTGGGAGACGCAACGGCCGCACAGGCCGCCGTGGCCAGCAGGATTCTGCTCATGGTGTATGTGTTCGCCCTGGTTGCCAAGTCACCGCGATCGATGCGCTGCGATCACCCTGCGCAGGTGGGCAGACGCTGCGACGAAATACGTGTATTTTAATTATTCCAAACTAAAATACAGGCCGAATTCCTGGTCACTTGCTTATTTTGCCT
>NZ_JBZEGG010000158.1:0-592 GCF_058313095.1 Pseudogemmobacter sp. TB195
GTTCCCCAGCATGACCGCGAGATGGCCTGCCGCAACGAGGTATTCAGCCGGATCGACGCCGCCCTGCGTGAGAAGGGTATAAGCCTGAAGCCATTGGTTGAGGGGACGGCATGACGAACCGCATCCCACGCACCATCAAACCAGATCGGAGGGCTGCGTCATGTCGAAAGCGGTAAACGCCCGTATCGACAAGTTGCTGTCCTCGATGGGCTATGGATCGCGCCGCGAGATCGGCGGGCTGGCGCAAGCGGGCCGCATCATATTGGACGGCGAGAAGGTCAATGACGTGACGCGGCGTATTACGGTCACGGCGGAGCTGCCCAGGCGCATGACCGTGGGCGGGGAACAGCTTGATCCCGTTGCAGGACTGGTGATCCTCCTGAACAAGCCCGCCGGGGTGACATGCTCGCACAGCGATGCCGGGCCACTGGTTTACGATCTACTCCCGACCCGCTGGCGGCGGCGGGATCCGGCGATTTCGACGGTCGGCAGGCTCGACAAGGAAACATCTGGCATGTTGCTGCTGACCGACGACGGCGAGTTCCTGCACCGCGTCACAAGCCCGAAACGGAAGGTCAGCAAGACCTATCGC
>NZ_JBZEGG010000159.1:0-589 GCF_058313095.1 Pseudogemmobacter sp. TB195
CCCTATCCCCGGGCCTGGGAGCGCACGATCACCGGTCGCAGCGGCAAGGTCTACTTCGTGCGGCCGGTGCGCCCCGAGGACGAACAGATGTTCGTCGACTTCATGAGCCAGGCTTCCGAGGATGATCTGCGCCTGCGCTTCTTCGCGCCGGTGCGGGATTTCAACCACGCCTTCGTCGCCCGGCTGGTGCAGGTGGACTACGCCCGGGCCATCGCCTTCGTGGCCATCGAGGCGGCGACGGGCCAGATGATGGGGGTGGTGCGCCTGCATGCCGATTCCAACCACGAGAAAGGCGAATACGCCATCATGGTCCGCTCCGAGCTCAAGGGCACCGGCCTTGGCATGGAGCTGATGCGGCTGATCATCGAATGGGCGCGCGCCGACGGCATCCGCGTCGTTGAAGGTCAGGTGCTGCGCGATAATCAGGCGATGCTTGGCGTCTGTCGCAAGCTCGGATTCTCGATCCGCGCCGATCGCGAGGACCCCTCGGTGATGATCGCCACGCTGCCGCTGGAGCGGGCGGCGGAAGCCTGAGCGGCTCCAGCCGCCGGCGTCGCTGATGCTGAAACGGTGATTTGCGCCAGCTTTT
>NZ_JBZEGG010000160.1:0-588 GCF_058313095.1 Pseudogemmobacter sp. TB195
GGCGGCTGTCATCAGGTACAGGCCATGCCAACCGCCGATATCAAACAGCGGCGGCGACAGCACCCGCGCCAGCGGCGCGCCGATGGACTGGAACGTCAGGGCGACCGACAGCCCCATGGAGAGGCGTTTGTCCGCCGGGGCCGCTTCCACCATGTAAAGAAAGTTCAGCGCCGACAGGGGAGCCGCCGCGACGCCGCTGGCGAATTGCACCAGCATGGCGGTGGGCAGGTCATCGACGACCAGGTGCAGCAACGTAACCAGCACAAAAACGAGAATGGCGCATTCGGCGAAACTGCGCAGCCCAAACTGCGCCCGCAGCTTGCGCAGCATCAGCGACAGGCTGGCGTAAGGCGCGATGTAGAGCGCCGTCAGCCAGGCGCCTTCCGTCGGCGTGGCGCCCAGTTGCCCCTGCACCTGTTGCAGGTTGGCGGTGAAGAAGTTCTGGCCCATGCCCTGGGCCAGCGCCAGCAACAGGGCGGTGACGGCGCAAGCCCAGGGGCGGACGCGCGGCGCCGCCATCCAGGAGGCTGGCGCGGCGAGGCGTGGCCCCGAGCCGGTTCCGGAAGCAGCGGCGTCACGCATTGCGAT
>NZ_JBZEGG010000161.1:0-233 GCF_058313095.1 Pseudogemmobacter sp. TB195
TCGGCGCCGATATCGAGATCCTTGACCGGTGACCAGACGAGGTTGGTGCCGACGTTGAAGACGCTCCAGTCGCGCAGGGCGGAGCTGTTGTTGTAGTTGACGGTCTGCTGGGGCGTGAAGGCGAGGTTGGCCGGGATGAGCGAACCGCCGAGAACAGCGTAGAGGGGGCAGAACGCGCTCAGGGCGCCGCTGTCGTACTCACGTTGGCCGTAGCTGGCGAACACGGCCTGGTG
>NZ_JBZEGG010000161.1:243-587 GCF_058313095.1 Pseudogemmobacter sp. TB195
GAAGGCCGCGGTGAGGGTCCAGCTGGTGCTCAGCTTGATGTCGCCGAAGGCGTTGACGTAGCCGTCAACCGTATTGACCGTGAAGCGGCCGAGGTTCTGGCCCGTGAAGGTGTCGCCGCCGAGCATGGCGCTGACGCCGGTGTAGGACATGGCGCCCTTGCCGTAGGCGGCCTGCAGCCAGAGCTGGTCGCCTTTGGCGATGAACGGCAGGTTGAACTTCACGCCGCCCTGGATGGCGTAACCGAACTTGGCGTCCGGACGGGCGGCGAAGCCGCCGTTGGTGACGCCGCCGGAGAACGTGCCGACCGACATCTGGTGGGTGGCGACCGACAGCTGGGCGGAGC
>NZ_JBZEGG010000162.1:0-582 GCF_058313095.1 Pseudogemmobacter sp. TB195
GTAAAATGGTTTCCACCAACAATAATACTTCGGCCCGTCGCCGCCATCCGCTCGTCGGCCTTTTCATCGAAGCTTTTCCCTGGATCATGACTTTTGCAATTGGCGCCGTTAGCGTTATCGGGCATGTAAGTGTCTGATTCAAAATTATCCTGTGCGATTTCATGCCCTTGCGATGCGTCTGGTGAAGAGCTGGATCGAGGCTATGAACAGCCAGGCGGTCGCGGATGCGATGGTCTGCTCGAAGTCTTTGGCGAGCCGGCGGTTTCGGTTGAGCCATGCGAAGGTTCTTTCGACGACCCAACGCCTTGGCAGCACTTCGAAGCCCTTGGCAGCATCGGAGCGCTTTATGATCGCGATCGTCCATTTGCCGAAGCACCGGATGGCCCCCCTGAGTTTGTCGCCGGCATAGCCTCCGTCCGCGAACAGATGGCGTAGCCACGGGAAACGGCGGACAATATCGGCGAGTAACAGCGGCGCTCCGTCCCGGTCCTGTATGGCGGCCGAATGGATCACCGCATGGACGAGGTTGCCGTCGGTATCGGTCAGAATGTGCCGCTTGCGCCCTTTGGTCTTCTTACCCGC
>NZ_JBZEGG010000163.1:0-582 GCF_058313095.1 Pseudogemmobacter sp. TB195
GCAGTCCAGGATGTTTCCCATGCCGCGGGAGATGACGCCGGCCGATATTACCGATGTGGCCAGCCGTTTCGTCAACACCGCGCTTCTCGCCGCGAGGGCCGGCTTCAACGGCGTCGAAATCCATGCAGCCCATGGCTATCTGCTCAGCCAGTTCCTCTCGCCGCTCGCCAACCGCCGCGCCGATCGCTGGGGCGGCAGCCTTGAGAACCGCGCCCGCCTGCTGCTTGGGGTGACCAGGAGCCTGGTCGCCGCCTGCGGGGCGGAGCGCGTCGCCGTGCGGCTGTCGCCATTCGGCGTGGCCAATGGCTCGGGCGAGGACGAGCCGATGCCGTTGTACAGCCATGTGGTGGGGCAGCTCGCCCCCATGGGCCTGGCTTATCTGCATCTGATCGAGCCGCGCGCCAGCGGCGCCGGCCAGCGCGAGGTCGATCACCAGGGCGTGCCGTCGGCGGCGGAGCTGTTCCGGCCGCTGTGGCCAGGCGTGCTGATTTCCGCCGGCAATTACACCGGCGACATGGCCGAGGAGACCATCGCCGCCGGCAACGCCGACGTCATCGCCTTCGGCCGCCATTTCACCTCGAA
>NZ_JBZEGG010000164.1:0-581 GCF_058313095.1 Pseudogemmobacter sp. TB195
GTCTGACCGGAGGATCGCATCATGTTCGAAGAGCCATCCCACTTCATCCTCACGGTCGAGGGCCTGACGGTGTCGTTCGACGGGTTCAAGGCGGTTGACGGGCTCAACCTCTACATCGCCCCCAACGAGTGCCGGGTGATCATCGGCCCCAACGGCGCCGGCAAGACCACGGTGCTCGACCTGATCTGCGGCCGGACGAAGGCCACGGGCGGCTCCGTGCGGTTTCGCGACATGGAGCTGCTGAAGATGCGCGAGGACCAGATCGTCCACGCCGGCGTCGGCCGCAAGTTCCAGACGCCCAGCGTCTACGAGGACCTGACCGTGTTCGAGAACCTGGAGATCAGCTACCCGAAGGGCCATGGCGTATTCGGCGCCCTCGCCTTCCGCCGCGACGTCGCCGTGAGGGACCGGATCCGCGACATCGCGGAGCAGATCTTCCTGGATGACTCGCTGGAGAAGAAAGCCGGCCTGCTGTCGCACGGCCAGAAGCAGTGGCTGGAGATCGGCATGCTGCTGATCCAGGACCCGCAACTGCTGATGCTGGACGAGCCCGTGGCCGGCATGTCGGTGGCCGAGCGGCG
>NZ_JBZEGG010000165.1:0-275 GCF_058313095.1 Pseudogemmobacter sp. TB195
CGCCGGCCTCGACATCGACATCGCCGCCCATGTGCGGCGCGGCGGCCATGTGCTGGGCATTTGCGGCGGCTACCAGATGCTTGGCCGCAGCATCAGCGATCCGGCGGGGCTGGAAGGCGCCGCAGGAACCGTTCCCGGGCTTGGCCTGCTCGATGTGGACACGGTGCTTGCCGGCGACAAGACCTTGCGCGAAACCTCAGGCCGCAGCGCCGACGGCGCCGCCTTCCAGGGCTATGAGATGCATGTGGGCGTAACCACCGGGCCGGGCCTCGCCC
>NZ_JBZEGG010000165.1:285-580 GCF_058313095.1 Pseudogemmobacter sp. TB195
ATAAGGGCCAGCCATGGGACAGCAATTCAACGCGGGCCTGCGCCCGTTTCTGCCCTCGGACGGCCCGGTGCTGGCCGAGATCTTTCGCGAGGCCATCCATGTGCTGGCCGGGGACGATTACGACGACGCCCAGCGCGACGCCTGGCTGCGCCGTCTCGGCGGCGATGGCGTCGATCACGCCTATGAAGTCGGCGTCGAGGCGGCGCTGGACGCGCTGGCGGCGCATCTGGAAGCCCATCTCGATATCGACTGGCTTCTCAATATATCCAGATAATAAGCTGAAAAATCAGGAAAG
>NZ_JBZEGG010000166.1:0-577 GCF_058313095.1 Pseudogemmobacter sp. TB195
GGCCGGGATTCGGTTCCATACCCGGCCCGGCGCCGACGGGCGATCCTCCAGCGCTTCCAGTCCGCCTTCGAGGTAGCGCTCGTACCAGCGGTAGAAGGTCCGACGGGCGATGCCAAGCTTGTCCAGCGTGCGCTTCGCCGGCAGGTGCGACTGCTCGACGATCCTGATGATTTCGAGCTTCTCGGAGGCGGGATATCTCATTCGTCGTCGCCCCCATCCGCGATCATGCTTTTTTTCAGCAAGCGGTTTTCGAGCGTCAGATCGGCCACGCATTCCTTCAGGGCGCGGGTCTCGCGGCGCAGATCCTGGACCTCGCCGGTGGTCGCGGCACGAGCGGTATCGCCGGCCAGGCGGCGCTTGCCCGCTTCCATGAACTCCTTGGACCAAGTGTAGTACAGGTTCTGGGCGATGCCCTCCTTCCGGCACAGCTCGGCGATGCTGTCGTCGCCGCGCAGGCCTTCCAGCACGATGCGGATCTTGTCCTCGGCCGAGAAATGGCGCCGGGTCTGTCGTCGGATGTCCTGCACCACCCGCTCTGCAGGGGCCTTCGTCGACGATTTTGCATTGGAGGATCTGG
>NZ_JBZEGG010000167.1:0-576 GCF_058313095.1 Pseudogemmobacter sp. TB195
GATCGGATAGGTCTTGAATTTCCGTTTCGGCTGCTTGTCGCCTGTCACTTCGGGCAACCGGCTGATCCCATGTCGCTGCAAGCAGCGATGCAGGGAGGAGCGCGTCAGATGCGGGATCGTGGCTTGCAGGGCATAGAGGCAATCATCAAGCGGTAACAGCGTGTGCCGGCGGAAGGCGACAATGATAGCCTCATCCTCGACTGTGAGTACACTTGAACGAGGATCCCTTGGGCCGGTCGGCAAATCCCGGGTCGCAGTCCGCTTCTTCCATTTAGCCACGGTCTTTTGGTTGATCCCGTAGCGCTTCGCAAGCGCCCTCAGGCTCTCTTGACTATGTTGTATCGCTCGACGGACCGCCTCTGTCGTGCGGGCGCTCCCGTGTAGAATTTGGCCCATAGCGCATCCCTCCACTCCGGCGAGAATAATGCACCATCAAATGCCGGGACTAAACACCTAGGCTCAGGACCTATTAATTTGGTTTGAGATGTGATTCACGGCTTCGAAAAGGAGGCCGTGATGGGTGATTTGTTTCTACTGAGCGAAGGCCAGATGGCGCGGATATCACCGCATTTTCCG
>NZ_JBZEGG010000168.1:0-574 GCF_058313095.1 Pseudogemmobacter sp. TB195
TCGCCAGGGTAAAGGCGACCGCCACCAGCATGTAGATGGCGCCCAGCATGAGTCCGTTGATGATCTGCTGCGTCAGCATGGCCAACCAATCAGTTCGAGATTCTGTCGCGGGAGCGTAGCGGCTCCAAATAGATTTGTAACTTAGCCATTATACAAAGATAATTTTCAGTGGAAGCACAAGCTGAAAATTCACGCCCACCCTTTGGGTCTGGCCGAGGAAATTTCATTTATCCATTTGTAAATAAAAGCTTTTTTGTCAATTACGCCCGATCGCACGTCGGCCCCAATTGCGAAGCACCCTGCCGAAAAAAGCGGCGAACGATCGCTGGGCGAAGCATCCGTGAACACGCCCGGACACGCCTGATCAGGAAACAGCCCCGCGGCAGCCCTTCAGGATGATATCCAGACGGCGCGCCCGCGCTGATACCCGGGCCTGCGCCGGCGGTGATCCCAGGACAGGAATTCGCGTGCATCCGCCAGGACGGCCGGGAGGGATTGTCAGCAGGCGTTCAGGCCGTAGTGTTTTGCATGGCCCCGACCTTGACCTGGACCATCCGTGCATGAAGCGTATCTC
>NZ_JBZEGG010000169.1:0-574 GCF_058313095.1 Pseudogemmobacter sp. TB195
CCGACACCGGCGGCCGTCATGGTCTGCACGATGATGAGCAGCGGGAACACCACGGATACGCCGGCCAGCTCCTCCGGTCCCAGCAAGGAAACGAAAAAGGCGTCGGCGATAATGAAGGTGATGCGGGCGATCGCCTCGCCGACGTTGGGGGCGGCGAGCACCAGCAGGCGCCCGAACACGGGGCCTTCCAGCAGCCAGCGGGTGCGCGGCGACAGGCTGGCGTAACTGGTCGTCGCGGGCGCTGACGGGCACGGGGCCTGAAGCGCGGCGGCGTCGTTGGCGGCAGGGGTGGCGGTGACAGACATGGAGGTTTTCCCGGTGTCCTGGCGCGCGCCACGCGCGGATGCGGCCGCCGCCAGGCGTTGCGCCGCCAAATGGGCCATGGCGACCGGGCCGCGTCCATTACCCGCAAGGTCATGGAAGGCGTCGGGCGCATGCCGGTTCCGGCCGTGACGCGGCCTCCGGTTCGCGCCGGGCGCCGCCGGTGTTCTCCGCCAGGGATCATCCGTGGATGAAAGAACATCGCCCCAGCGGCGGTCACCTGGATCCTGGCGCGTTCAAAAACGCCGGATGA
>NZ_JBZEGG010000170.1:0-573 GCF_058313095.1 Pseudogemmobacter sp. TB195
TGCACGGTTGTTACGCACCCTCGGGCGCGCGGATCTGCTGGTGCTGGACGACTGGGGACTTGAGCCACTGGACGCTGCGGCGCGTCACGATCTGCTGGAGATCCTCGAAGACCGCTACGGACGCAAGTCGACGCTCGTCACATCGCAACTTCCGCTGGAGGGATGGCATGAGATCATTGGCGACCCCACCTACGCCGACGCCATCCTCGACCGTCTGCTTCACAACGCCCATCGCATCGCGTTGAGAGGCGAAAGCATGCGACGTGTACGCACCAAAGCAGACGTCAACGCTTGACCCGGCGCCATCCGAGGCGCCAGAAAAATAGAAGCCAGCACATGCCGTGACCCGGGCGCCATCATCCAGGAATTGGGGGGCGCCATCATCCAGGAATCCATGGGCGCCATTATCCAGGAATCGGGGGGCGCCTTCGCAGGAATCTGCAGCTGCCAAAAGCGCCCATGTCACACCGGCATTTTCCATAAGCAATGCAAATGTAAACGGAGCTGCCGCGCCAACTATGAGCCGGACGGACATTATCCGCCCTTGAAGGGCGCCGTAACCATGATGGCCGA
>NZ_JBZEGG010000171.1:0-572 GCF_058313095.1 Pseudogemmobacter sp. TB195
AGATCATCGCCGCGGTGTTGCTGCTGCGCCCGCCCAGGCGGGATAACGTGGGAAGCCCCATGTAAATACTTGCGTTCAGAGGGTTTGTTCGCTACCCGTTCTCATGTCTTCGGGCAGCTGTTCCAGCACGCGCCCGGCCGTCGATCGGGCGCGCGCTTCGCCGTTGGGCCGATTGTATCGCCGCGCTGGTTTCGGTCGCGATGACAGTTCGCCATCGGCGCCGGTCTGCGGCGCGTACCGGGGGAGGCAATGGGCAAAGAGGTCGGGACGCCGCCGGACGACGGCATTGAGAATGTCGAGCTGCGCGAGGCGCTGGAGCAGCGCTATCTCGACTATGCCCTCTCGACCATCATGCATCGCGCCCTGCCGGATGCGCGCGATGGCCTGAAGCCCGTCCACCGCCGCATTCTCTACGGCATGCGCCTGCTGCGGCTTGATCCGGGCTCGCCGTTCAAGAAATCCGCCAAGGTCGTCGGCGACGTGATGGGTTCGTTCCATCCCCACGGCGATCAGGCCATCTATGACGCCATGGTGCGGCTCGCCCAGGATTTCGCTTCGCGTTATCCGCTGGT
>NZ_JBZEGG010000172.1:0-572 GCF_058313095.1 Pseudogemmobacter sp. TB195
GGCGGCTCGCCGACAAAAAGGACATGCGCATGTCCGGTTATCCGGCCAAGCCGCGCTCCCTGTCCTGGTCAAATGAAGGACTGTGGATGGCGTCGTCCGGCGCTGACGCCGCCATCATCTGGCCGTTCGAGGCCAAGGACGGTCCCATGGGCAAGGCGCCGCGCGAATGCGGCGTGCGCCCTGCGAAGGTGACCCAGGTCGCCTTTCATCCACGGGCGCTGATCATCGCGATTGGCTACGATGACGGCGCGGTGACAATTCCGAACTGATGGCGCGCATGCCGGTCCCCGGCGGCCCGGTGACGGCGATGGCCTGGGACGCCAAAGGCAAGCGGATGGTGTTTGGAACCGCCGATGGCGCCGGCGGCCTGCTGACCCTGCCGGTTTGATCGGGCGTCGCCATGGCCATGTCGTGGTTCAGCAGGAAGCCGGCGGCGGATCGCGCCGTGAGCGATCGCATCCGCGCGTGGGCGGCGACGGTTTGCGGCGACGCTCCTGGAACGCGGTTTTCGGTGAACGAGATCATCTGTCGCGATCCCTCCTGCCCGGGGACGGAGACGGTGATCCTGGTGA
>NZ_JBZEGG010000173.1:0-569 GCF_058313095.1 Pseudogemmobacter sp. TB195
CGCCGAGCGCGGCTTTGATGTCGATCACGCCACCATCAACCGCTGGGTTCTGGCCTACGCGCCATTGATAGAGAAACGTCTGCGCCGGTTCCACAAACCCCATTGCGGATCGATCCGCGTCGACGAGACCTACATCAAGGTCCGTGGCCAATGGCGGTATCTCTACCGCGCCGTTGACAAACACGGGACGCCGGTTGATTTCCTGCTGACAGCCAATCGGGATATTGCTGCGGCCAAACGCTTTTTCCGTAAAGCATTGAAGGATTGCCCACTGCTGGCTCCGGAGAAGATCGGCACGGACGGGGCGATCGTCTATCCTGGCGCGATCAAGGATGGCATCGTCCAAGGTCTACTCGATGCTAACGTCACCCATCGCGTCTCCAAACACCTGCAACAGGTGATCGAGAGCGACCATTTCCGGCTTAAACAGATGATGCCGAAAGTGGGATGTCTGCGCAGTTTCACGACGGCGCGGCGCACGATCGCGGGTTTCGAGGCGCTGCTGTGGCTGCGCAAAGGCTTCGGCTTCGCCGGCGACTGGTCCGTCCGTCGCCAGAATGACCTGCTTG
>NZ_JBZEGG010000174.1:0-568 GCF_058313095.1 Pseudogemmobacter sp. TB195
GCAACGTTCGGCGTTATCGGCGCCGGCGGCCTGCTCGGCCCTGCCCTGTATCGTAGCTGGCAAAGCCGTAACACCCTGCAGGGCCCATTCAACGTCAGGTTCATGGAGCGCGTCGAGGCGCCCTCATCGCCCGGGGCGCATCCGTTCGTCCCTGACGAACCGCGCGCCCCCGCCGGGGCAGCACCATTACTTTTCCCTGTCCGTGAACCGGACTTCCCCATACCACTTCCACGCCACCTCGACCGTTCGGCAACCCCGTCGCATGAAGCCCCTCCAGACGACCCCATGCCAGAGTTGTCGCCGGTGGCCCGGAGCAAAGCGCCAGCCGCCGGTGAGGACGGCGCGCCAGCGATCCCCGAAATATCGGTTCCGCCGCCCAAGCCGCCGAGAACCTTCAGGCACGACTTCAAGAATGATTCCGGCGCGTCCTCGATGCCCCGCTCGGTCGCAGATACGCGAGCCGAACGCGCCGTTTCTCACCGCGCCGCCCATGACGATCTTCTTGAGGCGGGCCTGTTCCCCTTTTGACGCTACGCCGGCGCGTGCCTGCCAAGGCTGAAAAAGCCGG
>NZ_JBZEGG010000175.1:0-567 GCF_058313095.1 Pseudogemmobacter sp. TB195
GTGATCGGGATGGTGCAGAAGATCGCGCTGTTTCTGCATATTCCGTGCAAAAGCGATCATCGCCCGCGCGGCCCGTCTGACGCCCCGAAATCCTTGTCACGCAACGAGTTCGCCGCCGCCGGCCTTCGCCCTGTCTGGGTGCAAATGATCACACCCCCCTACAGCGGCAGCCATGCGCAAGTCAGAGCCGAACGCTAGAGCGTTTTTCGATCAATCCGGCTCATAACTGCATGAACTGAAGTAGTTCCGACATTCATCGGGCTTGAAGGCGTCGACGAGCTTGCCAATGCAGTTCCACAGGCCGCCCACGGTGCGTTCTCCGATTTTCCGCAGCATTGCCTTGAGGCGGGAGAAGGCCTTCTCGATCGGATTGAAATCCGGGCTGTGGGCGGCAGATAGCGCACCGATGCGCCGGCAGCTTCAATCCGCTCACGCACCGCAGGTCGTTTGTGGCTCGACAGATTGTCCATGATGACAATATTGCCGGGGTGCAGCTCGGGTACGAGCACCTGGGCGACATAGGCCTCGAACCAGTTTCCATTGATCGGTCCGTCCAATACAATCGGC
>NZ_JBZEGG010000176.1:0-566 GCF_058313095.1 Pseudogemmobacter sp. TB195
GGGCGTCGCGGCCGCAGGCTGCGGCGGCTGGGGCTTGTCGCGTTGCTGGTGACGGCGGCCGGCGCCGGCGGCGCCTATCTGGCGCTGCGGTCTTACGCGGCGGCGCTGGGGCCGATCGACCTCAGCGTGTTGCAGCGGACATCGCCGCTGGCGCTGGACCGGGAAGGGCGGCTGCTGCGCGCCTTCGCCACGCCGGAGGGGCGCTGGCGGCTCCCTGTGAAGCTGGCCGAGGTCGATCCGCATTTCATCAATCTGCTCAAGGTCTATGAGGACCGGCGCTTTGACGCCCATGGCGGCGTGGATGTGACCGGCGTGGCGCGGGCCGCCTGGCAGCTGGCGCGCAACGGCCGCGTGGTGTCCGGCGCCTCGACGCTCAGCATGCAGGCGGCGCGGCTGCTGGAGCCGCGCGAGGCGCGCAGTTTTTCCGCCAAGCTGCGGCAGATGGTGCGGGCGGTGCAGCTGGAGCGGCGACTGGGCAAGGAGGGGGTGCTCGCCGCCTATCTGACCCTGGCGCCCTACGGCGGCAATATCGAAGGGGTGCGCGCCGCCTCGCTGATCTACTTCGG
>NZ_JBZEGG010000177.1:0-564 GCF_058313095.1 Pseudogemmobacter sp. TB195
CCATCCTGGCCACGACTGCCCGAACATGAGGCGCATCCGCCTGTGAAAACAGCAGGAATGCCGGAGGGGATTTTGCCTTGTCTCCAAAACCGGACTTGAATGTTTCGCCATATTTGGGCTGCATGTATCCGTGCATGTATCCATCACTGACGCGCCGCCGGGGCGAACGCAAGAAAGCGCGCAAGAAAGCGCGCCGTCGCCCGTCCTGGCTGTCCTCGCCGCCGGAACCCGCACGGACGGGCGGCGTTCACCATGACGGCGACGCCTGACGCCGCGGGAGCCGTCTCCGCCCGGAAAGGCCCCTGTTCAGGCGCCGCCGGCGCCACTGGAATGCCTGGAGCGTTTCCGGCCATCATCGCGGCCATGGAAGCGCTCCATCTTTTTGGTTTGCGGCGCGCTCCCCCGGATGCATCCGCTCCGGACGCCGCCGCCGCAGGCTTCGGGGTACAGCGGCCCCAGGCCAGCCCACCCCAGGCCCACCCGCCCAGGCCCGCCCACCCAGGCGCGCAATGGCGCGCCCGGCGCCCCGGGGTCAGCCGTGAGGACGACATGATCGATCGTGAT
>NZ_JBZEGG010000178.1:0-563 GCF_058313095.1 Pseudogemmobacter sp. TB195
GCAGGCCAGGGAAGGCATGCTCTCATTTGGTTGATGTTGCCGATGATTGTACGCAGACCGCCGGTCGGATAACGCTGGTGACGCTGATTTTGAATGACGATTCGCCGGCCCGCCGGCGCCACCGGCTCAGGGACTGGGAATGCCGTATCTTTCGAGGGTCGTTGTCGCCGTCGCGACCACTGTTTTGCTCGCCGGCTGCTATACGACGACGCCGGACCCGCAGGTTTCCAGCCGCGACGCCGAATGGCTGGCCCAGGTTCCCAAAGCCGAACAGGACCCGGTCTACGCCCGCTACCTGATGAAGGACGACACCGGCGAGGAGCCGGGAACCATCATCGTCGACACCAGGGCGCGCCAGCTTTACTACGTGCTGCCCGGCGGCAAGATGATGCGCTACGGCGTCGCCGTCGGCAACGAAGCCTTTGGCTGGACAGGAACCGCCATGGTGCAGCGCAAGGCCGAGTGGCCGGACTGGCATCCCCCGGCGGAGATGAAACAGCGCTGGCCGCATGTGCGCGACACGAAGGGCGGCCCTGGCAATCCGCTGGGCGCGCGGGCGCTGT
>NZ_JBZEGG010000179.1:0-561 GCF_058313095.1 Pseudogemmobacter sp. TB195
GGGGGCAGGCCGCGGCTTCTGGCGTTTGGCCAGGAATACGCAGCCAGGATACGGGCTTGTAGCTCAGTTGGTTAGAGCGCGCGCTTGATAAGCGTGAGGTCGGAGGTTCAAGTCCTCCCAGGCCCACCACTGAAAGCGGTGCGTTCTTACCTCATGTATGGGGCCTTAGCTCAGCTGGGAGAGCGCCTGATTTGCATTCAGGAGGTCGTCGGTTCGATCCCGTCAGGCTCCACCATCTGCTTTTGCGGATGGGGTTGAGCGCGGGGTTTCCTGATGTGTTTGTGTTTGTCCGGATGACAGTTTCGCAGATGTTGGAGTTTACTCCGTCTGCGTGTTGTTTGACATCGTGAAGAGTGGATGCGTCCTGAAGGGGTTGTGATGACCCCGCCAGCAACGTGCGGACCGCAAGGTCCGCATGAAAGTATGGACGCATCAGTAGCATGAAATGGTCTTTCTGATTATGGACCGTTCCGGCGTCATGCCGGAGCGGACATCGATCATGAGAACGATCAAGTGCCTTAAGAGCATTCGGTGGATGCATTGGCGCTGAGAGGCGATGAA
>NZ_JBZEGG010000180.1:0-561 GCF_058313095.1 Pseudogemmobacter sp. TB195
TCATCATCCAGGCGGCCCTCACGCACCCGGACATGGTCGCGATGCTGGGCCACAACGTGTCCCGGGTGTTCATGATGGTGTTTGGCGTCGGCGCCGGGCTCGCCGGGCTCGCCGGCGTCATCGCGGGGCCGGCCCTCGTCACCCAGCCGTCCATGGCGGCGCTGCTTGGGCCGATCCTGTTCGTGGTGATCGTGGTCGGCGGCCTTGGTTCGCTTGGCGGCGCGTTTGTCGCTTCGCTGCTCATCGGCCTGATCCAGACGTTCGCGGTCGCCATCAATGTCTCGCTCGCCGATGTCATTGGCCCCACGGCGGCGGGGATATTTGGCGAACTCGGCCGCGCGCCGCTCGCCCAGATCGCGCCTGTCCTGCCCTATCTCCTGCTTGTGCTTGTGCTCATCCTCAAGCCCACCGGACTGTTCGGGACGCGTGAATCATGACCGGCATGCGCTACCTTATCTGTTTCGCCGCGGTTGCCGTCGCGCTGCTGATCGCGCCGGTGGTGTTTCCGTCGAGCGTGGCGATCACCACCATGAGCCTGATGGGCGTGATGATCATCTTCGC
>NZ_JBZEGG010000181.1:0-560 GCF_058313095.1 Pseudogemmobacter sp. TB195
GTCGTCGGGTTGGCTCTCCCTGGCCGCCGCCAGCCGGTCCGTCTTTACCTTGTCGCAAAGGCGTCGCCCCTTCCAGTCTGCGGGGGGCCCTTTGCAAAATCCATGTCCGGACCGCGTCGGCAGTCGGTCCCGTAATATCGCCCGCCAGCCGGCGCGCCGTAAAACCACCTGACGCCGCCGTGCGTCATCGCCGGAAACAGGCCGCGCCGGCCATTCTCCGCCGCCGCAAGCCGCCAGAACCGGTTATTCGCGCGGCGATTTCCTGATATTTGCTGCTACGCTTGCGGTCCAGTTGGCCAGCTTGGCAAGCCCCAGGCCTCCCTCCCGCGCAGCGCGAAGGTCAATTCATTGTGAATGGCGCAAGCTTGGCTTTAAGCGTGTCCCAAATCAACTGCCATTTTATTTTTTATCCCGCCGGGACGCGACAGCCTGCAGGCCTTCGATGCGAACCCTGGTCGCCTGCAGCATCGACATGCCCAGCGTGGTGCGCACATGGATGCGCCACGGCGCGTAAATGCCGGTGTCGCCGACCGGGATGAGCGTAACGCCCATGTCGGTGT
>NZ_JBZEGG010000182.1:0-559 GCF_058313095.1 Pseudogemmobacter sp. TB195
GGATTTCCCCTTTGAGGTAGGGGATGTGTCATATGTGATCTTAAATTCCGGGTTTGACGTATTTTGACTCGCGGTGGCGGCCAGATTGCACAACCCGCTGCTCCAGACTGTTGACGACGTCGTGAAAAGGCCGCCGGGAATGCTAATATTTGCGTTGCCTAATATTTCCCCCATGTCGGGGAGCATGTCGCACGATGTGATGTTGAATGTCTGCATTGATATCATTGTTTTCTGAGGCAGAAGAAGTGGCGCATCGTATGTTAGAAACGGGGTGCCCTGGGGTGGGAAATATGTCATCCCCACGTACTCCCGCTCCTCCCCCCGCAGTCCGCGGTCCAGCAGAAACATATTACCCATTCCGCTGGAGGAAGGGGCGTCCATTACCATAATTACATTTCCGTTCACATTCGCGAGCGCAGCGCCGGCGCGCCATTCATTGCTACCGGATTCCGGGCGCAAATATTGATAAGGTTGGGGAGCTTGCATATTGAAGGCCAGAAAGCTGAAAATACCATCACCCCTGTTTGACATGCCGCTTGTCAGAAAAATTGTCTGCCCT
>NZ_JBZEGG010000183.1:0-558 GCF_058313095.1 Pseudogemmobacter sp. TB195
CAGGCCAGCGCCGACGCCTGCCGGATCACCGTTGTTGAAGGTGGCGAGGTTCTGGAAACGGGCGGTTTCCGCGACGCCGCCCTGGAAGGCGGTGACGATACGACCGGTGTTGTTGAGCGTCGAGGCGCCGCCGCCGAAGTTGCTGTCGCCGGTGACGTACCAGCTGTTCGAGCTGCGGTTGTTGAAGACGCTGGCGCCGCCGGGCATGTTCACCCGGCCGACGATGACGCCGTCGTTGCCCAGATTGGCGCTGGCGCCGGTGATGTTGACCGCCAGATCGCCGGTGGCGCCGATGAAATCGGTCGCCATGCGGCTGGAGGCCACCGAGCCGCCCGCCGCCACCGTCACGGCGGCGCCGGAGCCGCTGTCGATGTCAATGACCGGGGTGCTGGCCCCGCCGGGACCGCGCACCGAGCCGCCGATTTCCACGTTCGCAGTCTGACCGGCCCGGACTTCCATGCCGGAGGCGCTGAGCGAAGCGATGGCGCTGCCAGCGCTGGTGAGCACGCTCACAACGCCGTTGCTGCTGGCGGCGAAGACGCCGGTGTCGGCGGCGGT
>NZ_JBZEGG010000184.1:0-557 GCF_058313095.1 Pseudogemmobacter sp. TB195
TGCCTTGGGAAATGAGAGTGCGACCGATTTCCTCGGTGGTAACAACCGATGGGAAGGTTCGTTTTTCTGTCTGCCTCGTGCCTCGGCAGCGCAGTTCCGCAGGCCGCCGCTTCGCATGGTAGGCGCTCCGTCTCGCGGCTTCGCTGGTCGTTAGCCACCTGTGGTCTGCATCCGCAACGATCCGCGTGCCGTCGTTGAGCGTGACGGCATAGCACCTGCGCTGAAGTTGCACTTCGGTTGCCCTGACCACTGAACACGGCGTTCCAGTCTCGTCGAAGACAGTGTCTCCGACCTTCAACTCTCCCATCGTCGTCCAACCGGAAGGCGTCGGGATCGGAGTATCAAGCGCTAAGGCTTTCCCATGATTGGGTATGCCGGTCACGACGACGAACTGGCCCGCGATGACCTTGAAGGCCTTGTCCATGTCGGGGCCGAGGCCTGTCGAAAGCGGCTGAGGCCCCCGGCCCTCGTAGATGTCCAGCACGTCACCGGCGAAGGAATCCGCGTCATAGAGGCCGTCTATGGGCCACGGCCTGGCGAGCGTCACGCATTCGCGC
>NZ_JBZEGG010000185.1:0-556 GCF_058313095.1 Pseudogemmobacter sp. TB195
AATGTGCAAATGAATTTTTCACAAATCATATCGTGAAATCCATGGGCGCCGCCGTGTCGCCAAACACGCTGCGGGCTTCGGCGTCACGGCACAGATCCTCGACGGTGACGGAATCAAGCCGCTCAAGAAACGCCTCGCCCGCCTCCTTGACCGATGGTCCGATCACCAGCTCCACCAGTTTTGATTCCGGCAGGGGCGGCAGCCCCTCGTCTTCCTGCGCCGCCATCACCGCGCGCACGATCTGGCCGGCGCTGATCCGCCGCCGCTCCCGCGCCAGCTCGTAGCCGCCGCGCGGCCCGCGCACGCCCTTGAGAATGCCGGCGCGCACAAGGGTCTGGAGCACCGTTTCCAGATGGCGCGGCGGCAAACGGTGGCGCGCCGCCAGCAGTTTGGCCGCAACCGGCAGTGGACGTGCGTGAAGCGCGACGTCGACAACCGCTGCAATGGCAAGCACGCTCCGTCGCGACAACAGCATCATGGCCCGCTCTCCCCTACCCGCGCGCCCTTTGCAGTGGGCCGCGCTTTCATCTGACGGGGCAGTTTTTAACAGCCTATG
>NZ_JBZEGG010000186.1:0-556 GCF_058313095.1 Pseudogemmobacter sp. TB195
TCCATACCCATCAGCCGTTTTCGACGCTTGCCAGAGCCAGCATTCATCCTCCCCGGCCCGTGCAACCTTGGGCCAGAACCTGTCGAGCGAAAGGTGGGGCATGGTGGGCTCCGAAAATGGTAGCTCTCTATGGTAGCAAGATAATGTTACTTGTCTTGCGTTCAGGCGTCAATAATCCAACAGGGAGTGAAAGGGAGTTGCGCGGAATGAAAACGCGTGAATCGCAAAACACGTGCGCGGTTGTGGACGGCAGAGGGAAATTCGCCCAATTCACCGCCTGGCGAAGGGAATACACCGGGTTTTAAGGGAGCTTGTGGAGCGTAAGGGAAGACGCCGGCTTGATCCGTTTGACAGAATCCGCCCCGTCGCGCCCAATAGCTGATCCGCCAGCAGGATTCTCGGCGGCATTTTTTTAGGAGGCTGGTCGAGCAGCGCCAGAAAAGCAAAGGCCCCCAGGGCTGGCACCCTAGAGGCCTTTAAATCGATTGACGGTCCACCGAGCCCGATCCCCGTAAGGAGAGAGCGGTTCACGTCTCCACTGACCGGACCGTCCCAT
>NZ_JBZEGG010000187.1:0-556 GCF_058313095.1 Pseudogemmobacter sp. TB195
CCCAACGCCGCCATCAGCGTCGGGCGGTCGAACTGCTCTTCCAGCCGCCGCGCGAACATGGCCTTTTCAATATAGCTGAGGTCACGGCGCTCGAGGTTTTCCCGCGCCTGGGCAATGACCAGCTCCACATCGCTCAGCGGCCGGACAATGGCCCGGACCTTGCCGCCAAGACGGGCCACGGCGCGCAGGCGGCGATGGCCGTAGGCAACCTGATAGCGGCCGCTGTCGCCCAGCGGGCGCACCAGAATTGGCACCTGCTGGCCCTGCTCGGAAATGCTCTGCATCAGGCTGTCGAACGACGCGTCAGCCGTTGCTTCCTCGCCAATGCGGTCGCGCACGAACGAACCGTCGATCAGCGTCGGATCAAGCTCGACCACCCGGTCGCCCGCGGCGATCATCGCTTCCAGATCCCGCGCCTTGCCCGCGTCGGCGGAAAGCTTTTCGAGCGACAGGCCCATGGCGCGCAGGGCGCCCGATCCCACCGGCGCGCCAAGTGAGGCGGAGCCGCTCGCCGCCCCCCGGGACAGCGGTTGCGGCGCCGGATCCGGCGCGGCCT
>NZ_JBZEGG010000188.1:0-554 GCF_058313095.1 Pseudogemmobacter sp. TB195
GCCGCTTTCGCCGTGCGCAAGTTCTTCAGCCTGAAGGCGGTGGTTCCGTGCCACTACGCCACGTTCCCGCTGCTTGATCAGGACGCCCGCAAGTTCGTCGACGCCATGGAAGGCGCGCCGACCCGCGTCATCCTGCCGACGAAGAACCAGGCCTTCACGGTGTGACGTCAGGCGCAGCTGTTGCGTTTCCGCCGGCGTAGCTGGCGGCATGGCCGGACGGACCGGAACGGGTCTGTCCGGCTTTTTGTACTTCGCGCCTTGTCGCCCGGGCTGGCGCATGGGCCCGCAATTGTTGCAGCGCTGGCGCCCTGGGTGCTATAGCCCCGGCATTCGTCCGGCGGCGCGCCAGAGGCAAGCCCCCGGGCAGTCCGAACCCCACAATTCCTGGCGTTGCTCCGCTGTTGCGCTGGCGGAGCGGTTATCGTCAGTGTTGGTCCAGACCAACGCCAGAACCCAACGGAGGCGGCATGTCCGTCGATGCGACCACTGTCCGACGTATCGCCCATTTGTCCCGCATCGCGGTGAGCGACGCGGACGTTCCGCACCTTGAGGAT
>NZ_JBZEGG010000189.1:0-552 GCF_058313095.1 Pseudogemmobacter sp. TB195
GTCGGTGACCTCATAGGTCGCCTCGCCGACGATATCGCGCGCCTTGTCGCCAAGGCCCTTCCTGAACCCCTTGACGTAATCGCGCCCCGAATCGTCGTTCTGCGACAGGATGGCGATTTTGGCGTTCGGCATATTCTCCACGACGTAGCGGCCATAAATCTCGCCCTCGACGTCATAGAGCGGGAAAAACGCGGTCGTCCATGGGAAGTTCTTCGGATCGTTCCACTTGGCGGCGCCCGTGGAGATCAGGATCTGCGGCACTTTCTTGCTGTTGAGATATTTGTGCGTCGACGTATTGGTTGGCGTCCCCACCGTGCCATAGATGGCCAGCACGTTTTCACTCTCAACCAGCTTGCGGGTCTGCTCAACGGTTTTCGGCGGGCTGTAGGCGTCGTCCAGCGAGATCAGATTGACCTTGCGCCCGTTGATCCCGCCCTTCTCGTTCAGCTTCCTGAAATAGGCGACTTCGACCATGCCCTGAACGCCATAGGCGGAAGCGGGTCCGCTATAGGGCATCGTCTGGCCGATTCTGATTTCCGTGTCGGAAACACC
>NZ_JBZEGG010000190.1:0-550 GCF_058313095.1 Pseudogemmobacter sp. TB195
AACGAATACACCGGCGAAATCGTCACCCTGAGCGTGCAGGCCAAGGGCGTGCGCATCGTCCCCGACCTGCGGGCCACCGGCGAGAATGCGCCCTCGCACCGGATCCTGGTAGGCCGCGCGGAGATCGGCGCCGCCTGGTCGAAGCGCTCGAACGAGGGGCGGGACTATCTGGGCCTGAAGCTGGACGATCCGAGCTTTGCGCACCCGATCTATGCCAACCTCTTCGACGACGAGGACGGCGAGGGCTCGAGCCTGATCTGGTCGCGCCCCAACAGCCGCCGAGGGGAGTAATCCCCGCAACCAGGGCCCCGGTCGAAAGGCCGGGGCCTTTCATCTTGCCAGCGAGCAATGGCCCTCAGCGCAACTCTTCTGTCACGAAGCTGCGCTCGGCCTTGCCGAACCAGGCCGTCTGCGTCTCGCCCGTGTTCCATTCATAAACCAGGCCAATGACCCTGCCATCGTCCTTGTGGCGAAGCCGGGCGATTGGCCGGGCCTCGATGCGGTTGGTGCGGCATGAGCCGCCGCGATGGTCACTGGTCTGCACGTTCAT
>NZ_JBZEGG010000191.1:0-548 GCF_058313095.1 Pseudogemmobacter sp. TB195
GCTGAGGCCGGAGCGCCCCAATCACGTCTGGTCCTATGATTTCGTCCAGGACCGGACCCGGGATGGGCGGATCTTCCGCACGCTCAACATCATCGACGAGTTCACGAAGGAAGCACTGGTGATCCGCGTCAAGCGCAAGCTAAACTCGACCGACGTTGTCGACGCCCTGACTGATCTGTTCATCCTGCGCGGCCCGCCCGAGTTCATAAGGTCCGACAATGGCGCCGAATTCATTGCCAAAAAGGTGCAGGCATGGATCGGGGCGGTGGGTGCCAGAACGGCATTCATTGCGCCAGGATCACCGTGGGAGAACGGCTACTGCGAGAGTTTCAACGCCCGGTTCCGGGACGAAATGCTCAACGGCGAAATCTTCCACACCCTGCACGAGGCACAGATCCTAATCGAAAGGTGGCGACGGCACTACAACACCGTCAGGCCCCACAGCGCTCTGAACTACCGGCCACCGGCCCCAGAGACCTTCGTGCAAATGGACCACAGGCCGACAATGCACTAACATTCAAACCGGACCACTCAGTGGGGGCATTCCA
>NZ_JBZEGG010000192.1:0-548 GCF_058313095.1 Pseudogemmobacter sp. TB195
GAAGCCACCTCGGCCCTCGACAGCTTCACCGAACGCGAGATCCAGGACGCCCTGGCGGCGGTGAGCCGCGGGCGCACCACCCTGGTGATCGCCCACCGCCTGTCGACCATCGTTAACGCCGACGAGATCATGGTGATGGACCACGGCGAGGTGGTGGAGCGGGGGACCCATGACGCGTTGCTGGCGGCGGGTGGCGTCTACGCCGGTCTGTGGAATCGCCAGCGCCGCGCCGAGCAGGCCCTGCAAACGCTGAAGGAAACCGGCGAGGAGGAAATGGCGGTTGGGGCCAGGGCCGCCGGTTGAACGGCGGGCTGAACCGGCGTGACGCGGGGCCGTGCAACCGGCTGCGCAACGTGGCGCGGGCCGGCCTGAATGTCTTCTTGCGTCACAATTGCCGCGTTCACGGCTTGCGGGTTGTGGTACACTACGGCGTGCGTTACGCGGTCACTCCGCCCGCATGGGACGTGATCCCCGAAAGCCTGCCGGGTTTTCGGGGATCACGTTCATGTCTGGAGGGTCCGGCAGCCGGACCGCCCATCACAATGACG
>NZ_JBZEGG010000193.1:0-547 GCF_058313095.1 Pseudogemmobacter sp. TB195
CCTGCCGGGCACGTCGGGCTTCGTTGGCGAGTTTCTGACGCTGCTGGGCGCCTTCCGCGCCAATCCGTGGGTTGCGTTCTTCGCCTGCACCGGCGTCATCCTGTCGGCGGCCTACGCCCTGTGGCTGTTCCGCCGCGTGGTGTTTGGCATGGAGAAACAGCAGATCATCGATCTGGCCATCGCCGGCGTCACCCAGATGAAAGAAGAGGCGGCGAAGCGGCCGGAAACCCGCTGGACCTTCGAATATTCGCCCGAAACCTTCAGCATGGCCGAACCGGAGTTCGCCCTGGAGATCTGCGAGCGCGTGCTGGACGTGCTGCAACCGACGCCGGACAACAAGGTCATCCTGAACCTGCCGGCGACGGTCGAAGTCGCCCTGCCCAATGTCTACGCCGACCAGATCGAGTGGTTCTGCCGCCACATTTCGCGCCGTGACAGCGTCGTCATCTCGGTGCATCCGCACAACGACCGCGGCACCGGCGTCGCGGCGGCGGAGATGGCCCTGCTGGCCGGCGCCGACCGCGTCGAGGGCTGCCTGTTCGGCAAT
>NZ_JBZEGG010000194.1:0-545 GCF_058313095.1 Pseudogemmobacter sp. TB195
CATTGACCTGATCGGAACCGCGCACCGACTGGTTGACGCCCTGGCTGAACAGCGTGACCGTGCGCGGGCGCGCGGAAAAAAGATGAAAAAACCGCTGGAGATCCTCAAGGGCGACGTCACAGGTTGTTGCGACGGCGCCAGCATCGCCGTGCGCATCGAGCGCCTCCCAAAAGCCTTCCGGAATATTGACGCTATCCCTGAGAAAGCCCGCGTCGAGCAGGCCCTCACGGCGGCAATGCGCAAGCAGGCCGTTCATCAGCGCCACGTCGCTTCCGGGACGCAGGGCGAGGTGGAGGTCGGCGTCCTCGCAGGTCTCGGTGCGGCGCGGATCGACAACAACGAGTTGCGCGCCGCGCGCCGCCCGCGCGGCCTGGATGCGCTGGTACACGACCGGATGGCACCAGGCGGTATTGGAGCCGACAAGCACGAAGAGGTCCGCCGCGTCCAGATCGTCATAGCTGGCGGGCACGACGTCCTCGCCAAAAGCGCGGTTGTGGCCAAACACGGCGCTCGACATGCATAACCGCGAATTGGTGTCGATATTG
>NZ_JBZEGG010000195.1:0-543 GCF_058313095.1 Pseudogemmobacter sp. TB195
TTGAGGTGGGCGATCTGGTGCTGGCCATCGGCAACCCGTTTGGCGTTGGCCAGACGGTGACCCAGGGCATTGTTTCGGCGCTCGCCCGCACCCAGGTCGGCATTGGTGACTACCAGTTCTTCATCCAGACCGACGCCGCGATCAATCCTGGCAATTCTGGCGGCGCCCTTGTCGACATGAAGGGCAGGTTGGTCGGCATCAACTCCGCCATCTATTCCCGCTCCGGCGGCAGCGTCGGCATCGGATTCGCCATACCGGCGGCGATGACCCGGGTTGTGGTGGAATCGGCCAGAAACGGCGGCAAGATGGTCAAGCGGCCGTATTTCGGCGGACGCCTGCAGGCTGTCACCGCCGATATCGCCGAAAGCGTCGGGCTTGAACGGCCGACGGGGGCCTTGGTGGCGGAGCTTCGCCCAGGTAGCCCGGCGGCGGAAGCGGGGCTGAAGCGCGGCGACGTGATCCTGTCCGTGGACGGGCAGGCCGTGGATGACCCGGACGCCTTCGGCTACCGGTTGGCCACGCGCCCGATGGGGGGGCAGGCCA
>NZ_JBZEGG010000196.1:0-542 GCF_058313095.1 Pseudogemmobacter sp. TB195
TGCTTCACCCCGGGTCGATTTTGAATGATTTGCCATTTCCCGGATGCAGGCCGGGAAGTTTTCATCGTGAGGAGTGTTATCTGTCATTTGCGGGCCCGGCGACGACCTACTCTCCCGGGTCTTGAGACACAGTACCATTGGCGCTGGGGAGTTTGACGGCCGAGTTCGGGATGGGATCGGGTATTGTCTCCCCGCTTGGGCCACCGGGCCGGCGAATGACAGGGTAGCATGAAGTGGTTTTGTTTTCTGGTCTGGACGTTTTTTCTTCATCCGGCGTTGCTGGCCACCGCGGACCATTCATGGTCCGCAAGGCCGACCGGCCGCCGGCCCTGACGGGCCGGATGACTGGCGCAGCCAGTCACGAAGAAAGCTAAAACGGACATTGAACATGGGAACGATCAAGCCTGACGAGCGATTAGTACCGGTTAGCTGAATGCATTGCTGCACTTGCACACCCGGCCTATCGACGTGGTGGTCTTCCACGGCTCTTCAGGGAGTACTCGTTTTGAGGCTGGTTTCCCGCTTAGATGCCTTCAGCGGTT
>NZ_JBZEGG010000197.1:0-542 GCF_058313095.1 Pseudogemmobacter sp. TB195
TGGCGCCCTGCGCCTTCAGGGTGATGACGGCGGCGTCCGGGGTTTCCTTGTAGCGCGCCTTGATCGGGGCCTGCATCGCCCGCAGTTCCTGGGAGTCCATGACGTTGTTTCCTCTGGATGAAGCAATGATTGCGCTCACCACCACAGCGCGCCGCCGGCGGGCGCGGTCTGCCCGGGCGGATGCTGCGGGTTGAGCGAATTGTCCAGCGCCTTCAGCACGCGCCGCTTGGCCGCGTCGAAATTGGGCGACATGCGGTCGCGCGGGCGCGGCAGATCGACGGGGATTTCCTCATAGATGCGGCCGGGGCGCGGCTGCATGACGATGATGCGGTCGCCCAGCGTCACCGCCTCCTCCACGTCGTGGGTGACGATCACCACCGTCGGGCGGCTTTCCTCCCACAGGGCCAGCAGGTGGTCGTGCAGGCTGGCGCGGGTGAAGGCGTCGAGGGCGGAAAACGGCTCGTCAAGCAGCAGCGCCTTGGGCCGGGGCGCAAGGGCGCGGGCGATGGCGACGCGCTGCTGCTGGCCGCCGGAGAGTTCGC
>NZ_JBZEGG010000198.1:0-541 GCF_058313095.1 Pseudogemmobacter sp. TB195
TCCGTCGGTTTTATGAGATTATTTTTGCGACGCGGGAGAACGCTTCTTCAGGGCGGCGGCCAGATCGCCCCCCGGCAGGGGCCTTGTCCCGGCGGCGCTCCAATGCCCGGCGAGGCTGTTGATGCGACAGACCTCTCCGGCCCAACAACCCGCAGGGCGGCATACGACAGGCGGTTCTCATACGAAGCACGGACTGACGGAATGGCGTAATGGACGAAACTCACCGACCTTGCGGCTGACCATTCACGACATCTCCTGACACGCGCGGGACCATGCCGGCGGCGGCCACGCAGAGTTTACACACGGAAGGCCGAACGGGCGCTACTCGCGAGAAGCGGCGGAAGGTTGGCGTAAAGCAAGGATCAGGGGGGCAGGCAGAACCGCGGCTAACCTGATGACGATCTATAATGGCTAACTGCCATACAGGTCATTCAGCCAACATGGCAATGGCGCTCCCAAGGGGACTCGAACCCCTGTTTTCGCCGTGAGAGGGCGACGTCCTGGACCGCTAGACGATGGGAGCCGCTGCGGAGGACTGCCG
>NZ_JBZEGG010000199.1:0-541 GCF_058313095.1 Pseudogemmobacter sp. TB195
GCAGGCGCTGCCGGAGGGCTCAGCCCACGTGTATTTCGAAGCGGCGGCGGTCATCGTCACGCTGATCCTGCTCGGGCGCTTTCTGGAGGCGCGGGCCAGGGGGCGGACCAGCGACGCCATCCGCCACCTGATGAACCTGCAGCCGCAGGTCGCCCACGTGCAGCGCGACGGCGTTTTCGTCGAAACCCCGCTGGAGGCGGTGGCGGCGGGCGACGTGTTGCAGGCAAGACCTGGCGACCGCATCGCGGTGGATGNCGTGGTGCTTTCCGGCGCCTCGCATGTGGACGAGTCGATGATCTCCGGCGAGCCGGTTCCCGTGGCCAAATCCGAAGGTTCGGAGGTAATCGGCGGCACCATCAACCAGGCCGGCGCCTTCACGTACCGGGCCGAGCGGGTCGGCGCCGACACGGTGCTGGCGCAGATCATCCGCATGGTGGAGACGGCGCAGGGCGCCAAGCTGCCGATCCAGGGCCTGGTCGACCGCATCACCATGTGGTTCGTGCCGGCGGTGATGGCCGTCGCCGCCATCACGTTTGGCGTC
>NZ_JBZEGG010000200.1:0-539 GCF_058313095.1 Pseudogemmobacter sp. TB195
TCGGGTTCTGGTGATCTTTCAAGTCTGGGGTTCGGCGGACAGCGCCGCGCCCTTTTTTGTTGCCCGGTTGGCGCGAAGCAGGTTCTCGCGCCCAGGCTGCGCAGGGACGGCCGCGCAGCGCATGCGGCGTGATGCGGCGGCCGGGGGTTGGCCATTGGCCGGCGCCCCCAACGACCCTGGGGCCTGACTATCCGGGGCCCGACTATCCGGGGGGCGGCGACCGCGCCTGGTCCGGCCGCTTGCCGTGAGGATCCCGCCGGGTTTCGCTGTTACGGCAGGTTGCGGGCTTTCTCGCGCAACTGGAATTTTTGCAGCTTGCCGGTTGAGGTCTTCGGGATCTCGGCGAAGACAATGGTCCGGGGAACCTTGTAGCGGGCCAGATTCTGGCGGCACCAGTCCAGCAGTTCCTCCACCGTCGCCGTCTTGCCCGGCTTCAGCTCGACGAAGGCGCAGGGGGTTTCGCCCCATTTGTCGTCAGGCTTCGCCACCACGGCGACGCTGGCGACGGCCGGGTGCTTGTAGAGCGCGTCCTCCACCTC
>NZ_JBZEGG010000201.1:0-539 GCF_058313095.1 Pseudogemmobacter sp. TB195
TGGCGTATTCATGATGGCGAACGCCCGTTTGGGCAAGCCTCACCGCGCGCCGCCAGGGGCGATTTTCCCGCGACTTTCGCCGAAGACGGCGGCGGCGCGCGCCAATCGGCTCCGTCGTCCCGAGGGCGGAGGCCGGAGCCGGACATTTTCACTTTCCCGCGCATGCTTTAAACACAGATATAAACGATGCTGCGATGGAATGGCTGTCCGCCGGCGACCGCAAGGGAGCAACAGACGGCGACGCATGCCCAGGACAGACAGCGACAGGGGAATTGAGATGTTGCGCCTGATGTTGTTGCGTCACGCAAAAGCCGCCTGGCCCAGGGACGTCCAGGACCAGGACCGGCCGCTGGCGGAGCGGGGACGCAAGGCCGCGCCGCTGATGGGCGCCTATCTGGCGCAGGAGAACCTGCTGCCAGACCTCGCCATTGTTTCCCCGGCGGCCCGGACGCGCCAGACCTGGGATCTCGTTAACGCCGCCCTGGGCAAGGCCTTTCCCGGCGAAACCATTCCCGTGGTTTATGAACCGCGTATCTACG
>NZ_JBZEGG010000202.1:0-538 GCF_058313095.1 Pseudogemmobacter sp. TB195
TGCATGTGTTGGCGACAACGCGTAAATATGTTGGCGGGGAAGAAGATCAAACCGGTTTTCAGATCCGGTTCCCCAGCGTGCACGGCGGCGAGCGGACTCGCATTTTTGAGCGATACGACCCCAATACTGGTGCCGATAACCTTTTGGTCCGTTTGGGGCGTGCGGGGTTTAGCACGCCGACGCCGTCCGCGAGAGTCGACTTACTGAAACTCTACCTGACTGGCGTCACGCCACCCGGGAAGATTTTGTGCGTTGATAAAAACGGCTGGCACAACAGGCATACGTTCGTTTTCCCCGGTGAAACCGTCACGGCAGTATCGACTAGCAACGGTGAACTCGTGGTGCGCCATCCAGGCATGCGTGTCCAGGACCTGAACCATAACAGCCCCGACGGGTTCAAAGAGTTCGCTGGTGACGTCAAGGGGACGCTCGAATCCTTCAGGGCCGGGCCCGCCGCTCTGGCGTTGGGCAATTCGCGCCTGATGATGGTGATGTGTGTTTCGTTCATGGGGCCGCTGCTTCGTTTGACGCGTGGTAC
>NZ_JBZEGG010000203.1:0-538 GCF_058313095.1 Pseudogemmobacter sp. TB195
GCGCAGTTAATCTTGGCATTGTAACATATAATAACCCACAGCCTCACCTCTGTCGCCTTCTCCGTTCTATTGAGGTGGCGGCCGACCGCCTTCAAAGCGATCGTTGCGGCGTCCAGTTGCTTAGTATCGATTGCGGAAACGCGATTGAATGGGAGCCGTGCACGGTAATTCATCGCCGCCTAGCCCCCGAAGGAAATCTCGGATTTGGCCGGGGCATGAATCGGCTGATGGCGGAAGCTTTCGCGGATCAGGGTACGCGGTACTTTCTTTGCGTGAATCCGGACGGGCTACTCCATCCAGACTTGCTATCGGAGATGGTGCGGACCTCCGACCAATACCCTGCCTCCCTCATTGAAGCGAGGCAGTTTCCCGAAGAACATCCAAAGCCATACGATCTTGATGGGACAACTACGTTTGCGTCAGGAGCATGTTTGTTGATACCAAGAGCCATTTATGAAACAATCGGAGGCTTCGACGACAATATTTTCATGTATATGGAGGATGTCGATTACAGTTGGCGAGCTCGAGCTGCCGGCTT
>NZ_JBZEGG010000204.1:0-537 GCF_058313095.1 Pseudogemmobacter sp. TB195
GGTGGTCCGCTCCAGTCTCCCAAGCGCTTCGGCCGTCGCATTGACGATTGCATCGGCGTCCTGAGAGCTTGCTGCGGACTGAAGGTCCTGTTTGACGATGGCGAAGAAGCGGCTCGGGAGATTCCCATCCTCCATCGGCAGTTTGCGCTGGACCAGATCCATGGCCTGAATGCCATTGGTGCCTTCGTAAATCTGGGCGATGCGGGCATCGCGAACGAATTGTTCCATGCCCCATTCGCGGATGTAGCCGTGGCCGCCGAAGACCTGCTGGGAGAGCACCGCCGTCTCGAATCCAAAATCCGTGAAGGCGGCCTTGATCACCGGGGTCAAGAGCGCGACGAGGCCATTGGCGTTCTTGCGCGTGGCTTCTTCGGGATGACGAGCCGCGATGTCCATTTGCATGGATGTCCAGATCGCCAGCGCTCGCGCGGCATCCGTATAGGCGCGACCCGTCAGCAGCATGTTGCGCACGTCAGGATGTTCGATGATTGGAACCGGCCCACGCGAACCGTCGAGAGAGCGGCCCTGCAGACGCTC
>NZ_JBZEGG010000205.1:0-537 GCF_058313095.1 Pseudogemmobacter sp. TB195
CCGGGAAGGCGGCTGGACGCCATCCGCGCGGGAATGAGAACGAGGGGCTGGATCATGATTTGGAATGGCGTCAAAAAGTAGCAAAGAGCGTTTCACCTATACGAGTTGCGTTCGCCGCGTCAAAGCGGTTAATCATCGCCCCAAAGCTCCGCCTGCGGGGCGCCGTCCTTATCCAGATCACGCCTTGCGGAGTCGCCGTTTATGGATTCCTTCGAGCTTAACAAGATTGCCGGCGCGGTTCTGGGCACTCTCATGTTCGTGCTTGGGCTGAATATCGTCACTGAGAAACTGTTTGAGAACCATGCGCCGAAGGTTCCGGGGTATGATCTGCCGCAGGCGGCCGAGGCGTCGGCTGGCGGCGCGGCTCCAGCGGCCAAGGCGGCGACGCCGCTTCCCGTGCTGCTAGCCAAGGCTGACGCCGCCAAGGGCGAAAAGGCCATCGCCAAGTGCAAGACCTGCCACAGCTTCGAGAAGGGCGGCCCCAACAAGATCGGCCCCGATCTTTATGGCGTGCTTGGCCGCCAGGTGGCCCATCAT
>NZ_JBZEGG010000206.1:0-536 GCF_058313095.1 Pseudogemmobacter sp. TB195
GCGGCAGCCCGTTGAGGCGGTGTTGCCCGGGCTGCTGTTGCGCAGTCTGGAGCGGGGCTGGCGCGTGGTGGTGGAGGCGGGCGATGAGCAGCGCATGGCCGCGCTCGATGATCACCTGTGGACGTTTTCCGACGACAGCTTCCTGCCCCACGGCTCCGCCCGGGAGCCGGACATCGCCAGCCAGCCGGTGGCGCTGGTCTGCGAGCCTGGCAATCCCAACAACGCGAACGTGCGCTTCCTGGTCCATGGGGCCCGGGCGCCGGACGATCTTTCTGCCTGGGAGCGCGTCGTGCTGATGTTCGACGGCGCCGATGAAGCAGCGCTGTCGGCGGCGCGCGAGGACTGGCGCAAGGTGAAGGCGCTTGGCGCTGATGCGACCTATTGGCAACAGAACGATCAGGGGCGCTGGGAGAAAAAGGCCTGAGCCGGCCCTGGTTGCGCGCGCCAGCTGGAGCCGCCCGTCAAACTTCCGCCCCTGAATCGGGGCAGGGTTCCTGAACAGTCATATGAAGTCCCACGCAGTTCGCGGCTGTCGC
>NZ_JBZEGG010000207.1:0-535 GCF_058313095.1 Pseudogemmobacter sp. TB195
TCGATGTTTTTGGCGGCGGGGGTCTCCGTTCCTGGATTGTCTCCACCGCCCGTTGGGTCGGGTTCATTTTGGTCTTCCTGATTGGCAGCCAGACTGCTGTCGATCTGCTCCAGTTCGGCGCGCTTGCGGAAAAGTTCATCCTCGTATGGGAACGCTTGGGTTAGCGATGCGGAGTAGTCCTTCACCATCCGTTCAGCGTAGCTGAGCTGGCGCTGAGCCTCGATAAGGTGGTCGTCGATACCGGCCAGTGCTCGTTGGATGTGCTCGATGGCGACGGCGCCAGGGGTCTGGCTCCAGATGCGGAGTTCATACGACCTGTTAGGTGATTTAAGGACCGTTTCCGATTGGATTTCGCGGGCCACATGGTAGGCGGTGTATTCGATTTCGAACTGGCCGGTGGTGGCTATGGTCCCCGAGGCTTCGGATCTTGACATCCCAAGTGCTCTGTTGTCGAGCCGCTGCATTTTGGCTCGCAGCGCCCTCCCCGCGTCCTTGGCGGTTGGGAAGGCCTGTCCGTCGATGAGAATATCCAGGG
>NZ_JBZEGG010000208.1:0-533 GCF_058313095.1 Pseudogemmobacter sp. TB195
AACAGAGGCAGATACAGTCTTCATGTGTCAGAAAATAGGCTATGTTTTTCTTCCAATCAAGTGTGCGAGGTAACGCGCTCTGACTCTTGTACAGGCTGAGATTGTCGCGGTCGCAGACAGGGGGGACGAGGGGCGTGCTCGGCGGGGTGCGAAGGGGCCGAGTTCGGCGCTTGCGCCCTGTGCCAGGGGTCTATCAGGCATTCGCTGGAAGCCACCGTATTCATCGTCGGTGCGGCACAGATCTGCAATCTGGCCTGAAACACGTCGACACCTTTGATCAGCGAAGCGCCAAGGCTGGCGGCAGCGGAGGCATCCCGTCATGGGATCAGGCTCCTGTCAGAGCCAAAGCCCCATCCCCGCTTCCATTCGCAAACCTTGGTCCGATCCGTCTCTTTGAAATCAACCCATAAAGGGTCGGCTTTACGCTTTGCGTGCCGCCCTCGGGGATTCGGCAAAAGGCCCGAACGCCCGAGGGTGATTGCAGATCCGGTCAGACACTTCGGGCGCCTGTCGAGCGGGGGATGGTCCCTCGT
>NZ_JBZEGG010000209.1:0-532 GCF_058313095.1 Pseudogemmobacter sp. TB195
TTGTCGTCTTTGTCGGTTGAAGCAGCGCGTCGAGGTCGTAGGCTTCTGAAACGACGAATTGAATTTGGTTTGTAGGATTAAGTGAACTAGATCCATCTTGGTATATCGCTTCAACCTCGAAATTATCAGGTTTATTGCAATAAACTTTAACGGTTGCTTGTCCGTTATGGTCCGTTGTCGCAGTATATTTCTGATTATTTCCAGTATCGCAGGGATCAAGTCTGGCATAATGTCCGAACATGATCTCAAATTTAACCGATTTGTTGGGGCACGGCTGGTTTGACTGTGCCAATGTCAATGTCGCTGTGAGCTGGACAAACCCCGGATTACCGTCGCCGTCCGTGATCGGCACGTCCTGTCGGCCGCCTTGCAGCTGCAGTGTGTAGGTGCCATCGGACTTGGTGTCGTTATCGTTAGCCATGGTGAGTTCCTTTTCCCAAGCAACGGCCGGATTAACGCGGAGAACGCGCCCGGCGATGAGGAATGCATTAAAGAATCAACAACAAGCAATGCGTATGGAAATATACGTCAT
>NZ_JBZEGG010000210.1:0-532 GCF_058313095.1 Pseudogemmobacter sp. TB195
GACCCGGATCATGGCGGCGAGGCCTGGTCCGGCCGGCGGCAGGGCCTTCGCGCGGTTGTCGTCCGCGCCTCGCTCCTTGCGGCCGTCGCGACCTCCGGCGGCGTCGCCGCGACGGGCGTGGTCCACGCCGACGGGTTGTGCCGCAAGCTGACGTTTGAAGGCGTCGGGCATGTGGTTTGCGAAATTTCCCTGCGCGATCATCAGGTGCGGATGTACCTGCGCGGCGCCGATGGCCAGCCTTACGGCCGCCTGAGCCGCCTTGTCGACAGCCCCGCCGGCCGGGAACTGGTGATGGCGATCAATGGCGGCATGTACGGCGATGATCGCGGGCCGGTCGGCCTGTTCGTGGAGGGGGGCAAGCAGCTGCGCGCCGCCAACACCCGGCGTGGCTCTGGCAATTTTCATATGAAGCCGAACGGGGTGTTCTATGTCACCGCCTCCGGGGCCGGCGTTCTGACCACCGAGCGGTACCTGCGCCAGAAGCCAAGGGCGCTTTACGCCACCCAGTCGGGGCCGATGCTGGTGATCGACG
>NZ_JBZEGG010000211.1:0-243 GCF_058313095.1 Pseudogemmobacter sp. TB195
GCGAGCAGCCTACGAAACTCGCGCCAGGCCGCTCGCTTGAGTCGCTGCTGCCGAAAAGCCAGACCGCTGCCGTGAACCTCGCCCTGCGCGAGCATCCGGCCATCGCCTCGGCCCTGCATAGCGCCGACGCCGCCGAATTGCAGATCAAGGTGGCGGAGGGCGCGCTGTTGCCGCAGGTTGGCCTGTCCGCCAACGTTTCGCGATCATTCGACAACAATGTGCGCGGCGACGCGCTCTCCTCAG
>NZ_JBZEGG010000211.1:253-531 GCF_058313095.1 Pseudogemmobacter sp. TB195
TCGCCCAGCTCACCGTGCCACTGTATGACGGCGGCCAGTATTACGCCCAGACCCGTCAGGCGAAGGAAAAGGCCAGCCAGGCCAATATCAGCGTCGACATTTTCCGCGATCAGGTGCGGGCCGCAGTGGTGTCGAGCTGGAGCATGCTTGAGGCGGCGCGATCGCAGATCGAGGCGTCGACCGCCCAGGTCAAGGCCAACGAAATTGCGCTCGCTGGCGTGCGTGAAGAGGCCAAGGTCGGCCAGCGCACCACCTACGATGTTCTGCGCGCCCAGCAG
>NZ_JBZEGG010000212.1:0-530 GCF_058313095.1 Pseudogemmobacter sp. TB195
GCCGACATGACAGTCGTGGCCGATGTGGGAATTCGCCAGCAGGGCGCAACGGTCGCCGACAACCGTCGCCATCCCCCCACCCGCCGTGCCGGGGTTGATGGTCACGCCCTCACGGATCATGCAGTCGGAGCCGATATCCAGCGTCGAGGCCTCGCCGGCGTATTTGAGATCCTGCGGCGCATGGCCAATCGACGCGAACGGGTAGATTCTGGTGCGGGCGCCGATGGTGGTGCGGCCCGCGACGGCGACATGGCTTACCAGCTCAACGCCATCGCCAAGCGTCACATCAGGACCAACGGTGCAAAACGCGCCAATGCTGACGCCGTCGCCAAGCCGCGCCGCCGGGTCAACGACAGCGAGCTGATGAATGCGGGCGTCCATGGTCACTCAAGCACCAGCATGGCGGAAACCTCGGCCTCGGCGACCAGCAGGCCGTTCACCTTGGCCTCACCGCGATACCACCACATGTTGCGGCGGTTATTGAGCTTGCGCATGTGAAACTCGACAACGTCCCCCGGCTCCACGGGCTT
>NZ_JBZEGG010000213.1:0-529 GCF_058313095.1 Pseudogemmobacter sp. TB195
GCTTCCTGGGCTGGCGTGATGTGTATCTTGTGTTCGCCGGTCTGCAGCTGGTTGTCTGTTTGCCGATTCACGTCCTGCTTGCCCGAAAACCGGACCTTAGCACCGCAAACGCCGAGCGACCGGGTCATCCAGCGGCGACTTCACCGCAGGACCACTTGAGGGACCGGGACCGAACCGCCGGCTTCGTTATGATGACAACGGCCTTTGCTCTGCAGAGTTTTATCAGTTCAGCGGTTCTCATTCATATGCTGCCAATGCTTGCCGCACTTGGGTTGGGGGCGGCTGGAGTTGCTGCGGGAACGTTGTTCGGCCCCGCGCAGGTCGCAAGCCGGTTGCTCAACATGGTGATCGCGAAGAACCTACTGCAACTTCATCTGGCCATCATCTCCGCCGTTCTGCTCGTTTTGGCGCTGACAGTGATCATCGTTGCCCCCCCTTCATTTTGGGTCGCGATGCTGTTCGCCACCCTGTTCGGCTTGGGAAGCGGCCTGTTCAGTATTGTCGGCGGAACCTTGCCGTTGGGGCTTTT
>NZ_JBZEGG010000214.1:0-255 GCF_058313095.1 Pseudogemmobacter sp. TB195
TCAGTCGCCCTGCTGGGGGATGATCTTCAGCTCCCCGTGCGCCACCGATTTCTGGGTAGTGATCCCGTCGGCGAAATGGCGGACGTCAGCGGCGGAGCCCTTGAGAATGCTGACTTCCAGGCAGCGGCCCGCATCGATATGGACGTGCAGCGACGCCACGGAAATATCGTGGTGATGATGGTGCGAACTGGTCAGGCGGCGCGCCAGATCGCGGGCTTCGTGATCGTAGACGTAGCTCAGAACGCCGAAGCAGGC
>NZ_JBZEGG010000214.1:265-529 GCF_058313095.1 Pseudogemmobacter sp. TB195
TTTCGCCCTCGTCGAGCGCGACCTGCTTCATGCCGGCGCGCGCCAGGTCCCGCAGCGCTTCGGAACGGTTGGGATAACCGCGCCGGCGCATCATCTCGTCCAGTTCGACAAGAAGGTCGTCATCGATGGTGATGGTGATCCGCTGCATGCCGGCCCGGCCTCCTTCAGGTCAGTGGCCCAATACCCGCGCCCGCTGTTCACGCCAGGCCCGGAAACCGTCGGCTCCCGGTTGCGGGCGCCCTCTGCATCCGGACCAGATCGCCA
>NZ_JBZEGG010000215.1:0-529 GCF_058313095.1 Pseudogemmobacter sp. TB195
TATGACGCGATCGTGGCTCCGGCCACCGCCAACGGCAAGAACATCCTGCCGCGCGTCGCCGCACAGCTCGACGTCATGCAGATTTCGGAAGTGACCAAGGTCGTCTCCGCCGACACCTTCGAGCGTCCGATCTACGCCGGCAACGCCATCCAGACCGTGCAGTCGACCGACGGCAAGAAGGTCATCACCGTCCGCACCGCCGCTTTCCAGAGCGCTGGCGAAGGCGGTTCGGCCGCCATCGAGGACGTCGCCGCCGCCGCTGATCCGGCCGTGTCGTCGTTCAAGGGCGAAGAGCTGTCGAAGTCCGACCGTCCGGAGCTGGCTTCGGCCAAGATCATCATCTCTGGTGGTCGCGCGCTCGGTTCGGCCGAGAACTTCACCAAGTACATCGAGCCGGTCGCTGACGCGCTCGGCGCCGCCATGGGCGCCTCGCGCGCCGCTGTCGACGCCGGCTACGCGCCGAACGACCTGCAGGTCGGCCAGACCGGCAAGGTCGTCGCGCCGCAGCTTTACATCGCCGTCGGCATCT
>NZ_JBZEGG010000216.1:0-529 GCF_058313095.1 Pseudogemmobacter sp. TB195
TGATCAATGATGCGCGCGCCGGCGAAATCCCGGATCAGGACCATGCTGGTCACCGTGGCGATCATCGTCGCCCCCACCTTGGCCGCGATGGCGCCGGCAATGCCCCACAGGGCGATGCCCACGAGCGCCAGGGGAACATAGGCCAGCAACTCCACCATGAGCCTGACCGTCACGGATTTCAGCCGGTTCAGCAGCAAAGCGAAAATCCACATGGCGCTGCCCGGCAGGCGCAGGATGGCGATCAAGCAAAGCGCCTGGAACACCGGCGCGATATCGGCCCATTTTTCTCCGAGAATGAGCCCCACCAGCGGCCCCGCCATGCAGGCCATGAAGGCGAATATGGGCGACATCAGCAGAAAAACGCCGCCCGACACCTTCAGATATGCGTCGCCAAAGGAATCCTGCCGCCCGGCCGCGAGCATCGCGAGAAGCGGCCGGGTCAGGGGGTACAGGAGCGCCTGGAACGGAATGGACACCAGATCAGACGAAATCGTGTACTGTCCAAAGCTGTGCGCGGCGACAAAACGCG
>NZ_JBZEGG010000217.1:0-527 GCF_058313095.1 Pseudogemmobacter sp. TB195
TTCCGCTGGCCGTATGGGCGGGACGTGAGGCTGTCTGTCCTGCCCCGACGCGGAGGCTTCGGGGAAATGGCTGCCGCACCATGATTGCCGGTTTCCGGCAACCGGTCGCGGAGCGGGTGTTGCTGAAGGGGCGTGCTTGAGCATCGACAATACGGCGCACAATGACATTGCCGCCGCGCGTGGATCAGATCCGGGACAGCGCGTTTCCGGCGTGCTCGGCGTCATCCTGGTCGTCTGCGCGCTGACCTGCGCTTTCTCCACCTTCCTTGTGCTCGCCGGCATGACGCCCATCCTGCCCACCCATGTGGTGGTGGCGTGGATGCTCGGCGTCAACGCGCTGCTGGTGGTGGCGCTGCTGGTGGTCGTGCTGGCGCAGACTGTCAGCCTGTGGCGGGCGCGGCGGCGCGGCGCGGCGGGCGCCGGCCTGCATGTGCACATCGTCAGCCTGTTCTGTTTCGTCGCCGCCGTGCCGGTGATCCTCGTCGCGGTGGTGGCCTCGATCACCCTGGAGCGCGGGCTGGATCCCT
>NZ_JBZEGG010000218.1:0-526 GCF_058313095.1 Pseudogemmobacter sp. TB195
GCGAAGCGATGGAACTGGCGCTGTCGGACGCCATCCGTGAAGGAACGCTGGACTGGCGCACCGAAGGCCTGGCCCAGCACCTGCTTGAGACGTGCGAAGGCGCGCTCCAGATCAACAATCCGAAGTGGCTCCGCTGACGCTGGCCAGATCTGGCGCGGCTCCGCGACCAGGCAAATACCTCAGGAGAACAGCATGACGACTGAAGCAACCGGCCCGCTCAAGGGTGTCCGCATCGTTGAGTTCGCCGGCATTGGTCCGGGACCCTTCGCCGCCGGCATGTTCGGCGACATGGGCGCCGACGTGATCCGTCTTGATCGCGTGGGCTCGAAGTTCACCGCCCAGAAGTTCAGCGCCCGCGGCCGGCGCGTCGTCGACGTCGACCTGAAGGACGCCGACAGCATCGAGGGCGTGCTGAAGCTGCTCGACAGCGCCGATGCGCTGATCGAAGGCTTCCGCCCGGGCGTGATGGAGCGCCTCGGCCTCGGCCCGGACGTGGTGCTAGCCCGCAATCCAAAGCTGGTCTACG
>NZ_JBZEGG010000219.1:0-525 GCF_058313095.1 Pseudogemmobacter sp. TB195
CCACGCCAGACCGGCCCCGCGCCGCAAAGCGCGCGCCGTACGGCAAAGCATCCAGAAAATGTCAGCTGAATACAAAAATGGTGCCGGCGGAGAGCCTGTTTCGCTTATGTTGGACGCCACATTATCTTGATAAATAAGCGCTATTTCAATAGCACGAAAGGCCTGTTACCATAAATGTAACCACGCTACGTGGGGCCACGTCCTAGCGGAACAAACCTCCACAGGTTCGTCAATCGGCTCGGCTAGGAGCACGCTCACGTGTTCCCGTCATCTGTCTCTGGCTGCCCGGTGAACACTTTTCCTAATCGGCCCTGAATGGCGTCGAGCACAAAATTCCTAGGATCGACCCACGCTCCTTTAGTGACAATTTCGTTAGCATACGCTTCCAAAGCCGCGCGGAACTGATCAGCATCTGCGAACTCGTGGCAGAACGCGTGAAAGCTCGGGTAGTCGAGAAGCACAAAAGTGTCCGAGCCTCCCTTCATGCGCCCGTAGTACTCCATGAACCGCTGACCTTCGTCGTGG
>NZ_JBZEGG010000220.1:0-525 GCF_058313095.1 Pseudogemmobacter sp. TB195
CTCAAGGGAAAAACCATCGGCTGGGTGCCGGTGACGCTTGGCATACCGCTTTCGGACGAGTGGACCGCCACCATGAAGCAGGAGGCGGAGAAGCTTGGCATGAAACTGGTGGTGCGCGATCCCGGCTGGAACGCCACCGCCCAGTTGCAGGCGGTTTCCGCCCTGATCGGCGAGAAAGTCGACGTGCTGGTGGTGCAGAACCCCAATGTCCAGCTGCTTGCCCGTGAACTGAAACGCGCCAATGAGGCCGGCATCTACGTGGTGCAGGTCAACATGGCCTCCAACTATGACGGCGACGCCTATGTTGGCGGCGACTTCATCCGCATCGGCCAGTTGCTGGGCGAGGACGTGGTGAAGGCCTGCGGCAAGGGCTCGGGCACATCAGGCAAGGTGCAGATCATCCAGGGCGAACTCACCGCCACCGCCAGCCTCGACCAGCTCGCCGGCCTGATGGAGGCGCTGAACAAGGACGACACGATCAAGGTCGTTTCCAACCAGGCCGCCAACTGGGACGCCACCAAGGCG
>NZ_JBZEGG010000221.1:0-525 GCF_058313095.1 Pseudogemmobacter sp. TB195
GCGGCGGCGTCCCGCTTTATCTGCTCTACCGGGGCGATGGCGTTGACGAGGCCCCCTTGGTCCTGCCGCAAATCCTTACGCCCGCGACGGTGACGGAAGCGCTGGCTGCGCTGCCCGCCCGCGTCGCCTTCCGCAAGGACGGGGATGGCGAGACGCCGTGATTGCGGGTCAGGGCGGTTGCATATTGGCGTGGCTGCATATGGGTGATCGCATAGGGGCGGATGCGCTGGCGTGATCGCCAGATTGTCAGTTGCAGGCGCCCGGAGGCCAGGCTTGGCTAATGTGGAAAGCCTGCTCCCCCTGAATCAGGTATCGTTTCGGGAGGGACCAACGCCGCCCCGGCGGCGCTGCCAAGGAGAACGAGGATGAACCACCCTTGTCGTCTCTCGCGCCGTCGCCTGCTCACTGGCAGCGCCCTCGCCGGCCTGGTTCTCGCCCTTGCTTCCAGCGCCACTGTTCTCGCCGCCCCGCCGCCGGTCAAGCCCGGCAGTCCGCCGCCGGACTTCACCCTCGCATCGGCCGCCG
>NZ_JBZEGG010000222.1:0-524 GCF_058313095.1 Pseudogemmobacter sp. TB195
GCTGACGTCAAGGACGCCAGCAACGCCAAATAAGCCGCAAGCTCCGGATAGCCCTGAAGCAAAACACGATCGACCCGCATCGCGACTTTGCTTCAGGCCCCGGCCTGATGGCCGCCTGGCGTGGGCCTTCTGAATGCTGCCCTTCTGGCCTGATGACTTCCTGGCCAGATGGTTTGCCCGCGCGGCTCAGGCGTGCGCTCGCAAAAACGCCCGGCGAGGGCTCGCCAGCGCCACGGCGCGCCCGATTGCGCCCGACCGTCCAATCGCCCCGCCGCCCAACCGCCCCGCCTCCTGGCCCGCTCACCTTCACCGGCTACCGGCCAGCGGGGCGACCATCGCCCGCGCCGGAAAGACGCGCCTTTTGCGCCTGGATTGAACCCATGTCTGCCCGCCCCACCCGCTACGGCGCCATCGCCATTGCCCTGCACTGGGTCATTGCCCTTTGCATCATCGCCATGATCCCCATGGGGTTCTGGATGACTGACGCCATCCGCGAGCCTGGAACGCAGGCGCTAGCCTACCGT
>NZ_JBZEGG010000223.1:0-524 GCF_058313095.1 Pseudogemmobacter sp. TB195
GGGTTTGGCGCCAGATATTTTGTTTAGCGATGCATGAACGGAGTTTATAATCTCCGTAACCTGCGTGCGCTCAATTGCATTATTTTGAATATAAGCCGCTACGATGCGCGCGGTGAGATTGATAAGTGTCTGATCAGAAATTAAGTTGAGTGGTATCAGCAGGTTGGCTTGACAGCCTGGCCTGTCGTTGATTCACGGGTTTCGCCAAAAACTTCCTTGGATCGACGATGTGGACTGACACCACTCGCGCCCTTCATGCGCGAAGCGGACTGGCTTTGCCAAGCGATTTGACCGATGCCGAATGGGCGGTTCTTGAGCCGCTGCTCCCACCCGCGTCGCACGTTGGGCGGCCCCGTAAATGGCCGCTGCGGCGCATTCTCGAGGCGATCCTGTATCTGCTGCGCGGAGGCCTGCCCTGGCGGATGCTGCCCCCCTGCTTCCCGCCCGTATCGACGGTGCGACGCTGGTTCTACCTCTGGCGTGACGACGGACTGTGGCTGACGCTCAATCACACCCTGCTGATG
>NZ_JBZEGG010000224.1:0-524 GCF_058313095.1 Pseudogemmobacter sp. TB195
GGCCAGACGGGCGACCGGCGGCCCGTCAGTCCTTCGGTTCGAGGCGGCTGCTTTTCTTGCTGAGGAAGGCGTCAAGGCCGGCGGCGACCTCCGGGCCGCTCTGGACGATGCCTGCCATCAGGCTCTCCGCGAACAGGCCATCGGTGGTCGACATGTCGTTGATGCGGCCGATGGCCGTGACCATGGCGTAATTCGACAGCGGCGCGTGCTTCGCGGCGGCTTCGGCGATGGCGATGGCCCGCTCCAGGCCGGCGCCGGGCGCGACAATTTCGTGGCACAGGCCAAGGTCAAGCCCGCGCGCCGCGTCATAGGTGCGGGCGGCCAGCATCATGTCGACCATCCGGCCAGGGCCGATGATGCGCCCCACCCGCACCGTGGCGCCGCCGCCGGTGAAGATGGCGCGCTGCCCCTCCGGCAAAGCGAAGAACGTCGACGGCTCGGCGACCCGGGTGTGACAGGCGGCCGCGGGCTCCAGGCCGCCGCCCACCACCGCGCCGCGCAACGCCGCGATCACCGGCAGGCCG
>NZ_JBZEGG010000225.1:0-522 GCF_058313095.1 Pseudogemmobacter sp. TB195
GCCGATGGTTCAATGTGGATCATGGTCTCTCCATGCAGCAGGCCGCCCCGAAGGACGGCCCTGATTTCAGTGTGTTGCGGCGCTATGTTCAGGCGCCAACTAGAGCGCGGGCTTCGGACCAGAGGTCGGGCGTGCTATAGATCGAAGGGAGGGCCCACTGGCCTCCTCCGGTCAGCGCGTAAACCTTCATTGCGAAATCACCCGCGCCGTGACCCGGCGTAGCGATCAACTTGGCCTCCATTGCCTTCACCGCATCGGTGGCGATCTGGCACTCTTCCGTGTCGCCGTTGCCAGTCGGCTCTTCGGTATAGACCCGATCCTCTTCGGCCTTGATCACCACCCACTCGCGGAACAGCGCGGCAACCGGTGTTTCAACTGGAATGGCGCAGGCTGCCCCTACGGGCAGAGCCCCAGCAACCAGAGCGGCCAAGCCAGCCGCCGGCGCGGCGGTGATGATGTCGCGGCGGTTCATGCGTCCACCTCCTGCGACAGGAACTCGCCGAGCTGAGGCTCCAGCGGGCG
>NZ_JBZEGG010000226.1:0-522 GCF_058313095.1 Pseudogemmobacter sp. TB195
TAGACCTGATAGTGCGCATGACGCCGGATGTGGTGATGGCCGGCGAAATATCCACTACAAACGCCGGCGCCATCTGGGAACTCATGCGGTCAGGGCATGGTCACTTCATGTCCACCATCCACGCCGAGTCACCCGAAGAGGCAATCAGCTCATTCATGACGCGAATTGCCCATACCCATCCGGCAGAGGTAGCTGACCGCGACGCGGCCCGGGCCGACATGCTGAACAGACTTCGCGTCATTCAGCTCAAACGCGAAGGCGAGAAGCGCCGCGTCACCGCGATCCTGTAGCCGTCGCCCGCACACAATGAGCTGGCCGAATTGCCCGTCACCTCCCGAAAAAGGGCCATAAAATGGGATTCCGAAACCCCTTTATTCGGGAACATATTCCCGATCACATGACCGCCAGCCGCACAGGCCATACGCGATGGAGAAACGGATCCATCGCACTCATGGTCTTCTCGATGCTCCTGGCTACCTTGCTTACACCAGTGATCTGGTATGCCCTGAGAGACCCATTCTC
>NZ_JBZEGG010000227.1:0-522 GCF_058313095.1 Pseudogemmobacter sp. TB195
TTGGGCTGATGGCCTTTGGCGGGGCGGCGCGGCAGATTGATGATGATCTGCGGCGGTTCGTCGTCGCTGTTCCACTCGGCCGGGCGGGCGATGAGTTCGCCGTCGTCATCGCGGCCGGTAATGTCGGCCAGCACCACCGGCGGCAGGCCGGCTGCGTCGTGCAGGGCGCCGTGGCGACGGTTGATGAGACCGTCCTCCTCCAGCTCCTTCAGCAGCCGTTTCAGCCAGATGCGCTGGTCGCCGCTGATGCCGAAGGCCCGGACGATGTCGCGCTTGGCCACCTTGCCGGGGGCCGAATTGATGAAGGCGACGATGGCCTCGCGCGTCGGCAGCCCCGCCGGCGCATCGCCCTCCGCGGGTTCCGTCAGGCTGTCGGGCAGCGCCGCAGCCTCCGCGAGGCGCTGCGCGGCTTCCTTGCGGGCGGCGCGAGAGCGGGTGGCGCGCGGCGCGGCGCGGGAAGAGGACGGGCGTTTGGAGCCGGGACGGGTCAAGACTTTTCCGGAGCTGGAGCATTTCGAGGAA
>NZ_JBZEGG010000228.1:0-521 GCF_058313095.1 Pseudogemmobacter sp. TB195
CCTGTGGGCGAGAAGCCAGAGCCACGTCAGACCATCGAGGCGCTGACCCAAAGCCAGACCTTCTGGTATTCCTCCAATGACGAAGAATGTTGGCAGGGCGGTCCTTACGACACTCGCGAGGAAGCGGAGGGCGAAGCCAAGGCGAGCGAACATCGACTGATCGTTGAGGCAACAAAAACCCCGATCCGCGTTTCACTGTCCTTCGATCAGGCCAGCTTTATCGAACAGGCCGAGGAAAGCCTCTACGACATGGCTAACGAGGATGGCGATCCGCTCCTAGACTTCCTGCCCGCTGTGAACCTTGATCTGCAAGCCCGCGTCCGCGCCGCCATAGACGATTGGCAGGTTGCGCATAGGCTTTCGCCGGTCGCGTGGAGGTTTGACAGCACCGGCCCCGTCGAGATCGCGGCATGGGCCACGTCCGAAACCGCCCCTGTGGGCGGGGAGGTGAAGGGATGAGCGCGACCATCAAAACTTCATCGAAATCAGGCACCCCGACTGGCGCCATCACCGTCGAAACA
>NZ_JBZEGG010000229.1:0-521 GCF_058313095.1 Pseudogemmobacter sp. TB195
TCATCAACGCCGAGCATTACGGCCGCGCCATCTATGACCTGGCCATCCGCCGCGAGCTGATCGCCGTTGGCAGCGACATGGTCAACCTGGCCTTCGACGCGCCGGTTGAAGCCTCGCCCCGCGACCAGATCGAGGAAGCGGAGCGCAAGCTGTACGCGCTGGCGGAAACCGGCCGGTACGACGGCGGCTTCATGCCCTTCGGCAACGCGTTGACAGAGGCCATCGACATGGCCGCCGCCGCTTTCAAACGCGCCGGCAAGCTCTCGGGCATTTCCTGCGGCCTCACCGATCTCGACCAGAAGATGGGCGGCCTGTAACGCTCCGACCTCATCATCCTGGCCGGGCGCCCCGCCATGGGCAAAACCTCGCTGGTCACCAATATCGCCTTCAACGTCGCCAAGGCGTGGAAAGCGGAGCGGCGTCAGGACGGCGTGCTGGAATCGGTGAACGGCGGCGTCGTTGGCTTCTTCTCGCTGGAAATGTCGGCGGAGCAGCTCGCCAACCGCATCATCGCCGAGCAG
>NZ_JBZEGG010000230.1:0-264 GCF_058313095.1 Pseudogemmobacter sp. TB195
TATGTTTACGCCATGCGCGCCCATGGCAGCCAGGTGCGCGCCTCCGGCGACCCCTATTTCAACCATCCTCTCGCTGTCGCCGCCATTCTCTGCGACATGAAGCTGGACGACGCGACCATCGTCGCAGCCATCCTGCACGACGTCATCGAGGACACCGACGCCACCCGCGAGGAGATCGACCGGCTGTTCGGCGCGGAGATCGGGGCGCTGGTCGATGGTCTGACCAAGATCAAGAAGCTCGATTTCGTTTCGCGCAAGGCGCAG
>NZ_JBZEGG010000230.1:274-521 GCF_058313095.1 Pseudogemmobacter sp. TB195
TCGCCATCGCCGCGGACGGGCGGGTTCTGCTGGTGAAGCTGGCCGACCGGCTGCACAACATGCGCACCCTGGAGTTCGTGCCGCCGCACAAACGCCAGCGCATCGCCCAGGAAACCCTGGACATCTATGCGCCGCTGGCCGGCCGCATGGGCATCCAGGAGATGCGGCAGGAGCTTGAAGAGCTTTCCTTCCACTATCTCAACGGCGACGCCCAGCAGACCATCAAACGCCGGCTGGAAGAGATGGT
>NZ_JBZEGG010000231.1:0-520 GCF_058313095.1 Pseudogemmobacter sp. TB195
TGCAGGCTGCGGCGCCGCGGGTTCGTCGATCGCAGGCGCCGGGCGAGGCGGCAGTGAGGCTGGCTGGGGGGTGGCGATGCCCTCGGGGAACAGCGGCAGGCGCTGTTCCGCCTCGAACATGTAGTCGCGGGTCAGGGGAACCGTGTCCACTTTCTTCGCCATCTGGATCTGGAACACCATGTGGCCGCCGTAGCGGAAGGTGACTTCCGAGCCGGCCAGATAGAATTCCCACATCCGGCAGAACTTTTCATCGTACAGGGCGCGGATGGCGTCGCGGTTGGCGTTGAAGCGTTCGCGCCACGCCTTCAGCGTCTCCGCATAGTGCAGGCGCAGGATTTCGATGTCCGTGGCGATCAGGCCGGCGCGCTCCAGCGCCGGCAGCACCTCTGACAGCGCCGGTGAGTAGCCGCCCGGGAAAATGTACTTCTGGATCCAGGCGTTGGTGGCGCCCGGGCCGTCCGAGCGGCCGATGGCGTGCACCACGGCGACGCCGTCATCGGTGAGCAGGTCCCGGACCTTG
>NZ_JBZEGG010000232.1:0-519 GCF_058313095.1 Pseudogemmobacter sp. TB195
TGCACCATTGAAAAATGTGGAATTTGCCGGCGCAATAGCAGACGTCGGCGTCCGCACCCGCCTGCGCCCCCCAACGTGTGCGGCCATGCGCGGATTGACGCCATGAATTGGCCCCATGGTTTGGCCCCATGACGAAGCCCTGAAGCATCCCGGCTGAATGGCTCCGGCGCCAGGCTTGCGAAATTGCGGAAATCCGGCACAAACACCTCCAGAAACACGCGCCGTTCCGGACAGGACGGCGACCACACACGCCAGGAGTTTCTGATGACCGCCATTCGCCCCCGCCGCAGCGTTCTTTACATGCCGGGCTCGAACGCCCGCGCGCTGGAGAAGGCGAAAACCCTGCCGGCCGACGCGCTGATTCTTGACCTGGAAGATGCGGTGGCGCCTGACGCCAAGGCCAGCGCCCGTGACCAGGTGTGCGGCGCCGTGAAGGCCGGCGGTTATGGCCCCCGCGAGGTCATCATCCGCGCCAATGGCCTCGACACCCCCTGGGGTCGCGATGACATCCTCGCCGCC
>NZ_JBZEGG010000233.1:0-519 GCF_058313095.1 Pseudogemmobacter sp. TB195
ATAGTCGGGGTGCATGGTGAGCAGCGACTTCTCGTTGACGATGCCCTCATAGACCCAATCCGAGAGGGTCAGCGTCATGCCGCGCGGCTGCTCCGTCTCGGCGTCGGTGTCGAAGGTCCAGCTGTCGAGCCAGTTGAAGCCGGCCTTCTGCCGGCGCTTCGTCGCGCGGATTGAAGTCGTGATCGAAGTCGTCTGTAACCGGAGAAGCGCGGCTTGCAGCTCCTGATAGTCCCTGCCCCCTGTGCTGCGCTTGATCGCCCGCAGCAGGTCATAGGGCGTCGTCGTCAGCGTGCGGGGCAGATCGTTCAGCCCCTGCTGCTTCATGCGGTTGAGCGTGGACGCGGCCCATATCAGGATATCGGCATCCCAGATCGTGGCCATGCCATAGTCAGGGATGGCCTGGACGCGCACCCAGGCGTCGCCATCCGGGCTGCGATACTCGATCGGCTTCAGCCGCTTGCGCTTCTGGAGCGAGAAGAACGGGCGCTCCATGACCTCTCGCTGGTCCTTGAGCGGAAG
>NZ_JBZEGG010000234.1:0-519 GCF_058313095.1 Pseudogemmobacter sp. TB195
TGGAACTCGCTGCGCCACGCCCGGCCGTTCAGCATCGGCCTCAACTGCGCCCTCGGCGCCCGGGAAATGCGCGCCCACATCCAGGAGCTGTCGCGGGTCGCCGATACGCTGGTCTGCGCCTATCCCAACGCCGGCCTGCCCAACGAATTCGGCCTGTATGACGAGAGCCCGGAGGCCATGGCGGCGCTGGTGGGCGAATTCGCCGCCTCCGGCCTGGTCAACGTGGTGGGCGGCTGCTGCGGCACCACGCCGGCGCATATCGCCGCCATCGCCAGGGCGGTGGCCGGCAAGGCGCCGCGCATCGCGCCCGAAGTGGAGCCCCGCCTGCGGCTGTCGGGCCTGGAGCCATTCACCCTCACCGACGACATTCCGTTCGTGAATGTTGGCGAGCGCACCAACGTCACCGGCTCGGCGAAGTTCCGCAAGCTGATCACCGCCGGCGATTACGCCGCCGCGCTCGACGTGGCGCGCGATCAGGTGGCCAACGGCGCCCAGATCATCGACGTCAACATGGACGAG
>NZ_JBZEGG010000235.1:0-519 GCF_058313095.1 Pseudogemmobacter sp. TB195
GGCGCCTGTCGCTTCCGGCCCGCAGCGGCAGCGGAGACGGGCGCGCGGAGGGGCCTCCGTCCAGCGGCTCTGTCCCGGTCAGGCATGAGGCGATATTGTTCTCCATTTGTTCTTTATAGCGCCGCCTGACAGGCAGGAGTCAAGAGCAAGAAGCAGGCGCAGGAGGCAGGCAGCAGGGCCGCCTGACTCCTGCGCCTGATGGCGGAAAACCGTCATGGAAAGGGGGCGCGGTTATCGCGTATCCCTATGGGGATAAACATTGATTTCATCGCTCTGGCCGCGCCTCACGGGCTGGAGGCGCCCTGTCCGGCCCGGGATTGCCTGCGTGACGCAGGGGCCGCAACCCCGCCGCCGGCGGTTTCCCGCCCAGCCGCCTCTTCTTCCACCGCCTCTTTCTCCGCCGCCGCCCGCTCCCGCGCCAGCAGGGCCTGCTTGCGGGCCACGCCCCAGCGATAGCCGGAAACATCGCCGTCGGTGCGGATAATGCGATGGCAGGGCGTCGCCACCGCCACCGGGTTG
>NZ_JBZEGG010000236.1:0-515 GCF_058313095.1 Pseudogemmobacter sp. TB195
GGCGTGAACAGCAGGCCAAGGCGCAGGATGGCGTAGACGCCAACCTTGGTCATGATGGCGAACATGGCCGCCACTGGCGGCCCCGCGGCGGCGTAGGTGGTGGGCAGCCAGAAGCCCAGCGGCCAGATCGCCGCCTTCACCAGAAAGGCCACGCCCAACACCGCCGCGCCAACGCGGAACAGCATGGCCCCATGCGCGTCGAGATCGCCGATGCGGCTGGCGATGTCCGCCATGTTGAGCGAACCGGTCGCGCCATAAATCAGGCTGACGCCGATCAGGAACGCCGACGAGGCGACGAGATTGACCGCGATATAGTGAAGCCCGGCCTTCACCCTGGCGTGCCCCGAGCCATGCAGCGCCAGGCCGTACGAGGCGGCCAGCATGATCTCGAAGAACACGAACAGGTTGAACAGGTCGCCGGTCAGAAAGGCCCCGTTGAGGCCGACGAGCAGCACCTGGAACAGCGGGTGAAAGAAACTGCCGGCCTTGTGCCAGCGCGCCAGCGAGAACACCAT
>NZ_JBZEGG010000237.1:0-513 GCF_058313095.1 Pseudogemmobacter sp. TB195
GCGCGAGCCGGTGGTGGACGGGACCGCCGCCTCGTTCCAGAACGGCGTCGCCGTCAGCGTCGATCTGGCGGGGTTTGGCGCGGACAGGCTGATTGGCTATCGCGCCCGGCGCTTCACCGGCCTTGTAGACGTGGACCGCATCGCCGCCTGCGCCGTCGCCGATTACTGGGAGCCCCTGCACGCCGATGGCTCTGGCGCGCTGATCCTCGATCCCGGCCAGTTCTACATTCTCGCCTCGCGCGAAGCCGTGACCGTGCCGCCGGATTTCGCGGCTGAGATGACGCCTTTCGATCCGCTGGTCGGCGAATTCCGCGTCCACTACGCCGGTTTTTTCGATCCGGGCTTTGGTCACAGCGCCGCCGGCGGCGTCGGCGCCCGGGCGGTGCTGGAGGTGCGCTCGCGCGACGTGCCGTTCATCATCGAGGATGGTCAGATCGTTGGTCGGCTGGTTTATGAGCGCATGCAGCAGCGCCCCACCGCCCTTTATGGCGAGGGCGGCTCCAATTACCAGGG
>NZ_JBZEGG010000238.1:0-512 GCF_058313095.1 Pseudogemmobacter sp. TB195
GCGGCGACCAGGCCATCCTTACCCTAACCCCTGCTTGACGCGGCTTCCGCCCGCCCGTTTACCCTGTGCGCCAGAGGATGTAGCGCTCCGGGCGCGATAAGGCCATCCTTGCCGCGGCGACGCTGTCGCCAGGAAAGCGGTAAAAAGGAAAGCGGTAAAAAGGAAGGCCGTGAGGAAGCCGCGCCTGCAGCCGGACATTTGCCCCGCCTCCCTGATCCGGCGTATGTCGATGCGGGCGCCTGTCTGAAAATGCCGGTGGATCGACCGGCGGTTTTTCACGCCCCGCGGCGTCGACTGTCTTGCCGGCGCCGGCGTTTCGCGGGGAGCATGCCGGTTCGGCAACGGTAGAGAGGAACATGCGCGCGATCCTGAGATTCCTGGGCTTTCTCGCGGTTGTCGGCGGCTTTGTCGCGCTGGTGATCGACGTGACGCGCTATCTGGCCAATAACGCGTGGGCCCCGGCGACGCTGCGGGGCGCGCTCGACGCCATCGTGACCGACGGCGGCGCGCGG
>NZ_JBZEGG010000239.1:0-512 GCF_058313095.1 Pseudogemmobacter sp. TB195
GCGCGAACGCGAGCGCGAAGGCAAGATTCCCGGCGCTTTCTCCTGCACCCGCGGCATGCTGGAGTTCTGGATCGACCCGGCCAGCCCCTATTACAAGCCGCAGTTCGGCGAAGACAAAACCTTCGTGTTCTTCTGCGCTGGCGGCTGGCGCTCCGCCCTCGCCGCCGACACCGCCCAGAAAATGGGCCTGAAGCCCGTCGCCCACATCGACGGCGGCTTCGGCGCCTGGAAGAAAACCGGCGGCCCAGTGGAAACCTGAGGCCCGCGCCACCGGCGCCGGCGATGTTGCGCCGGCGCAGCTTATGGCGTCAATGTGCGACGCCCGGCCCCCGCCCGCCGCAACCGGCCTGCCGGGGAACGCACCAGATCAGGGCCCAATACCGCTTCGGCATCGCCGCCGCTTCGCCAGCCAGCGGCTCACCGACTGAGCCAGGGTTCAAAAATACTCATGAAAGCCTTCGTCATCGCCCTCACATCGCTGACGCTTGCAGGGTGCGTTACAAAGCCGCCGG
>NZ_JBZEGG010000240.1:0-509 GCF_058313095.1 Pseudogemmobacter sp. TB195
TTGGTGTGTTCCTGTTCGGCGAAGTGCGCGTCTTTCATCGTCCGCATCCGTCACCGGACACGGACAAAGGTGCGGTTGCCAGCATCCGTAAATGGCTGGACGAACACGGAGTAAAGCCATGAACAATGTCGTTGAAATCAATGGCGAGAAGGCGGTTATCGCTTTTGATCCCGAGATTCAGATGCTGCGCGGCGAGTTTGTCGGTCTCAATGGCGGGGCCGACTTCTATGCCGAGAGCGTCCACAATCTGATCGAGGAAGGCCGCAAGTCGTTGGCCGTCTATCTCGAAATGTGCCGGGAAAAGGGCATCGAGCCGCGCCGGAAGTTCTCCGGCAAGTTCAATGTCCGCCTCACGCCTGACGATCATGCCGCCGCAGTCATTGCCGCAGCAGCATCGGGCAAGAGCCTGAATGAATGGATCGTCGGGACCATCAGGGAGGCCGCAGAGTAGCGGCCCCATTCGGGATACAACCGGCTTTGAAAGGAAACAGATCATGACCGCTTCTTCC
>NZ_JBZEGG010000241.1:0-509 GCF_058313095.1 Pseudogemmobacter sp. TB195
CTGCATGAAAACCTCCGCCCATTTTTCACCGGACGGGATATAATTGTCATCAGGCGTGTTGTACATCGCGCTGACCGTGTTCTGCCATTTAGGGGGTGAAATGTTTCCCGACAATAAAGCATTACTATCGACAGAAAAGACGATCTGTCCGTAGCCAGCCCACGGACTATCGTTCAACGTATATTGGACGTGGACCTTCACGTAGCTATTTTTCGTGGCCGGGACACCGTATGCTTCAATGGTCGCATCACTACCATTGCCATCTTTTACTTTAACCTCTTCCATTTTTGGCGGATACCAAGTATTTTGATCATTTATTTTACAATATTCAACGTCAGTTATGTCAACTTTAAGCCCGGCCGGCGCCGTACTATTGTAATCAACGTTGTCGAAGTTGGGGCTCCCGTTGTAATCCACCTTGGCCGACACCGTACCACTGCACCAGGTAAACGCGTTAATAATGGCGGTAGCCTTGCCTTCTGGGCCGGTCGTCACTGTGATGCTTTTGG
>NZ_JBZEGG010000242.1:0-505 GCF_058313095.1 Pseudogemmobacter sp. TB195
GACGCGCCAGGAAAATACGTCCAGGCAATGGTGGAGCCCACCTGGCCGCGCCGGCCCCATCCCGGGCGCATGGGCGCGCCCGGGCAGGCAAACGGCGCCGCGCTCAGAGGCCGTAGAGGGCCGCGTAGTCGCTGTCCTTCGAAGCGACAATCTTCGCCAGATCAACGATCACCTTGGCCTGCTTCCAGGTGGCGTCGTCCTGCATCTTGCCATCGAGCAGCACGGCGCCAGTGCCGTCCGGCATCGCTTCAAGGATGCGTTTCGCGAAGGCGACCTCGTCCTTGTCGGGGCTGAACACGTTCTTGGCGATGGCGATCTGGGAGGGATGCAGCGACCAGGCGCCGGCGCAGCCGAGCAGGAAGGCGTTGCGGAACTGGGCCTCGCAGGCTTCCGCGTCGGAGAAATCGCCGAACGGGCCATAAAACGCCTTGATGCCATTGGCCTGACAGGCGTCGACCATGCGGGCGATGGTGTAGTGCCAGGGATCCTGCTGGGCGATCTGGCG
>NZ_JBZEGG010000243.1:0-504 GCF_058313095.1 Pseudogemmobacter sp. TB195
GAGCCCGCGGGGCGCGTCTGCGATGTCATCTTCCCTATCGTAGGCAGGGACAAGCTGGCGGCGATCGTCAAGGAGAGCCAGGCGAAAGGGGCTCTCGACCGGCGCATATATAAGGTGATGCGCTCGTCCTGGGCCAATCATTACCGGCGCATGCTGCCCAGCCTGCTTTCGGTTCTGGAATTCCGGTCGAACAACACCGTGTGGCGTCCGGTTCTGGCGGCGCTGGATTGGATCAAGAGCAAGGTCGATGATGGCTGCCGGTTCGTGCCGATGCAGGATGTGCCGATTGACGAGGTTATTCCGGCCAGATGGCGCAGTTCGGTCATCGATAACGATGGCCGTGTGAACCGGATCAGCTACGAGCTTTGTGTCCTCACCCAATTGCGGGATCGCATCCGCTCCAAGGAGATCTGGGTTGTCGGTGCGGACCGCTATCGCAATCCTGACGACGATCTTCCCAGGGACTTCGAAATCCGTCGTAACGCCTATTAGGGGTCGAATCCG
>NZ_JBZEGG010000244.1:0-504 GCF_058313095.1 Pseudogemmobacter sp. TB195
GTCCGGTCCAGGGCCAGCCGGCCCAGGGGCGGACATGGCCTTGTCGGGGGGATATAACGTAGGGGATCATGGCCCGCCGGGCCGGGTGAGGCGGATGAGCTGGCGAGGCGATATGGCCCGGCGAGGGCATGTCGTCTCCTGTCAGGGTGCGTTTGCGAGTGGAGAGCGCCATGTACCGGGCACTGACTCACGACATCGAAGTCACGGTGACGCCCAGCTTCCTTGAGGACCAGTCCTCACCGGGGCATGGCGACTACTTCTGGGCCTACACGGTGCAGATCGCCAATCATGGTCCGCGCCCCGTGCAATTGCGCGCCCGCACCTGGCGTATCGTTGACGGCGACGGCGCGGTGGAAGCTGTCACAGGTCCTGGCGTTGTCGGCGAGCAGCCGCATATCGCGCCGGGCGACGCCTACACCTACACCAGCGGCTGCCCCCTGCGCACGCCGCACGGCGTGATGAGCGGCAGTTACGCCATGATCGACGCCGCCGGCGAGCGCTTCG
>NZ_JBZEGG010000245.1:0-233 GCF_058313095.1 Pseudogemmobacter sp. TB195
AAGCGCCTGGTCAAGGGCGCCGCAGCGGGCGTATTCGACTTTCCCGTCGAGGGTCGCGGCGAATGATTCGGTTGCTTCGCCGATGAGATAGGCTTTGCTGATCCTGGCAAACAAACCGTTAAGAGCAGCGATGCCGCCCGCCTTGGGCTTGCCGCCAGCGATCCAGAACACGCCGGATGGAAACGCCGCCAGCGCCTTTTCCACCGAATCGGCGTTGGTGGCCTTGGAATCGT
>NZ_JBZEGG010000245.1:243-504 GCF_058313095.1 Pseudogemmobacter sp. TB195
GCGAGGCCCGGAAACGTGGCGAGCCCGGCGGCGATCACCGCCAGATCGACGCCAAGGGCGGCGACGGCGGCGCTGGCGGCCAGGGCGTTCTGGGCATTGTGGCGGCCGCGCAACGACGACGATCCGGCGAGGTCAGCGAAGACCACGCCATGGCGCAGCAGCTGCGTCCCCTCGCACGACCAGCCGTCCGCTTCCGGCGCGTCGCTGCGCACCCGTTCGACCGGCTTGCCGGCCGCCTCCAGCCTGGCGGCTACGGCGCGG
>NZ_JBZEGG010000246.1:0-504 GCF_058313095.1 Pseudogemmobacter sp. TB195
TCATACATTCTTCTCTGCCATATGGATCGCAGCGACCGTCATCTTCTGGCTGTGATCAATGAAGCCTGAGCGTAGTCGTAGGGGATGGCCATGCCCCCTGAATTGCCTGCCCTGCGATTGGACTTGGGCGGGATATTGGCCCAGGCATTTCGCTCCGCCATTGCCGTCAGCCAGTGAGGCGAAGCTTGTCCGAGCGTTTTGGCATCGGCAAGCGCTTAAATTTTGCTCGTGAGGCCGCCACGGGAACGTCACATGCCACCTTCGTCCCCCCTTTTTCCTTCGCCCCATGCTGGAGGGCGCGGACACAGGTGGAGACAATTATGACAATAGAATTCCTGTAAGCTTCGAAGATTGCTCCAAGAAGTCAATCCCATACCCCGGCTTTTTCGCCACCGGACAAACCAGTTATGCACGTTGTGCAAGAACCATGGCGCCCTGATATTTCCGCCAAGGGCGCACCGGCGCCAACCCACCACAAGATACCGTTGAGCGCCCGCCTGTTGT
>NZ_JBZEGG010000247.1:0-504 GCF_058313095.1 Pseudogemmobacter sp. TB195
CTGGCTCATGCGCGGGCCGTTCTCGATGCGGCGAATGGTCATGCCCAACTCCCTGCAGCTCGTTTGCTGCGCTTGCAAAAACAGGCGGCGGCCGGTTGCGGGGCTGCCGGATATACGCGCCATGGGCCGGAATCGGCGTCCGGCGCGCTTCAGTGCGCAGATATACGCATACGGCGTCGCGGCAAACGGCCAATTTGTGATCCGCCGCCCGGTAACGGCCGCCGGTTTCACAACAACGCGACCTGAAGCGGCGGACATCTCCGCAATCCCGCGCACAAAAAACGCCCGACGCTTGGGCGTCGGGCGTGAAATGGTGGTGCCCCTGGCCGGGCTCGAACCAGCACTCCTTTCGGAACTCGATTTTGAGTCGAGCGCGTCTACCAATTCCACCACAGGGGCATTGGGCGCGGATCATAGCGACGCCATGCACCAGGTCAACGCCCCGAAGGGACTGTCCCGATGATCTGTCCACCGCCACGCGCATCATGCACGCGCATCATGGCG
>NZ_JBZEGG010000248.1:0-503 GCF_058313095.1 Pseudogemmobacter sp. TB195
AACAGCCAGAGGATTTGACGCTCCCCGCGTCTTTTGATCCACGCGGCTGCACGACGGACCCATTTCCGGATCGCGGCGGGGCGTTTTTTCAGCTGCTTGCGAGCAGTTATTTGCCCGTGGTCTTTTGGCCAGCGTGGCGTCACGAGGAATTTTAATGGGCGCGCGCCGGGTTCTGGCCCAGTCCGATCTGCCATTGACCGCACAGGTTTGCGGCGGCGGTCGTTCGGGGCTGTCAGACGCGGCGCGGCCTTCGCTCCTCCTTCGTTCCCCTCCACAATCATGCGCCGGCCGTTCCAGTTCCGGATTTGTCTGGCGCAATCGCAGCCCACACAAGGGAATCCCGTCTCTGGCCGCTTGCCGGAGGCGCGCGCTTTTTCCGGGGCTTGCGACAACGGAAGTTCACTATGGCCAACAAGATGCTTATCGACGCGTCCCACCCGGAGGAAACCCGGGTGGTCGTGGTTCGCGGTCAGAAGGTTGAAGAATTCGATTTCGAATCATCG
>NZ_JBZEGG010000249.1:0-254 GCF_058313095.1 Pseudogemmobacter sp. TB195
GGCTGGAACGCCCTGCCCGCGCCGGAGCAATGGGGCGGCCAGGGTCTGCCGGCGGTGGTGCAGGCGGCCTGCGCCGAGATGTGGAACGCCTCGGCCATGTCCTTCGCGCTGGCGCCGCTGCTGAGCGCTGGCGCCGTGGAAGCGTTGATCGCCCACGGCTCCGGGGAGCTGAAACAGACCTATCTGGCGAAACTGGTGGCCGGTGAATGGACCGGCACCATGAACCTCACCGAGCCCCACTGCGGCACGGACCT
>NZ_JBZEGG010000249.1:264-502 GCF_058313095.1 Pseudogemmobacter sp. TB195
GCGCTGCGCACGAAGGCGGTTCCCAACGGCGACGGCAGCTATCGCATCACCGGCCAGAAAATCTTCATCACCTATGGCGAGCACGACATGACGGACAATATCGTCCATCTCGTGCTGGCCCGCCTGCCGGACGCGCCGGCCGGCACCCGCGGCATCTCGCTGTTTCTCGTGCCCAAGTTCATTCCCGACGCCAACGGCAATCCGGGGCGGCGCAACGACGTGCGCTGCGCCAGCATCG
>NZ_JBZEGG010000250.1:0-502 GCF_058313095.1 Pseudogemmobacter sp. TB195
GAAGGGCGACTTCGTCGAGCGCCTGCGCCGGGGCGCCGACATGGCCACCGAACGCGCCACCGAAATGCGCAAGCTCGCCGACGCGGTCGACCCGCTCTACAAGACCCTGGACGACGGCCAGAAGCGCCGCCTCGGCATGTTGCTGCGCGCCAGCGTTCCGCATGGCATGGACCACCACAAGCACGGCAAGCGCCACTAACGCCAGTCAGGCGCCCTGGCTTCCGGGGCGCCATGACGGGACCTGGTCCCGCGCTGCCGGTCCTGCCGGCGCCGCGTTGGACCACCCCTTCTGCTCACCCGTTCTGAGCGGATTTTTGCAGACCCCGCCTCTTGACCACCGGATGACGCCGCCGCGCGTTATCCGGTTTTTTTTGGCGCCGCCGCCCGTCAGGCGGTTTCGCCCACGCCCGCCGTCGCCTGCTCCGCCCGAACCTGACCCCCGATCTGATCTGGCCGGTCTGGCCTGGCCAGTCTGATCTGGCCAGGCCCTCTGCCCGGACCG
>NZ_JBZEGG010000251.1:0-501 GCF_058313095.1 Pseudogemmobacter sp. TB195
GAGGGTGAAGGCTTCCGCCAGCTCATGCAGACCTTCGAGGCGGCCCGCATCCAGACGGCGGCGCGCGCCGTCGGCGTCGCCCAGGCGGCGCTGGAAGTCGGCCTGCGCTACGCCCAGGAGCGCATCCAGTTCGCCAAGCCGATCATCAGCTTCCCGCGCGTCTCCGACAAGCTGGCGATGATGGCGGCGGAACTGATGATCGCCCGCCAGCTCACCTATTTCGCTGGCCGCGCCAAGGACGAAGGCAAGCGCTGCGACCTGGAGGCCGGCATGGCGAAGCTGCTGGCCGCCCGCATCGCCTGGTCGAACGCCGACAACGCCCTGCAGATCCACGGCGGCAACGGCTTCGCGCTTGAGTACACCGTGAGCCGCCTGCTCTGCGACGCCCGCATCCTGTCGATCTTCGAGGGCGCGGCGGAAATCCAGGCGCAGGTCATCGCCCGCCGCCTGATCGAGGGCGGAAACTGAGCCGCGACAATGACAATGCCGGCGGGGCCCGAT
>NZ_JBZEGG010000252.1:0-501 GCF_058313095.1 Pseudogemmobacter sp. TB195
CGATTCTGCTGGTTGAGCACGACATGGACTTCGTCATGGGCCTGACCGACCGGCTGGTGGTGATGGAGTTTGGCTCCCGCCTGGCCGAGGGAACGCCGGCAGAGATCCGCAACAACCCCGCCGTGCTCGAGGCATATCTGGGAGGCGTGGCGTGAGCGCGTTGCTTCAGCTGGAAAAGCTTTCCGTGGCCTATCACGGCGTTGACGCCGTGCGCGGCGTATCCCTGTCGGCGCCGCGCGGCGCCATTGTCTCGGTGATCGGCGCCAACGGCGCCGGCAAATCCACCCTGTTGCGGGCGATTTCCGGCCTGCTGACGCCATCGCGCGGCCAGATCGTCTTTAACGGCCGCGCCATCAGCCGCGACAAACCGCATGCGATCGTCGGGGCAGGGCTGCTGCATGTGGCCGAGGGGCGTCGGCTGTTCAGGTCCCAAAGCGTCGACGACAATCTGGAGCTTGGCGTCTATGGCCTGAAAATGGATGCGGCGGGCTATCAACGCCG
>NZ_JBZEGG010000253.1:0-501 GCF_058313095.1 Pseudogemmobacter sp. TB195
CGGCCTTTTCGTCACCGTCAGCGACACGGCCGCCGTGGCGCTGGGCTGCTGGCTGCTTTATCTCGGCCTCGACGGCAGCGGCCTCACCCCGGCCAGCGTCGATCCGCTGATCCGTTCGGTGCTCCAGGCCATCGTCGCCGTCACCCTCATGCGTGGGCTCATCGTCGCCCTGCTGGCGCCGAACACGCCGCAATGGCGCATTCTCGCCATTCCCGACCAGACCGCTGGGCCGGTGGCCAGGGCGCTGACGGCCGCCGTCGGCCTGGTGGTGGCCGGCTGGGCGCTGGGCGAGGTGCTGGAAGCCAGCGGCGGCGACCGGGCCACGGCGACAGCGCTGGACGCCGTCATCAACGCCGGCGTCGCGCTGGTGCTCGTGCGCATGCTGCGGCGGATGCGCGATGGCGTCGACTGCGAGGAGCAAAGCCTCGGCCCCTACATTCCGGCTGGCGGCGCGGCCACGGGCGTGTGGCGGCTCGGGGCGTGGATCCTTGCATTCCTGAT
>NZ_JBZEGG010000254.1:0-501 GCF_058313095.1 Pseudogemmobacter sp. TB195
GCCTGAGGCGCAAGAACAGCACGCCGTTCACGCTGACCGGGATGTTGTTCCATCTGTCTGGCCTCCTTGCGCCTGCCTCCTTGCGCGGGCCTTCTTGCGCCATGCGGGGTCGATGACGCGGGACCGCCTCAGGCGTCTTCCTGCGAAAACCGTTGCCGGCGCCGCGAAAAATCCAGCGCTGCCGGCGCGCCGGCGATCAGCTGGCGCGCCGATTGCCACACCATGGCGGCGGCCGGTCGCTGCTCGCCGTGGAAGCGCACCAGCGTCAGGCTGGTGCGCAGGTCGAGCCCGTCGATCGGCCGCACGATGACGTCGTCGCCATCGTCATCGTGGTGAATGTCGAACCAGCCCAGCGAAACGGCGATATTGCGCGACAGCCGGCCATAGCGCTCCACGGCGATGGGATGCCCCTCTGGCGGCCGGATCGTCAGGGCCCCGGCCTCGCGAACCGCCCGGCCAATGGCCACCGACAGCGGCGCGCCCAGCGAACGGTTGGGCAGG
>NZ_JBZEGG010000255.1:0-501 GCF_058313095.1 Pseudogemmobacter sp. TB195
TGGTCATTTTGTGGTTCGGCATTGATGAGGGCGCCAAGCTGTTCCTGGTGGCGCTGGGGGTGTTTTTCCCCATGTACATCAACACGCTGCACGGCATTCGCAATGTCGATCCGCAACTGGTGGAGATGGGCCGCATCTACGGCATGAAACAGGGCGAGCTGTTCTGGCGGGTCATCCTGCCGGGGGCGCTGCCGTCGATCTTCGTCGGCCTGCGCTATGCGCTTGGCATCATGTGGCTGACGCTGATCGTCGCCGAAACCATCGCCGCTGAATCCGGCATCGGCCACATGGCGATGCAGGCGCGCGAGTTCCTGCTGGTCGACGTGGTGATGCTGTCGATCATTATCTACGCGCTGCTCGGCAAGGCCGCCGACAGCATCGCCCGGCTGCTGGAGCGCCTGTCGCTGCAATGGCACCCGGCATACCGGAAGTAAGGAGGGCTCCAATGGCCATTCAGACCGCGACCTCGCGGCGTCAGGCAGCGGCTGCTCCTGTCTATGC
>NZ_JBZEGG010000256.1:0-236 GCF_058313095.1 Pseudogemmobacter sp. TB195
CAGGCTGACGCCGTCAAGCGCATCGAAAGCCAGCGCGTGGCCATCGCCGAACTGGAGCAGCGGATCAGCGCCATTTCGGCGGCGGCCGGCGAACAGAAGCGTCTGGCGGAACGGCGCGCCGATGAGCTGCTGGTTGAGCAGAACGCGGTGCGGACGCTTCAGGAAACCCTGGCCAGCCACCGCGCCAACGCCGCCCGCCTGGCTGACCGGGTCGCGGCCCTGGAAAAGACCCGGGA
>NZ_JBZEGG010000256.1:246-500 GCF_058313095.1 Pseudogemmobacter sp. TB195
TGGCAAGCTGGAAGCTGAAATCCGCTCCCTGCGCGAGCGCCTCGCCCAGGCCCAGGGCGAATGCCAGACGCTTCGCCACAAACTGGCGGCCGAAAGCGCCTCGCGCCCGGCCGGAGCAGCCGGCGCGCCGGAAGCCGGGGCCAGCGACGGAAAGCAGGATGCGGTGATGGCGGACATCGCCAGGCTGCAAACCGAGCTGGCGGGCGCGGCAAAGGGCGGAAGCGTAATGGACAGCGCCGACGGCGCCCTGCGCC